>JAKARI010000018.1 GCA_021819245.1 Pseudomonadota bacterium | reverse complement strand
GATCGAGGTGCCCGGGTTCGTATGTCGCCAATGGGCGCATCGTGGCAGGCGTCTCGAGATAGGTCAGGATGTCAGCGATACCCCCCCCTCTCTGCGGGGACGGTTCCCTTCGGGGGAAAGCGGTGGCTTAGCCATTATACGCGAACTTAAGGCGCGTGTGGCGGGTGTAACTCCATTGCTTGCAGGTGATGCGAGGCTTTAGGATTGTCCCGCAAAATCCCAACCACAAAGGCGCGGTGCGTGGATTCCGGAATGTACAGCGTGACCGCCTTATGTGCGCGCGGCGCGCCCCTGGTTCTTGGCACACAAGGATTCATGGGCCCATTTTGTACCGGGCCTTGCTATGATAGGTACTGGCCGATTGGCGGCATGGTGTCCATGGGAATGGGGTATATGCATTCGAATGGGGCACTGTCGCAAGAGAATACTATCGCAAGATTAAATAGGGTCTGCCGTAAGCCGTGGCCCCTGGCAGCAGGTGGGGGCACGGACCGCGGCCTACCATGCGGGGTCGGGGAGGATCCATGGAAAGAAAGGCGGCCGATAATCTCGGCGTGTTGTTGCGCAGTTACGAGGCCTTGTATAACTGGCGGGCCCTGGTGATGCTGGCGGGTAGTTTCGCGGTAGCGGGACTTATCGTCATCGGGGCCTTGGACCTGGCGTCGGGGGGCGCGGCGCGCGCGGTGTTGGCCATCCTTTTGGGGCTCGTGGCGCTGGCGGTGGCGATCGTGGGCGTGAATGCAAGCGGGCTCATGCTCACCGATCAGGCCTACGACAGGCCGAGCCGCAGCCTTGCGGGCGCCTTTTTGGGGGCCCTGCAGGTCACCCTGGCGGCGATCGGCGTGCTCGTACTGCTCGGGATCGGTTATGCGCTGGTGTTCATCGGGGTCTTTCTCTTATCGCTTCTGGCGCGCATCCCCGGCATCGGCGGGGTGTTCGCGTTTGTGCTCTCCGGCCCCTCGGTCCTGCTTTTGGCCATGACCATGGCGGTGCTGGTGCTGGCCGCGCCGCTTGCCCTTGCGGGGCTTTGGCATGGCGACGGCCTGATGGAGTCCTTGATGCGCGCGGTGACGATCGTGGTCAAGCGGCCGCTCGACGTCTTCATGCGTTTCCTGGTGCTGGCGCTCATCGTCATGCCGGCCGCGCTCTTTTTGTTTGCCATGATCAGCCTAGGGGACATGAGCGTCGCGGGGATGTATCTGATGGACGCCATGAGATCGATGAGCGGCACGTACGCGACTATGGGCGGGGGTAGCCAGGGCGGCATGGGCATCACCGGTATGGCGGCGTCGTTTGGCTCTCTGATCGGTCACGGCATGGGGGCCGCCGGGGTGTCTTCGGCGCTCGTCTGGTATCTTGCGTTTGGCGTCGTCGGCCTGATCCATCTGCTGGGCGTGATATTGATCTACGAATCGGTAAGCGAAGGGGTCGGCCTGGATGGGCTCGACGTCCTGCGCCAGAGGGCTAGGCGTATCACCGCGAAGACCGGCGGGCAGCCGCCGGTATCGGACGGGCCGCACGCGCCTTCATGATGCATACCGCGGTCCGCAGCCCTCAGTCCGACGCTGAGCGCGTGCCGTCGGCCGGCGCGGGATCGGAAGACAGCTGGCGGGCCAGCGCCTGCTTGACCCACTGAAACCCGATCCGCTCCTGTTCTAAGCGCAGCTGCGGGCGGATGCGGTTGTCGCGCAGGGCATCATAGAGCCGGCGCTCGGCTTGTGTAAGCCGTGCGAGGTCGCGGGTGGTGGGCCGGTCCTCGCGCCCCCATTGGGGCTCGAAGGCCAACAAGGTCTCCTCATCCATGAGCAGCGATTGAGCGTTCGGCAAGACCGCGCGCAACTGGTCGAGGATCGCAAAGCCATGGGTATCGATATCGCCCCAGTAATGGACGCGCGTGCGCGTCAGCCACGGGAGGGCCTTGAGCATGGCAAAGCCGTAGCCCGCGCCAAAGAGCGCGATGGCCCCCGGGATCTCCGGGAGCGCGAGGAAGTTCACCTCGTTTTCGGTGATGATCACGTGACGGGCGCCGGGGTCCTGGCGCGCGAGGCTTAGGGCATCGAGGGTGATGTCCTGGCCTATGGCAGCGATCGGCAGGTTCCGGTCGAGCGGCCGCACGCGTATGCGCACGGGCCGTTCGCGAAAGCCGTAGCGCGCGGCAAACGATGCGTCCCCGCCTTCGTTGGGTTGACACCGCGCCTCGGGCGCGGCGCGATCGAAAAGCTCGGTGAGCACCGCGCCGTGGGCCTCGAGAAACTTGCTGTCGATCCCCGGGACATCCACCTGCCGCAGATAGAGGCCGGGTCGGGGGTGTTCGGCGATCCACCCCACCACCGCCAGCACTCGCCCCCAGGCCGGGGCGAGATCGAGCGCGCGCAGCGGATAGTGCGCAAGCCAGTCAAGAAGCGCCGGGCACGCCTCCTCGGTGGCGGTCACGAGTTCGGTGAAGGCCCTGGCGCTGGCCGTTTTGCCGGCGAGCGCCAGGGCGTCTTCGAGCGTATCGATCCAGATCTCGGCGGGTAGGGTGTTGGTGCCCAGGCTTCGGTGGCGGATGGTGCGCATCACCACGCGTATGTGCGGCAGGGCGCGCAGATCCGCGGCCCAGGCGCGCACCTCGTCGAAGCGCTCGCCGATCTCGCGTGCGGTCGGGGCCTTGCACGGCAGGCGCCACGGGAAGTCCCGGCATCCGGTGACAAGGGGCGACAAGAGGGCGCCGCGCGCATAGCGCCGCGCGGCCTGCGCGCGAATGTCCGCCGGCGTAGTCCAGCTCATCCCGCGATCCGGGCCTTTTCGGCGCGATACTCCTCGATCGTCAGATTGCGCAGCTTCGAGGACCGGCCGTCTTCGTTGTGCACGAAGCCGACACAGGCGACGAACGGCTCGATGATGTGGATCTTTTGCAGGGGGGTGACGATCAGGATCTGAAGATTGAGCTCCTGAAAGAGCCGCAGGCCGTATTGCGCGGACTCATCCGAGCCGCGCCCGAAGGCCTCATCAATCACCACGAAGCGGAATGATCGCGAGCGCGTGGCCCCCCATTCCAGGCCGAACTGATAGGCGAGGCTTGCGGCAAGCACGGTGTAGGCGAGCTTTTCCTTCTGGCCGCCGGATTTGCCCCCTGAGTCCGAGTAGTGCTCGTATTCGCTTTCGTCCTCCCGCCAGCGCTCGCTGGCCGCGAATACGAACCAGGCGCGCACGTCGGTGACCTTTGCGGTCCACCGCCGGTCGGATTCCGACTGGCCTTCGCGTCCGCGGAAGCGCTCGATGATGCGCTTGACCTGCAGGAACTTGGCCTCCGAGTATTGGGAGTCATCGGACCCGGTGAGGGCGCCCTCGGTGCAGGCGCGCAGCTCGCTTTGAAAGTCGCGGATGTCGGCGTCGGTGGTGCGTTCGGCCTCGAGCACGATGTAGCGGCCGGGGTTGTAGTCGATCTTGGTCAGAGACCCGTTGACCCGGTCGATGCGCTCCTTGATCAGTTCCCGCTCGCGCGCAAGCTGGGACTGGAAGTTTGCGACCTCGCGTATGGTGTTTTCGTTTAAGAGCTCTTTGAAGCGCGCCTCGAAGCCCGGCAGCCCGTCTGCGACCAGGTCATCGCGCATCTTGCGGTATTCGAAGCCGGCCTCGACGGCGGCATCGACCTCGGCGGTCTCGAGCTTGTAGGCCTCTTTGTAGGAGGCCATGGCCCCAATGATGGAGTCGCGCAGCCGCCCGATCTCGCGCGTGGCCTCGGCCGCGCGCCTGGCGGCTGCCGACCGCAGCTCGTTGGCGCGGCTGTCGCTGGACTCGAGCGTGAGGGCCTCGCCGCCCGGGATCTCGGCCGATAGGGTATCGAGCGTGGCGAAGGCCGGCGCATGAGAGGCGAACTCCGGTCCGTCCAGGACCTCCTGAACCGCCTGGCGCAGCGCCTTGGTATCAGTCGTACGCTGTTCGCACTTGGCGCGCAGGTCGCGCTCGGCCTCGAGGCGGGCGTCGTGGCGGCGGCGCTCGGCGGCCGCCTCGCCGAGGCGCGCGGAAAGCTCTTTTAAGATGTCGGAGGCCGATTCCAGCGTGCGGCGCTCGTCTTCGAGGGCGGCCACCTCGGCCGCCGCCGTGCGCCAGTCGATCTCGCGAAAGTCGCGGTACTCGTCTAGGCGCGCAAGCCGCCCCAGGCGCTCTTTGAGCCCGGTATGGGCGGTCTGCGTCCGCGCAAGGTCCGCGGCGTGCGCGGCGATCTCGGTCTCGAGCGCGCGGGCCTGGACCTCGAGCGCGGCGATCTTGGCGGTGTTGCTCCAGCCGAGGATGTAGCGGCTGCGGTCGTCGAGACGGTGGCGGTCGTCTTTCTCGTGGCGGTCGCCGGGGGCCTTGATCTGGCCTGCGCGGGTGAGCGCGCGGGTCTCGCGCTGAAACTGCTCAAACGTCGCGCAGCAGGCGACATCGAAGCGCTGCCCCACCTCGCGCTCGAGCCATTCGTAAAACGGCGAGTCCGACCGGATCTCGAGCTTATGCACGAGCGAGTCCGGATGCAGGGCGCTCGCGGGGGCGCGCGCGGCCTTGCGCACGCGAAAGTAGACGATGCGACCCTTGAGGTCGGTCCGGTCGACCCAGTGCACGACCTCGGGGTAGCGCGCGTCGGGGATGAGCAGCGACAGCCCGAAGTTATGAAGCAGGCGTTCGGCCGCCCCCTCCCAGGCGCTGTCTTCGGGGCGGACACGCAGCAGTTCACCGGCAAAGGGGATGTCGTCTTCGGATACCGCGAGCGCCTGGCAGAGGGCGGCGCGGATCAGGGCGTGGCGCGAGTCGATATTGCTGCGCCGGCCCTTCAGGTCGGTGATCTCGGAGGCCAGGGCCGCATGCCGCCCGCGGGCCTCGCGCAGCGCCATGGCCTGTTCGGTGAGGGTGTTTTGCAGGGCCGCCTCGTCGGCCTGGGCCTGCGCGGCAAGGTCTGCCCGGCGCTCGCGCTGCGCGAGGAATACCGCCTCGTCTTCGGGGGCGGGTTCGCCCAAGGACGCGCCGAGGTCTTCATAGTGCCGGGCCTTGGCGGCGCGCGCGGCGTGCTCGTGCTGCGTGCGCTCGATCTCATGGGCAAGCCGCTCCAGGCGATCGCCGCCATTGTCTGCGATCTGGCGCTTGAGCTCGTCTTCGCGCTCGCGCAGGCCGTCGCGGGCCAAGGTGAGCCGTGTTATGGCGTGGTCGCGCCGCGTCCATTGCGCGGCGAGATCGGCAAGGCGGGCATCGAGCAGCCCGGCCTTAAGACGCGCGAAGTAGAAGTGCACGGCCTCGCGGGCCGATTCCCAGGTGTAGAGGCGCCCCTGGACCTGCGCGTGTTCATCGAGGCGCGCGATAAGCGGGGTCAGGAGCTCGACCTGGCGTCGGGCCTTCAAGACCGCCTCGTGGGCGCGGTTGAGATTGTCGAAGTGCTCGATCAGGGCCTCTATGCGCGAACCCACGTCGAACGGCTCGAGCATGTGCTGGCGCACGAAATCGGTGAGGTTGCCGACCGACTTCATGGAGACGGTTTGATGGAAGAGGTCGAGGGCCTGCTCGTTATCGATGCCGAAGCGCCGCCGAAACCACGCCCCGTAGGGCGGAAAGCTGTCGAAGATCTCGATATCCTGCGCGCGCAGGCGCTTTCGGAGATTGGCCATGTCCGACCCAAAGCGCGCGAAATCCGTGGCGATCGCGAGCTCCCGCTCGGCGCCGACATAAAAACGCGCCGGCTGGCCCTGCGGGTCCTTGATCCAGAAGACCTGGGCGAGCGTGACGGTCTGATCGTAGCCGGCGTTGTGAAAGACCCCCAGGATCACGGAATAGTGGCTCGCATCACGCAGGGCGATGGGGCGGGCCGATTGGCTCGCCTCGCCGCGTTCGGATTTGTAGTGGCCGAGCACATAGGAGCGCAGCGAGCGCTCCTTCGCGTCGGCCCCTGCGGCCTTGTTATAGGCGATGCGCTGGGCGGGTACGAGCAGGGTGGTCACGGCGTCGACCAGGGTCGATTTGCCGGAGCCAATGTCCCCGGTTACGAGCGCGTTGCGGCCATCGGGCGTAAGCGACCACACGCGGCCATCGAAGGTCCCCCAGTTGAAGACCTCGAGGCGCTGCAGGCGAAAGCCCGCAAGGCGGTCATCGCCGAGGAAGTCGAGGCTTAGGGTCTCGGCGGCGTGCGCCGCGTCAGGCCTCCTCACGGACAGCCTCCGCGGACGGATCGAGTTGCTCCTTGTAGGCCTTGAGGCGCGCGGCGAAATCCCCCAGCCACTGGGCGTCGACGAAGGCCTTGAGGATGCGGCGCACCTCATAGCGGGGCGGGCCTGTATCCGATGAGGCGGGTTTGAGCCGGCGCACGAAACCCAAGTCGGCGACGCGGTTGATATGGGCCTCGATCTGATCGACGCGCCGGGCCTCATTGGCGGTCTCGGGGAGAAACACGCGCATGAGCTCCACGATCTCGTCGCGCGTGAGCACAAGGCGGGTGTCCCCGCCCGTGGCGTCGAATTCCGCCAGGCGCTTACGCAAGAGCGCCAGCAGGAGGCTTACGCCAAACGACAGCGGCCGGCGCGCCACGAGCCGCGGGAGGGTCTCGTCTTCGACGGGCCGCGCGCGCAGGAAGGCGTAGCCCTCGGCCTCGTCGATCACGAGCTCGAGCCCGAGCACCGTGATGTAATCCCGGACCTGCGCCTGCAGGCGCAAAAGCGCGCCCCACAGGCGCGCCTCGCCGTCTTCATAGAGGACGCCCTTCAAAAGGGGGACCACTACTGCCGAAAGCCCCATTCCGGCGTCGTCCGGCTGCTCGGGCATAGTCCTTATCTCGTAAAGATGACGCGCGGGATATGCGCGCGCCGCTCTTGGGTCTGGCCGTCGGCGCACACGCCCTGCCATGATAGGACATCGGTGGCGCCCTCGTCGATACAGGCCTTGCTGTCTTCGGTCGCGAGATTCAGATAGGCCACGAGTTCGGCCAGGCCGTGGCGCAGCGGGTGCATCTCACAGATCTCCCGCAACGTCACCTGCGCGCGGTCTTGCAGGGCCTGGCGGATATGGCGGTCGAGTTCCGCGGTATCCACTACGATCTGGGTATAGAGGGCGCTGTCGTCGCCATGGCTAAGCCCGGCTGTGATATCGGCATCCAGGAGGAGCGGTCGCATGGCGGGGCTGTAGAGCGGGCGCTCGAGCGGCAGTTCGATGCCGGCGGCCGTCTCGGGCACGGTCATGACCGGGCCCTGGGGCGGCGCCTCGCGCAGCCCCAGGGCCAGCCCCTCGATATCGCGCAACAGGTCCATGATGCGGCGGTTTTCGAGCCACGCGCGGTCATCCAGGAAGCGGCGCAGCTGCCAGGAGAGCTGGGCTACGGTGCGCTGGGTGTGCTCGCCGGCCGCCAGCCAGTCGTGGTGCATGCGGCGGATGCGCGGATCGGGCGTAAGCGCGGCGATCGCGGGCAGCGCCAGGACCTGCGCAAGCCGCCGGGCGAGCTCCTCCTCGCGGTCGCTGCTCATGAGGAAGTCGAAGAACGCCTGAAAGCTCTGCCCCTCGTCGGACCCGGTGATGAGGTCGCGCTCGCCCAGGATCTCCGTAAGCAGCGCCCCCTTGGAGCCCTCCCAGAGGGCGATGCGCTCGCGCACGCGCCGGTCGAGCTGGCGGAAATTGTGCTCGACCTGGCGGAAGTCCGAGAGCAGATCGCGGGAGAGCTGCGTAAATTGCTGAAAGCGGTCCTTGAGCGCGCTGTCTTCGAGAATCGGCACGTCGCCTTGCGCGATGCGCGCCATCTCCGCATCGATCTCGTCCCGGCGCTTGCGCAACTCGGCTAAGCGCACCGCGGGGTCGGTTTCGCTCCCCTCGCTCATCTGCCGCAAAAGCGTAAAGAGCGTCATAAGACGCGAGCCGGTGCCGACGAAGGCGCGCGCGGTGAGTGTGGCAAGCCAGGCTATTGCCTTCTCGGCGGCCGGCGTCAGGTCGTATTGCGGTTCATCGGATTGCGGCGCGTAAAATTTGCGCAGCCAGTCCTTGTCCGGCGAGGCCCAGTCGTCGAGATAGGCGCGCGCCGTGCGCGGAAAGGCCTCGGCGCCGCGCTGCTCGCGCAGCCCATAAAGTTCGTCTTCCAGGGCCTCTATGAGATCGGCCTCGGCGATCGCCCGGCGGTTGGGGCTAAGGAACGCGCGCTCGAGAAAGCTCGCCACGAGCGGCGCATGGTCGGAGCACAAAAGCCTCCAGGCCGGATGGTTCTGGCGCAGCAGGCTTAAAGTGGCGTAATCGAGGCTCATAATCGCGGTATGTTGGCACGATGGGCAGGTACGGGCGTGCGGCGCGCCCTGGGGTGCGCGCGCAGTATGCGAGACGCCGGGCACGGGCCCCTGTGAGGGCGCGAGCGGCCGGCCCATCGGCCTGTGCCAAATTATGGGGCCACCGACCTGCTATACTGACCCATCGTGATGCCCGAACGGTTCGCGGGTCGCGTTGGATCCATCGGGAAGGCCCGAGCAATCGATAGCGGCAGGGTAGTGCCATAATAAAAGGGCCCATGGGTCCTGGAGGGTATCGCAGGCCGGTCGCCGCGGGGCGATCAGGGCGAGGCGACAGGGATGAAAATCGGGAGGAGGCGGGATGAACGCGATCGATGCAGTCAGGACATGCTATCGCAAGGGTTTCGTCATGCGCGGCCGGGCGATCCGTTCGGAGTACTGGTGGTTCATGCTCTATTTTGCGGTCCTTCAGGCTGTCTTCCAGGGCCTCATGGATAGCGGGGTGCCGGGGGCGCCTCCCTCGTTGCTCGGGATTCTGCTTAGAGTGGCAGGCACGCTTTTTCTGCTCTATACGGCCATCGTGGGCCTGTGCGTCGAGGTCCGGCGGCTCCATGACGTCAACCGCAGCGGCTGGTGGGTCGGGGCGAGCGTACTCATGGGGCTCCTCATGGAGGGGGCCGTGGTGATCGATATCGTGGCGGCGCACGTGGCGGTCAGCGGGATCCCTCAGTTCATACGCGGATTGACCCTGAGCGGCCATGGGCTCCTCGTCCTGGGGCTTGTGGTGACCCTGGCGCTCGATATCACGATATTCGTCTTCTTGGTCCTGCCCGGCACCTCGGGCGGGAATTCCTATGGCCCCGACCCGCTCGCGACGGAGGGGGCGCGGTCCTGATTGCGCGCTTGAGAAAGCGGTCTACCGGCAGCGGGGGCGGACCGGCGGGCCATGCGCCGAGGGCTCGCGGCGGCTCATGAACAATCGCGCCTGCGCGGCGAGCGCAAAGGCCGCGCCGCAGGCGCATACCGCCGTCCAGCCCGCCTCCTGCCAGGCAGAGGTCGCGACGAAAGACCCAAGCGCCCCGCCCGCGAAGTAGGCCGCCATGTAAAGCGCGGTCAGGCGGTTTCTGATGTGCGGGTGCAGGGCGTAGATGCGGGTCTGATTCGAGACGTGGCTGCCCTGCACGCCGGCATCGAGCAGGGCCGCGCCCAGGGCGATGCCGGGAAGCGAATCGCCGTATAGCCACAGGATCAGGAAGGCCGCCAGGATGAGCGCAAGGAAGGTGCCGTTGACGGCGCGCGCCCCCAGGCGGTCGGACAGCCGTCCGGACAGCGGCGCGGCGAGCGCCCCGGCGGCGCCGATGAACCCCGTGATGCCGACCATGCGGCTTGCGTCCCCCGGAAAGAGGCGCGTGTAGTGGAACACGAGCGGCGTCCAGAAGGTATTGAAGGCGGCAAAGCCCATGGCGCCGAGAAAGGCATGCCGGCGCAGCGCGGGTTCCTGCCGCCAGACCGGCACCAGGGATCGCAGCAGCGCCCCGTGCGGGTGGCGGGCATCCGGCATCTGCCGGGGCAGGAGCCAGGCGGCGGCGGCCGCGCACAATGCCATGGCGCCCGCCGCGAGCGCGTAGATCACGCGCCAGCCGAGGAAGGCGCCAAAGCCGCTTAACGCCCGGGACAGGATGATGCCGATGAGCAGCCCGCTCATGACGATCCCCACCGCGCGCCCGCGGCGTGCGGGCAAGGCGAGGTGCGCGGTATACGGCACCAAGAGCTGCGGGACGGTGGTGACAAACCCCAGGACAAGGCAGGCCGCAAGCAACAGGGGAAAGTCGGGGCTGAGCGCCACCAAAAGGAGCGCGCCTGCGAGCAGGGCGGTGGTCGTGAGGATCAGGCGCTTGCGCTCGCGGCCATCGCCCAGGGGCACGATGATGAGAAGGCCCGCGGCATAGCCGATCTGCGTGGCGACGGCCACGAGGCCTGCGCGGTCCGGCGCGATATGGAAACGTGCGGCGATCTGCGCAAGCAACGGCTGGCTGTAGTAGAGATTGGCGACGGTGGCGCCGGCCATGAACGCGAGAAACCCAAGGAGGCCCGAGGAGACCGGCGCCAGAGGTGCGGCATGGGAGGGCTTGCGGTCAGACATGGCGCGTCCGGCACAAAGGGAGCGCCAGTGTAGCGGTTTTATCGGGGCCTGCAACCCGACGGTAAGGCCGGCATCTTGGGCGCGCGTGCCGCCTGCCGCGGGTAGGCCCGCGGGCCTTGTCTTGTCATGGCCGCACAGATTCGCCAGACTCGCGGCTT
Source organism: Pseudomonadota bacterium (assembly GCA_021819245.1). Taxonomy (GTDB): domain Bacteria; phylum Pseudomonadota; class Gammaproteobacteria; order Acidiferrobacterales; family Acidiferrobacteraceae; genus Acidiferrobacter. The sequence goes on along the minus strand of JAKARI010000018.1, from coordinate 42,099 downwards.
ATCGTGTTCAGGAAACGGCGCCTATGCCCAAAGCCCTCGCCCAGGCCGCCTTGCGGACCCCCAAGAAGGTCGTCAAGCGTGCATCGCGCCACCGCGGTCCGGTGATCGCCGCCATCGATCTTGGCTCCAACAGCTTTCATCTGGCGATCGCCACGATCGAAAACGGCGAGCCGGTCCTAGTCGACAAGCTGCGCGAGATGCTGCGGTTCGGATCGGGGCTCGATCGCACCCGGCACATCCGGCCGATGGCCGCCAAGGCGGCGCTTGCGTGCCTTAAGCGCTTCGCGCAGCGCCTGGCGCTCTGGCAGCCGGGGCTCGTGCGCGCAGTCGGCACCAATACCTTGCGTCAGGCGGTGGGCGCCGAGGGCTTTTTGCGTAAGGCCGAGGCCAGGCTTGGGGTGCCGGTGGAGGTGGTCTCAGGCGTCGAGGAGGCGCGGCTCATCTACCGGGGGGTGAGCCCCGGCATCGCCCCGGGGACGCGCGCGCTGGTCGTGGACATCGGCGGCGGCAGCACCGAGCTCATTGTCGGCATCGATGGCCATGCCGAGGTCTTGGAGAGCGTGACCCTCGGGTGCGTGACCCTGACCGATCAACTATTCGCCGGACATCTGCTGACCGCGGCGCGATTCGATCAGGCGGTGGCCTTTGCGCGCGATCGGCTCATGCCGGTGCGCGACCGGCTCGTGGCGGCGCACTGGCAGCACGCGGCGGGGTCCTCGGGGACGGTGCGCGCCGTCGATGCCGTCTCGCGCGAACTGGGTCTGGCGTCAGGGGGGCTGACCGCCGCCGTGCTGGCAGGGCTCAAGGACCGCGTCTTGGCAGAGCGCCACGTCGATCGGCTGGTGCTGCCGGGGCTTGCCACCGAGCGCGCCCCGGTGTTCGCGGCCGGGCTTGCCGTTCTGATGGCGCTTTTCGAGGTGCTCGGAATCACCACCCTCGAGGTCGCCAAGGGGGCCTTGCGCGAGGGGATCCTGCGCGATCTCGCGGACCGGCTCTCGGGCAGTGACGTGCGCAGCGAGGCCATCATGCGCCTGGCCGCGCGCTGGCCGGACCCCTACGGCGCCCGGGTATCCGGGTGTGTCGCCGCACTGTTCGAGGCGACCGCCGGGCCGTGGGGGCTGTCGTCCGAGGAGGGCCGGCTGCTGGAGTGGGCGGTGCAACTGCACGCCTGCGGGATGGCGGTCAACGAGCAGCGTTATGAGCACCACAGCGCCTATATCGTAAGCCATGTGGAACTGGCGGGATTCGCACCGCGCGAGCAGGCCTTGCTCGCGGCCTTGATCGTCCGCCATCGCGGCCGCTGGACGCAGCCTGCGGTCAACGCGCTGCGCAAGTCCTTCGGGGAGTCGGCGGTGCGGCTCGCGGTGCTTGCGCGCCTTGCCATCGCGCTCTTGCGGCTCGAGGGATCCCTGGGTGCGGGCCGGCAGCGGGTGCCCTGGCGGGTGGAGGCGCGCGCCCACGCACTCGAGATCTCGGCGGCGCGGCCAAGCGGCGCGGTGCGCGCGGCCCTCGTGCGCGAACTCGGCCCGGAATGCGCCGATATGCAAAAAGGCCCGATTCATTTGGCCTTAAGGGCCTAGCCGCGGGCCGCCGTCAGCCCTGATCGGCCCACTCGGCGAGGAGCTCGGCCTGCGCGTCATGGGCGCTGCCCTTGCGCGGGCGCAAGCGGCGGTAATGTCCGTCGGGGTGCAGGATCCAGGCATGGGTATTGTCTTTTAAGTAGCGCTTCAAGTCGCGCACCAGGCGATCCCGCAGCCGCGGCGACTGGATCGGAAAGCTCACCTCGACGCGCCGGAAGAAATTGCGCTCCATCCAGTCGGCGCTCGCGAGGAAGACCTCCGGCTGGCCGCCATTGGCAAAGTAATAGACCCGGCTATGTTCCAGGAAGCGCCCGACGATCGAGCGCACCTGAATAGTCTCCGAGACCCCAGGGAGCCCCGGGCGCAGGCAGCAGATGCCGCGCACGATAAGGGCGATGCGCACGCCGTCTTGAGAGGCGCGGTAGAGCGCCTGTATGGTGTCGGGATCGGTCAAGGCGTTGATCTTGAGGATGATGCGCCCCGCGCGGCCGGCCAGGGCATGCGCGCGCTCGCGCTCGATCAAGGCCCGCATCTGTTGATGCAGGGTAAAGGGGCTTTGCGCGAGGCGGTGTAAGGGCAGGGCGCTGCCGAGGCTCGTGAGCTGCAAAAACACCTGATTGACGTCCTCGCCGATCTCCGGACGGCACGTGAAGTAGCCGTAATCCGTGTAGGCCTTGGCGGTGCGCAGGTGGTAGTTGCCGGTCCCGAGATGGATGTAGCGGCGCAGGATGGCGCCCTCGCGGCGCACCACGAGCGCCATCTTCGCGTGGGTCTTGAAGCCCACGATGCCATACAAGACGTGCGCCCCGGCCTCCTGCAGCCGGTTGGCGAGCGCGATATTGGCGGCCTCGTCGAAGCGCGCGCGCAGTTCGATGACCACGGTCACCTCCTTGCCGGCGTGTGCGGCGGCCACCAGGGCATCGGCGATGAGCGAGTCCGGACCGGAGCGGTACATGGTCTGCTTGATGGCGAGCACCAGCGGGTCGGCGGCCGCGTGCGTGATGAAGTCGGCGACCGGCAGGAACGACTCGAAGGGGTGGTGCAGGAGGATATCGCCGCGGCGGATGGCGGCAAACGGGTCGACCCCGGACATGAGCGCCCGCGGCACCCCGGGGACGAAGGCCGGGTACTTGAGATCCGGGCGCTCGATGCGATCGTAGATCTCGCCCAGGCGATTGAGATTGACGGGGCCGTTTACGGCATAGAGGTCGTCGGCCTCGAGCCCGAATTGGCGCAGCAGGAACTTGCGTGTGTTGTCTGGGCACTCGCGCGAGACCTCGAGGCGCACCGCGTCCCCATAGCGGCGCGAGGCGATCTCGCCTTGCACCGCGCGCAGGATGTCTTCGATCTCATCGTCATCTATGAAAAGGTCGCTGTTGCGCGTCAGCCGGAACTGATAACAGCCCAGTACCGTCATGCCCGGGAACAGCCGGCCCACATAGGCATGGATGACCGAGGATAAGAGCACGAACTCGTGGTTCTGGCGGTCGCCCGCCGGCAGCGCGATGACGCGTGCCAGCGCCCGCGGGGCCTGGACGATGGCCATGCCGCCGTGGCGCCCGAAGGCGTCCTGGCCCTCGAGCGAGACGATGAAGTTGAGGCTCTTGTTCAGGATCTTCGGAAACGGGTGCGCGGGATCGAGCCCCAGGGGGCTCAGGATCGGCAGCAGCGCCTCCTCGAAGTGGCGGCGCAGCCAGGCCTCCTGGGCCTCCGTCCAGTTGTCGCGCCTGATGATATGAATGCGCGCGGCGGCGAGTTCCGGGATCAGGACCTCGTTGAGCACCCGGTATTGCTCGGAGATGAGGTCCAGGGCCTCGTCGCGCACCGCGCGCAGGGTCTCGGTCGGGGTCATGTCATCGGGTGCGAGCGTGTTGCCGGCGATCTGCGCGCGCTGCTGGAGCCCGGCTACGCGCACCTCGAAGAATTCATCGAGATTGGTGCTCGATATGCACAAAAACCGCAGCCTCTCGAGCAGCGGCACGCGCGCGTCCTTGGCCTGCTCCAGGACCCGCCGATTGAACGCGAGCATGCTCAGTTCCCGGTTTATGTAGAGTGCCGGGTTTTTCAGGTCGACGTCGGTCACGGCGCAATGGCACCCTCGTGCCGGTGAGACTCCAGAGATGTCCGGGGCGTTTCCCTGCCGGGCCCGCGCCTAGCCGCCATCCCCGCCGGGGGATGGGGGTCACGCGCAAGCCCCCCGCACCGACCCCCTGGCCCGGCGCAGGGCGCAACGGCCCACGCCCTCGTTACTCGCTGTAGGCGCGTTCGCCATGCTGAGTGATGTCGAGACCCTCGCGCTCCTCGTCCCGGCTCGGTCTCAGCCCCATGACAAGGTCGATGAGCTTGAGGATGAGAAACGTCCCTAGGGCATCATAGGTGGCAACGGCCGCGATCGCAATCAGTTGCTTGCCGATCTGGCCGGTATTGCCCTCGAGCGCCCCGGCCGTTCCGCCAATGGCCTGCACCGCGAACACGCCCGTCAGAATAAGCCCCACGGCCCCGCCTACGCCATGCACCCCGAAGACATCGAGGGTGTCGTCATAGCCCAGGGCGTTTTTGACGTAGGTCACCGCCGTAAAGCAGGCAAGCCCCCCGGCGAGCCCGATGATGAGCGCGCCGGTGGGATCCACGAACCCCGAGGCCGGGGTGATGGCCACCGCCCCGGCCACCGCCCCCGAGGCCATGCCCAGCACGCTCGGCTTGCCGCGCGCGGCCCATTCCAGAAACATCCACGCCATGGCCGCGGCGGCGGTCGCGATCTGCGTGGTCACCATCGCCATGCCGGCAAGCCCCCCTGCGGAGACCGCGCTGCCGGCATTGAAGCCAAACCAGCCCACCCACAAAAGACAGGCCCCGAGGGTGGTGAGCGCGAGGTTATGAGGCGCCATCGGTTCGCGCCCGTAGCCTGTGCGCCGTCCCACCACGAGCGCGGTCACAAGCCCGGCGACGCCTGAGTTCACCTCGACGACCGTGCCGCCGGCGAAGTCGAGGACCCCCATGTGCGCAAGCCAGCCGTGGGCCGACCACACCCAGTGGACCACCGGCACATACACAAAGAGGAGCCAAAGCCCGCTAAACCAGAGGGCCGATGAGAACTTGATGCGCTCGGCGAACGAACCGGAGATGAGCGCCGGGGTGATGATGGCAAAGGTCATCTGAAAGGACATATACACCGATTCCGGGACCGCCATGGAGCGGTCCGAGACCGTGTCGCGGCCCATGCCCTCGAGGAAGAGGCGGCTTAGCCCGCCGATGAAGGCATTGCCGTCGGTGAAGGCCAGGCTGTAGGCGACGATATACCAGAGGAGGGTGACAAGGCAGGTGGTGGCGAAGCTGTGGGCGAGCGTACTCAGGACATTCTTGTCGCGCACCATACCGCCGTAGAAGAGCGCGAGCCCCGGTATGGTCATCATCAGCACCAGCACCGTCGAGACCAGCATCCACGCGGTGTCGCCGTGATTGATGAGGACATGGGGGGCGCTGGGGGCGGCGGCCGCCAGGGGGACGGCGAAAAGTCCCGTTGCCGCCGGCGGGGATGGGGCGGCAAGCGCCGCCTCGGGGGTCAGCGAAAGCACGGTTGCGGCCAGGGTCGAGCCGCAGACAAGTGGCAGTGTGCGCACAATATTTTCCTTATGTCGAAAGGGGTCGATGCCGATGCATCCGGCGCGTCGTGCGGCCCGCACGCCACGCGATCGTGGCATCGAGCGGGTCGCGGGCCGCGCGATTCGTGTTCGCCCAGGCACAAGCGCGCGTGGGCGAACATGACTGTACGCGCCCCGTAATGGGGCATCAATGGCACCAAAGTGGGGATGTCTTCGCGCCCTGCACGGACGCGGCGCCTTCAGGGGGGATATGCCCGGGCCGGGTTGACAGCGGGCCGGGCGTCGCGTGAAGATGCCCGGGTATCGCCCACAGGAGATGTGTAATGTCAATATACAATAAGAATAGGTTGGCCGGCGCCCTGGGCGCCGCGTTGCTGCTGCCGCTCGCCGCCTGCGGCGCCGACAAGGCCCCGACCCCCCAGGCGCTCTTTGCCCAGGTGCGCGCGCTCGAAAACGGGGGGGCGCTCCTGCCTGGAAGCCATCTGTGGATGCATGGCTCGCGGATGGTGGACTACTACACCATAGACCGCGCCAATGCCATCGCCGTCCGGGCTGCGGCCCATGGCGTGCATACCGTGACGCGGTTCCCGGCCGGGAGCCTCTACATCAAGGAAAATTTTGATATCCATAAGGTCCTGAAGACGGTGACCGCGATGCTGAAGGTCCCGGGCTATGACCGCGCCGACCGCGACTGGGTCATGGCCGCCTATAAGCCGAACGGGCAGGTCATCGCCTACGGGCGGGTGCAGAGCTGCATCTCCTGCCACGCGATCGCCAAAAAGACCGATTTCACCTTCCCCTCCGGAGTGAATCTGCCGATCGCGACCGTGCAGAAGTTCTTTCCGGGCCAGGCGATCTCGCCCTTTTACCGGGCGCAGCTCGCCCACTTGGCCGCTCCCAAAGGCTAGGCGGCGCCTAAGCGCCCCGGGGGCCTCGCCGCGTGGTGGGGCCCCGTCACCTTTCAGGGAGGCGTGAGTCTCAACGAGGGCCTCAGGCGGGTGAATCCAACAGGCGGCAGGTTGGCATCGACGGTTGCGGGGTTGGAAAGACCACTTTCGGGCCGCGTTGAGCCATTCTCCCGCCTCATTGTCGCTCATGGTCGCAGCGGCTTGATGGGGCTGTGCAAAGGGAGTCTCGAGTCTTCGTCCCGTGGTGCCGCCTCAACTCATAGCCGCGGGCATGGCGCACACGGGAGAGCGTATCCTTCTCGGCCAGCGCACAATCGGCATCGAGCAGATCAGCCATCGCGCTTTGAATAAACCACTGCCGGTGCAGCCGCCACTCGGAGCCGGGATCGATCAGCCGATAGGTCACGAGCGTTTGCAGGACGGATGCCCAGGGCGTGCCTTTACGTGAGGGCGGCAAGCGCGCCTCCCAGAAGGCATCAAGTCCTAGCTGCCGCCACAGCACATCGGCAAGCCAACAGACACCCCATTGGCGCGGACGCTTGAGCTGCAGTTCGTTGAGCCGGATACCAACGGCGTTGGCATCGCCGGGCGGGGCCAGGGCTTCCGGAAACACGGCCACATGACGCACGCGGCCTTCATCGAACACATCGATACTCTTGCGCCATGCGGCTTTCCGGCTGTCATTGATCTCGCCTAAGTACAAGACCTGGCGTTGGGCGACGCGGCCTGAGCTGAGCCTACGGTTCTCGACCACGCTCTAGTAGTGGTGGGTCTTACCATCCTTCTTGCGGCGTGTGCATTTGAGAAACATAGTGCGCAGTGTGGAAATTCCCCAAGCCACCGTCAACCACCAAAGTCTTCACTCCAGGGGTTAAAGCAATCGTGCCAAGGCAAACATCGTGATAACACAGTACGTTGCCTCACGCACGCCTCCTTTTCCTGGGAGAAAACGGGCGTGGTCCGGAGCGAACAGCGAAAGACGGGCGGGGGCAGCAGTCGACCGGAAAAGCCGATTCCGGATGGCCAGACAGTGGCAGGGATTCCGCGGGCAGGGCACCCATCGTGGAGATGAAGCACCGGGTGCGTCGCGGCGCGCACGCCAGAGACCGGGACAGGCCGGATTTCGCACCGTTTACGCCGGTTGTGGCGGTTGATACGGATCCGGAACCCGAAGGGTGGGGAAGACCCTTTGGGGCCGGAGGGGGCCGTCAGTCTCGCGGAGTCGGTGTCCCGCGTCACGGCCTCCCTCTTTGGGGAAGAGGGCGACGCGGCCCTTGGGGCGGGTCTGGCGCAGATCGAGCTGGCTGCGGACCCCGGGGGACACCCGAGGCGGCCGCACACACCTCGGAGCGGGCCCTGGACGCCGTGCATGCGGATCTTTCGTAGCCGGCAGCGGTGGCCGCCGGCGCCGGAGAAAGGCCGCGGGTGTGGTGATGGATTCGACCCGTGTCTTGATGGCCCGGGCGAAGAGGGCGGGGGGCAAAGCTAGGGGCTGGTTATTCACAAGGCCCAGCCGGCCATGAGGTGTCCGCCGAGCAGGGTAGGGAATCTTGAGGGCGATGTTTTAGGGCGTCATGTCGTGAGCTTTATCTCGCTCATCATGGTCTCCCGTTCACAGCTTCCGTTCCCTCAGGAGACGCGCGGGCCGCATTACTCTCTTGTACCTGCTCGTCTGTTTGGCGGGCTTCATGGACCTCTTTCTGGATTGACGGCCACCGCACGGTACGAAACATTTCTGGCAGCGAGTTGTGGCTGGCCGGTACGGCAGTCAGTACGTCGATGCGGTCATAGGCCCACGCCTTGCGGCTGACCCTGGGCAGGGCGACACGCCGCGCGAGGCGCTCGATGACCTTCAGTGCGCCGCGCGCATCATCGTTGTTCAGCAAGGCGGTAAGATGCGCATGAAGTACTCGAATAGCGAGGTGCGCGCGATCGATTTCGCGTCCATTGCGGCGGGCGAGTGGCCCATACATGTTCCAGAGGCGGCTTTGCAGGCAGGATAAGGGGTGCATGACGCGCATTTCCACGTCATTCTCGGTGATACGAATGGACGGCACTTCGGCCCCAAATGCGCTTTCAGCCACACTTTCCAGAAAATTCACGATAAGCGGTGCCCGCCCTGGGCGGCGTATCGTGACGATCGCCGTATTCGGTGTGTTGTCGTCCATCGTCGGTACCTTGACTTCGGCCCCCCAGAGCCGGGCGACCTGACGCGCCTCCTCACTATCACCGACGAAATCCATGTCGATGCTAAACTGCGCGTCAAAACCCTCGACCCGATAGTGCCGCGCGAGGACATTGAGCGCCTGCCCACCGACCAGGATGGGCGGATCGACACCTTTGAGCATCGCCAGCATGGCGATCACCTCGTCGGCGGTTAATTCATCATGCGCGTGACCACTCATGGCAGATCATCATCGCCTTCGGCGATTGAGTCATGAACCAGCTTCCATCGAGACAGGTCGATGGCATAGGGGAGAAAGGCATTCTGGTGCGCCAGCTGCTCCAGCGTCATTTCACCGGATTCCAAGCGACGGGCATCCTCGGCTCGCGCCGCTTCTTTTTCGGCATTGCGAGCAACAGGATCGAAGTACCCAAACGGCATGTTTTTCATATGCTTATTATACACCAGTGTCCTGATGGCGCGCGCGAAGAAGGCGAGGGCAGGCAATCCTCAAGGCCCGGGCGGTCTGTAGGCGGCGGGCGGAGGAAACCGGGCGGCGCATTGCCGGTTTCCCGCAACGATGGGTGAGAGAGCATTACTGGTACATCCGGTGATTCGCGCCCACCACGCGGCAGGCGACATTTTGTATGGGGCGAGCAGAACACAGAGTTTCGTGCCCGGGGCTGACGTGGAGTACCTTCCTTTATCTCTGGCGGGAAGGGCGACTTCTAGACCCGCAAGAAGAAGTTCATCAACCAGCCGATTCCGGCCCAGCAACTCAATTAGGTTGCGTATCCATGGGAAGTTAGTGCCCTGAGCGGCTCTTTGTGCGGGTCTGCCGGACTGAAATGTTATGCGCCTCGCGCATCTTCGGCATCACCACTCTCGGCGAAAAACTCAATCGCACCAGAACCAACAGCCTTGAAGAATTGCCTGTGCTATCGCATCTCCCTCGGTAATCCCACCGGAGGCCCTATCAACTGTGTTGTGCCTCCATGCCATCATGATCCCTTTTAGCGCACCACGTGCGGCCGATCCCAACCCGAGGCCAGATCCGCGCGCAGGCGGTCTACGAGATAGGCAAACTCTGTCGGATCTCCGGCAATCTCCCGGGGCGCAAGGCGGTCAACGTCCTTTGCGTCCATCCAGGTCCCGAAACGCAGGGCCCCGACTGTGCGCCACTCGGCGGTGTTCAAGCTTTCGCCGGGAGCCGGCACGAGGGCCCGTCCGAGTGCCGCGCGTGACACCAAAGGCCAGTCCGCCAAAGGGACGCCCGCTGTAGCCAGTCACGCATTTGCCGCAGGAGCTTGTCGCTTTGGGCAATCCGCGCGCTGATGATCAGTTGGCCATGGGGTGCCCCGCTTACCACGGTTTTCGTCCCTCGACGTCATGGTCATGTCCCGCCGGGACGCTCGAATCCATCTTATCAAGTGCATGTTTGGACAGGGTCCGTTGAATTTATTCCACATGTCTAGAGAGAAATACACCCTCCATGAGATTGATGTCGGCGCGGGGGATATTGTATTGGTTACCAACGTCCTTCCATGACTTGATGACCGCTGTCACCTCGGAAGCGATTTTGACCGCCTGATCATTGGTCAACTCATAGTATTCCGCTGTGGCCAAGGCATTCTCGATAAGTGGCCGATTATCCCGGTCGTCGATGTTGAGTACATGGTCGGCTTTTTCGTGGTTCGGGTTGACATCAAAGGCCCGGGATAAACGCCATCCCGTTTCTGTCAAGACAAATCCATGGTTTCGCAGATGATCGTCGCGGTTACCAATGGCGATATTGAAGATTACTCGCCGGAAGAGCTGCGCGAGATCATCCTTGATGAACGTATGCGCGCCATTCGACATAATGAACTGCGCCAGATCCAGGTAGCTGGCGCCGTGGCTGTCTGTGCGGCTTAACATGGTCCTGGCAGAGGCATAGAAGACCCGCCTACCGTTATGACGATCAAAGCGTTTGACGCAGAAGGTGCGATGGCCATTACCTAATTGCAGCATGCGTGCGGGTGGCACCGAAATGCCGGCGGACTGCGCGAGATTGTGTGCGACCATTTCCCAGGCCCCCCATGTCGTATGGGTCATCCTTGGCCGGGAATTTTGCAATCCAAAGCGAACCGTCCGATTCAGCGAAACTGGCTTTGGGTCTGGCGCCACCGAGCGAGGATCCGGGCGCAACCAGGATAGCCAACCATCGCTTCATGGCATCGAGGTCCTCGATCTTTTTGTTGGTAAGTTCCATGGCCACGGTTTGTAGCTCGCTGAGATGGGCCACTGGCGGGATGGGTAGGTGGCTGTCGGCCAGGAATGATGTGTCCCCGGCGTATGTGAATCTTAATGCGCCCTGGCGCGTGATATCTTGGACTCCAATGAGGAAGTCCCAGGCATAAAGGTTTCTGGCCTTCCTCGTTTCATCACGCGCGCAGATCGCCTCCCGCCTGAGCATCAGGGTCTGCCCCCAACGATCCGGAGACGAATCCAGAAAGATCCCAAAGTTCCCAGTCTCGGGATTTGGGAAGAACGGCGCCTGATCCAGTGATAATTGCGGATCGAGATTGAAACACAACGGGTTCCTTAGCCAGTCCCTGGAATAGTTGAATCACACTTGACCTTTGTCGTGCGCAAGCATGCCCACCTTGACCATTTGGTCCAGGAAATACACGTCCAGCCACACTTCAAGACCGTTTGTCATTCCTTTGCTCGGGAATCCAGTTCAAGGTCCTGGAGCTTCCGGCCCAACTTGTCGTCGGCTGCGAGGAGATTGATGTCATCTTGGAGATGCAGCGCGGCCAAAATCCGCAGATAGGCCCCCATGGATACCGCGGGCGACCCGTGCTCGGCCCTGTGGAGGGTCATCCGGGAAATGGACGACCGTTCGGCCAATGCTTCAGCCGGTATCTTCCGGCGCAACCTCGCCAATCGGAGACGCTCGCCGAACTGGGCAAGCAGGTCTCGCTCGCGGGGGAAAATAGGTTGTCTTTTGCTCGGCATGTATCACATAATAGACAAGAATCCGATAATATGTCAACGATGTGAGACATGACCTCGCGCGGCCTTCTCCAGCTCCTCGTCCGGTCGTTCACGATGTCGGCCTCGGCGTCTTGGCCCGCAAGCCCCTGATCCTGCAGGAGCGTCTTGCGCCGGTCGGCCTCGGGTGTGATGCCGCCCGGGCAGGTCATGGCGATCACCCGCAGGGCGGGGCAGCACGCCGATGAGCGTATAGGGCCGGTCGCGCACGGCACGATCCCCGGCGCGTGATTCGAAGGCCGAAAAAAGCTGCGGCCCCAGCGTGTTCGTGAGCCGCTGCCGGACGAACCCACTTGTGGTGCGAAAAAGCCCCAGGGATGTGGCGCCCCGGGAATCCGGCGGGCGGATGATGCGCAGGCGTCCTGACATGGCGCCTTTTTCGGGGCTATTGGCATCATCCGGGGTGGCGATGCGGGCAAGGGGGTTGATGAGCGCCGCGCGGCGGCGAGGGAGGGGTTTTATGCATCCGGGCCCCGTATCGAACGGGTCGATCATGACCGATCAGCCGGCGCCCTGCCGGCCTGGTGCCGCCCCCATCGCCGCGAATCGGCGGGCAGAAGCCGTGCCTGGGTTCTCTCGCGGGTCCAGCCGGCCCGGGCGCGGCGCGAAAGGCGTGTCAGTTGCGGGCGCAAGCAGCCGGTGTGCGCTTGAGATCGCGCAGCACGACCCGGAGCCGGGCCGGGGCAGGCGATCATAAGTCCAGGCGCCTTGCCACCGCGCGGCCGTGAAGGCGTGGCGCTGCGCATCCCCATCCTTGGACGCAAAGTGCCCCTCCTGAGTGCCATCGAGAAGGCCGCGGGCCGGCGCCGTTTTCGTCAGGGAGTTCTTCGTTCAGGGCGATCGCCGGGGGGTATGATTGACCCAGATGTCCGTGTTCAGGCGTACGCCTTGTAAGGGATGCGCCCCCCGTTCAGACTCATACCATGGGATGAAGAGACTGGCCCTCGTCTTTCGGCGGGGGTTCCGGTATCCTGCGTCGTTTTCGGAGGGACGCGTGTGGAAGACCAGGGGAGCCTAGAGCAGGCGTTGCGCGCGCTGCGTGAGCGGACGGCCGCCCTTCGGGGGTATCTTTGACATCGCCACGCAGGAAGAGCGCCTCGCCGAGGTCGAGCGCGAGCTCCTCGATCAAGCGGTGTGGGCGGACAAGGCGCGCGCCCAGGGGCTGGGACGGGAGCGGGCGCGGCTTGCGCAGGCGGTGGGCACGATCCAGGCCCTCGAGGCGGGCCTAGACGAGGCCGCAGAACTCCTGGCCCTGGCGCGCGCCGAGGGCGATCACACCATCGAAGGGGCCCTGGCGCGCGATGTGGCAGGTCTTAGGGCGCGTCTCGAGGCCCTCGAGTTCCAGCGCATGTTCCCGGGCGAGATGGATGCGGCCAATGCCTTTTTGGACATCCAGTCGGGGTCCGGCGGCACCGAGGCCCAGGACTGGGCGGAGATGCTGCTGCGCATGTATCTGCGCTACGGCGAGCGCCGCGGTTTCGCCACCGAGATCGTCGAGGCCTCGCCCGGCGAGGTGGCGGGGATCAAGAGCGCCACGATCAAAGTGACCGGGCCCTACGCCTTCGGCCATCTGCGCACGGAGACCGGGGTCCACAGGCTGGTGCGCAAGTCGCCGTTTGATTCGGGCAATCGCCGGCACACCTCGTTTGCGTCGGTGTTCGTCTACCCCGAGGTCGACGATACTATCGATATCGAGATCAATCCCGCGGACCTGCGCGTCGATACCTACCGGGCAAGCGGTGCCGGCGGCCAGCACGTCAACCGCACGGACTCGGCGGTGCGCATCACCCATGTCCCGAGCGGCATTGTCGTGCAGTGCCAGACGGATCGCTCGCAGCACAAGAACCGCTCGCAGGCCATGAAGATGTTGAAGGCCCGGCTCTACGAGCTCGAGATGCAAAAAAGGCGCGAGGCCCAAGAGCGGCTCGAGGACAGCAAATCGGACATCGGCTGGGGCAGCCAGATCCGCTCCTATGTCCTGGATCAGTCGCGCATCAAGGATCTGCGCACCGGTGTCGAGGTGGCCAATACCCAGGCGGTGCTCGACGGGGATCTGGATCGGTTCATCGAGGCCAGCTTAAAGAGCGGGCTCTAGCGGCGAGGTGGATGTGAGCGAACGGCAAGACGACATCGGGACCCCGGGGGATGAAGACCGCCATATCGCGCAGCGCCGCGAGAAGCTCGCGGCGTGGCGCGCCGAGGGCGCGGCCTATCCCAACGACTTTCGCCCCAATCGGCAGGCCGGTGCGCTGGCGGCCGAGTACCGGGACGCCCCCGAGGAGGCGCTCGCCGGGATAGGCGAGGTGCGCCTGGGCGGGCGCATGATGACACGGCGCATCATGGGGCGCGCAAGCTTCTGCCACATTCAGGATGGCAGCGGGCGCATTCAGGTGTTTGTCGAAAAAGACGCCCTGGGCGCGGCCTATGAGGCCTTCAAGCACTGGGATCTGGGCGACATCATCGGTGTGACCGGGCGGCTCTTTCGCACCCGGACCGGCGAGTTGAGCGTGCGCGCCGGACGCCTTGGGCTGCTCGCAAAGTGCCTGCGGCCCTTGCCCGAGAAGTTCCATGGGCTCACCGATCAGGAGACCCGCTACCGCAAGCGCTATCTCGACCTGATCGTCAATCCCGAGACCCGCAGGCTCTTCGAGCGCCGGGAGCGCATCATCGCCTACCTGCGCGCGTTTCTGAAAGACCGCGGGTTTAGCGAGGTCGAGACGCCGATGATGCAGCCGCTGGCCGGCGGTGCCACCGCGCGGCCGTTCGTGACCCATCACAATGCCCTCGATATCCCCTTGTTTTTGCGCATTGCGCCCGAGCTGTACCTCAAGCGGCTGGTGGTGGGCGGTCTCGAGCGCGTGTTCGAGATCAATCGGAATTTCCGCAACGAGGGCCTGAGCACCCGGCATAACCCGGAATTCACGATGGTGGAGTTCTATCAGGCCTACGCCGACTATCGCGATCTCATGGATATGACGGAGGTCTTGCTGCGCGGATTGTGCCGGGAGATCGGGGGAACGACGACACTGACCTATCAGGGGCAGGAGTACGATTTCGGCGCGCCCTTTGCGCGGCTGACGATCGAGGAGGCGATCCGCCGCCATCATCCGGACGCCCCGGCCGACCTGCGCGATAGGGCGTCTTTGCGCGCGTTTCTGGCCGCCAAGGGCCTGCCGGTGGAAGACGGCCTCGAGGCCGGGGGGCTGCAGATGACGATCTTTGAAAAGACCATCGAGGGGCAGCTTTTGCAGCCGACCTTCATCACCGCCTACCCGGCGGAGGTGTCGCCGCTTGCGCGGCGCAGCGATGGCGACCCGTTTGTCACCGACCGCTTCGAATTCTTTGTCGGCGGGCGCGAGATCGCCAACGGGTTCTCGGAGCTCAACGACCCCGAGGACCAGGCGCAGCGCTTCAGGCGCCAGGTCGAGCGGCGCGGGGAGGGCGATGAGGAGGCCATGCACTACGATGCCGATTATATCGAGGCGCTGGAATATGGCATGCCGCCCACGGCCGGAGAGGGCATCGGCATCGACCGCCTGGTCATGCTCTTGACCGATGCCCCGAGCATTCGCGACGTGATCCTGTTTCCGCATATGCGCCCGCAGGGCTCATGACGACCCGCCCTGTCGTGTTCCTCATGGGGCCGACAGGGGCGGGCAAGACCGCCACCGCGCTGGCGCTCTGCGCCCTTGCACCCATAGAGGCCATAAGCGTCGATGCCGCGCAGATCTACCGCGGACTCGACATCGGCACCGCCAAGCCCACGGCCGGCGAGCGCCGCGCCCTCCCGCATAGCCTGATCGACATCCGCAGCGTGGCCGAAAGCTACTCGGCGGCGGCCTTTGCGGAGGATGCGCGCCGGGCGATCGAGGCCGCGCGTGAACGTGACCGCGTGCCCGTGCTGGTGGGGGGCAGCAGTTTTTATTTCCACGCCCTGGAATATGGCCTGCCCGAGATCCCGCCAAGCGATCCCGCGCTGCGCGCAGCGCTCCTTGCGGAGCGCGATGCCAAGGGCCTGCCGGCCCTCTATGGCGAGCTGATGCGGCGGGACCCGCAACGGGCCCTGGCGATCGCGCCCACCGACCCGCAGAGGATCGTGCGCGCGCTCGAGATCGCGCGCACGCTCGGGCGTGTGCCGCAGGCGGTTGCGCCGGCGCCGGTGTTGCCCTATCCCGTACTCAAGTTTGCGATCAATCCGCGCGAGCGGGGGGAACTTCACCGGCGCATCGCGGTCCGTTTTCACAGGATACTCACGCGCGGGCTTATGGAAGAGGCGGCGTGGCTATTTGGCCTGAATCTGCCGGCTACAGCCCCGGCGTTGCGGCTCGTGGGCTATCGTCAGGCGGGAGAATACCTGCGGGGCAAAATCCCGTATAATGAATTGGCCGCGCAAGGGGTGGTCGCGACCCGGCAGCTCGCCAAGCGCCAGCTCACATGGCTGCGGGCCGATCCGGCCGTGCGCTGGCTGGATGCCGGCGGCCCCCGGGGGCCCGAGTCCTGCGCGGCGATCATAGGGGATGCCATCGATGCCATGGCGCATGGCTCGTGAAGCGCACCGCTCAATGCCTCAGTAACGGAATATAAGAACAGGAGAACTGTCATGAGTCAGCATAAAGGGCAGGCTTTACAAGACCCTTATTTGAATGTTCTGCGCAAGGAACATGTGCCGGTTTCGGTATTTTTGGTAAACGGCATCAAGTTGCAGGGGCAAATCGAGTCGTTCGATCAGTTCGTGGTGTTGTTGAAAAACACCGTGAGCCAGATGATCTACAAGCACGCGATCTCGACGGTGGTGCCCAGTCGTCCCGTGAAATTTGCGTTCGATATGGACGACGCGGACAAGGGGGTCGGCAACGAGTAATTCGCAGCGTCTCGACGTGGCCGGTCACGAGCGCACCGTCTTAGTGCATTTGCGGCTGGCCGATGCGAAGGAGCAAGAGGATCTCGACGAGCTGCGGCTCCTTGCGGCCTCCGCGGGTGCCGAGATCGTCGGGGTCGTCGAGGGGGTGCGCTCAAGGCCCGATAGCGCGACGTACGTCGGCTCGGGCAAGGCCGAGGAGTTGCGCGCGCTGATTGCCGCCTCCGGCGCCGAGCTCGTGGTGGTGAACGCCGCTTTGTCGCCTGGGCAGGAGCGCAATCTCGAGAAGGCGGTAGGCGCGCGCGTCCTCGATCGCACCGGCCTTATTCTCGATATCTTCGCGCAGCGTGCCCAGTCGCACGAAGGCAAACTTCAGGTGCAGCTCGCGCAGCTCGAGCATCTGTCGACACGGCTGGTCCGTGGCTGGACGCACCTCGAGCGCCAGAAGGGCGGTATCGGGTTGCGCGGCCCGGGCGAGACGCAGCTCGAGAGTGATCGGCGCATGATCGGCGAGCGTATCCGTGTCTTGAACAAGCGCCTCGACAAGGTCCATGGACAGCGCCTGCTGCGCCGGCGCGCGCGCCTGCGGTCCGTGGTCCCCACCGTGTCTCTGGTCGGCTACACCAATGCCGGCAAGTCATCGCTCTTTAACCGGCTCACCGGGGCGGGTGTCTACGCCGCTGACCGCCTGTTTGCAACCCTCGACCCCACCATGCGGCGCGTGGAGCTGCCGGGGGCCGGGGCCATGATCCTGGCCGACACCGTAGGCTTCATCCGCCACCTCCCGCATGCGCTCGTGGCGGCGTTTCATGCGACGCTCGAGGAGGTGCAGTTTGCCGATCTCCTCTTGCACGTCGTCGATGCCAGTCATCCGGATCATCAGGCCTATGAAGAGCAAGTCGATCAGGTGTTGGCGGAGATCGGGGCCGAGCATGTCCCGCGGCTTATCGTCATGAACAAGATCGATGCCACATCGGATCAGCCGCGGATCGAGGAAGACGAGTGGGGCGAGGCGCGCCGGGTGTTCGTGTCCGCGCACACCGGCGCGGGTCTGGGCGGGCTCCTCGAGGCGATCCACCAGAGACTCGGCCCGCGCCAGGTGCGCGCCGTGGTCCGCATCCCGTTGCATGAGGGCCGCCTGCGGTCGCGCCTCTATGGGGCGGGGACGGTGCTCAGCGAGGAGGTCGAGGGCGATAGGCTGCGCATGACGCTGTCGATGTCGCGCGAGGCGGGGCGGTGGATCGCCGCCGAGCAGGGGGTGGAGGTGACCTATATAGTCGCGGGCGATGCGGCACACGAACCCGCCCCGGCCCCCCATCCCTAAAGCGCGGGCGGCGGGACCCTTAAGGCCGGCGTCCGGCTTGTCCGGCGAGGCGCTAGTCGCCGTGGCGGGCGTGCTTGTTGACCGCCCGCGAATGGCCCCAATCGGCAATCGAGGGTACGCGCAGCCCGACCCACCAGTAATCGCCGATGCTGTCGTGGCTGTGGCCGCCGATCAGTTCATAGCCGGTGTCCAGACGCATGTGCTCGAGGTACTGCTCGGCCTCCTTGCGGCGGCGAAAGAGCGACCAATGCACGGCATTGTCTTGCGGGTGGAGACTTGGCAGCTCGCGGTCGTTTTCGAGGATCTTGTGGGTCATGATCGATTCCCCCTGTGTGGTGAGTCCCGATGGGCCCCAGTATAGCGCAGCCGCCCTTGATGGCGCGACACGCGCCGCGGGCCATTACGAGGGGATAGGGTCGTGACTGCGAGAGGCCCCCTCTTCGGTGAGGTAATGCAAAAACGCCCGCGCCACCGGCGAGAGCTGCTTATTCGAGGGGGTGATCACATACCATTGGCGGCGCAACGGGAAGCCATGCACGTCGAGCACCGCGAACGCCCCGGAGGCCGCGTCGAGGGTCAGTGTGTGGCCTGACAGCACGGCCACCCCGAGTCCGCCTGCCACCGCCTGCTTGACCGCCTCGTTGCTGCCAAGGGTCATGCGGATCTTGAGTTCCACGCCGTGTCGTTTAAAGAAGCGTTCGGCGGCAAGCCGCGTGCCCGAGCCCGGCTCGCGCATGATGAAGGATTCATCGGCCAGGCGTTCGGGGGCGATGTCGCGCTCGGTGGCCAGCGGGTGATCGGCGGGCGCCACCAATACGAGCGGATTTTCCATGAACGGCTGCGCGGTCACGCTCAGATGCTCAGGCGCCTGGCCCATGATATAGAGGTCGTCTTGATTGTGTTTGAGGCGCTCTATGAGCTGGTCGCGGTTGGCGATCTCCAGGGTGGCCTCGATCCCGGAGTGGCGCTTGCAGAAGGCCCCCAGGAAGTGCGGCGCGAAGTATTGCGCGGTGGTGATGATGGAAAGCCTGAGATTGCCGCGCTCGAGCCCCTGGTCGGCGGCGAGGTCCGCCGAGAGGCGCTCAAGGCGATCGAATACGTCGAGGGCCCCGGCGTACACGAGGCGGCCGGCCTCGGTCAGAAACAGCCGCTTGCCGATCTGTTCGTGAAGCGGGGCGCCGACCGTGCCCGCCAATTGCTTGATCTGTATGGAGAGGGCCGCCGGCGTCATATGGAGTTCCTCGGCCGCCCGTGTCATGTTCAGGTGGCGCGCGAGCGACAGGAAGATCTTTAATTGATGGAGCGTGAGGCGGCGCAGGAACATGAGCGTGTTGTAGTTTAACGTATTAGTAATGATATTTTATTATAATAAAATGCGAAAGCGTGTAAAGCCGCAATCGCCCACGAGAGACACCTTACAACGGGCGGACGCCGGGCGAGGTTCACGCCCGACGGGCCATGCCTCGTAAAAAGGCTCGCGGTCGATGTCCTGCGCACCGGGCGTGGTGGGCCTGTCGGAGGCGATGATCGTGCCATGTCCCCCGCGGCGCCGTGCCCCCGAGGGCTATAGGTGATCCCTGGCGGCCGGACGCTCGGCATGCCGGGGGACGAGCCGGGACCCGCAAAACGGCCCGTCGCTATGACCGCGGGCGCAGGATACGGTCGGACCTGGGCGGCAGCATCCCCGTCGCCGGCTGCGGGTCATGATGTCCCATAGCCCCCAGCAATCGCCTGGTATTCAAAAGAGCGCCGTAAGAGGCATGCGGCGCGGCGCGCGCCCGGGCATTTCGAGAGCATTGGTGCGATCATCTCACGAAAAGACCCCACACAGCCCTTCTGCGGGCATGCCCCTTCCGGACGAATGGCCAGGGGTGGCCCGTGAGCCCACAACATCCTGCTGTATCTTGCGTCCACGCGCCCCTCTTGTGAACAATGGGCCCCGACATGCCCCCCTGTGATCGCAATGAACCGGAATGCCGGATTGCCATCGATCGCAACGCATGATTGCCAGGGGCCAGGAGGCGCAGCGCGGGGTCGCGACGGGGCCCGCCTTTCCGGTGGGGGGCGGAGGCACGCTGTCGGCGGGGGTAGCAGGTCGCCCGCTGGCCTCTATTAACGATATGGTCTAATAAAACGTTACATTAATTTTTTTTTACTTGGACTTATGGGTCGGCCTTTGTAGAGTGTGCGCCTTAAAGCCGCTTTGCAGGTCGAGTTGACCGTTACTTCAGGAGGATCTATGGCTGGGAAATATGAAGCCGGCGTCAAGGAGTACCGCCAGACGTATTGGGCTCCGGACTACGTGCCTTTGGACTCGGATATTCTCGCGTGTTTCAAGATCGTGCCGCAGCCCGGTGTCGACCGGGAAGAGGCGGCGGCGGCCGTGGCGGCTGAGTCCTCCACAGGGACCTGGACTACGGTCTGGACGGATCTGCTGACGGACCTCGACTACTACAAGGGGCGCGCCTATCGCATCGAAGACGTCCCGGGCGACGACACATCTTTCTACGCCTTCGTCGCCTATCCGATCGACCTCTTCGAGGAGGGGTCGGTGGTAAACGTATTCACGTCGCTTGTCGGCAACGTGTTCGGATTCAAGGCGGTGCGCTCGCTGCGCCTGGAGGACGTGCGCTTCCCGCTGCATTATGTCATGACCTGCAACGGCCCGCCGCACGGCATTCAGGTCGAGCGCGACAAGATGGACAAGTACGGCCGGCCGATGCTCGGCTGCACGATCAAGCCCAAGCTCGGTCTTTCGGCCAAGAACTACGGCCGCGCGGTCTATGAGGCGTTGCGCGGCGGTCTCGACTTCACGAAGGACGACGAGAACGTCAATTCCCAGCCGTTTATGCGCTGGCGTGACCGCTTCCTGTTCGTGGCCGACGCCATTCACAATGCCGAGGCCCAGACCGGTGAACGCAAGGGGCACTACCTGAACGTCACCGCACCGTCGCCCGAGGAGATGTACGAGCGTGCCGAGTTCGCCAAGGAACTGCGCATGCCGATCATCATGCACGACTATCTGACCGGGGGCTTTTGCGCCAACACCGGGCTTGCGCGCTGGTGCCGCAAGAACGGTGTCTTGCTGCATATCCATCGCGCCATGCATGCCGTGATCGACCGTAACCCGCACCACGGTATCCATTTCCGCGTGCTCACGAAGGCCCTGCGCCTGTCCGGCGGCGACCACCTCCATACCGGGACCGTGGTCGGCAAGCTCGAAGGCGATCGCGCCTCGACGCTCGGCTGGATCGATCTGCTGCGCGAGTCCTACATCCCGGAAGACCGCAATCGCGGCATCTTCTTTGATCAGGATTGGGGCGCGATGCCGGGGGCCTTCGCGGTGGCCTCGGGCGGTATCCATGTCTGGCACATGCCGTCGTTGCTCGCCATCTTCGGCGATGATGCGGTATTTCAGTTCGGCGGCGGCACCTTGGGTCATCCGTGGGGCAATGCCGCGGGTGCGGCCGCCAATCGCGTGGCGCTCGAGGCGTGCGTCGAGGCCCGCAACCGCGGTGTGGACGTCGAGAAGGAAGGCAAGGCCATCTTGACCAATGCTGCGCGCCATTCGCCCGAGCTCAAGATCGCCCTGGAGACGTGGAAGGAGATCAAGTTCGAGTTCGATACCGTCGACAAGCTCGACGTTCAGAACCGCTAATGTCCGTGATCAGACACGTCTATCGAGTTTAAGGAGATCGCCATGGCCGATGTGCAAGAGTACAAGCAAGTCCGCCGGTACGAGACATTCTCGTATCTCCCGCCGTTGTCCGCTGAGCAGACCCGCGCGCAGATTCAGTACATCATCGCGCAGGGCTGGAATCCGGCAGTGGAGCATATAGAGCCCAACCGGCCGTTTACCTATTACTGGTATATGTGGAAGCTGCCGATGTTCGGGGAGCGCAATGCCGATACGGTGCTAGCGGAGATCGAGGCCTGCCGGCGGGAGTATCCCAACCACCTGATTCGCCTGATCGGCTACGACAACTACACCCAGAGCCAGGGGTTGTCGTTTGTCGTCCATCGGGGTTCTTAAAGACACTGAGTCGTACGGGCCGGATTCGAGTCGCATCGGGTCATGGGCCTAGAGGGGGACACTATGTCGGAGTTATCCGAAGCGGGCCGTCTGCATGGCCGGGCCTTGGCGCAGGAGATGCGGCGCCGGCAGGCAGAGCAAAGGGCGCGTGGGCCGGGACGGTCGGGGGTGCGCGCGACGCCGCCAAGGCCTGCTGCGGCCACGGCCGGCGCGGCGGTTGCGACCGCGGGGCAGGGTCAGGCCGTAAGGCCGCGCGGGCGCGAGGCCCAGGCCCTGCGGCGCGCACAGCGCGCGAGCACCGGGGCGCGCGATACCGGCGCGGGTGCAAGTGCGACCGTGTCATCGCCTGGTGTGACGCCCGCGGCCGATACCGCGCTGCAGGCCGTGCCACCGGGGGCGGCCACCGTTGAGGACGCGGTGCTCGATGCCGTGTGCGCAACGGCCGAGGGCGAGGGCAGCGCGTCGGGAGGGCGCGACGCGAGTGTGCGCACTCTGTGCAAGGCGCGGCGCCGTTCACTCGCAGAGCGCGGCAAGGTGGCGATTCCGGTGCGCAACGGATTGTTGTCGGCGGCCGCCCGTGAACGGTATCTCGAGACCGGCCGCGCGCGCGAGTTTGCGCGCAGGCATCGGCAGGAACAAGCCGCTCGTGGCCGCGGGGAGGCCGCGCCCGCGCGGCCTACGGGCGCCCGGCGGCGCAGGCCGGAGGCCCCGGCCAAGGTCGAGACGGATGCGACGCTTGCCGGCAGCGCCGTGACCGGAAGCCAGGTGCACCGCGCGCCCGCGATCACGGGTACGGAGGCCGGCTCGTGCCGCGCAATCACCGGTACCGAGTACCTCGGGGCCGAGCACTATACGCGGTTTTGCGACACGCGCCCGCGGCCTGGGCCGGCGAAGGTGCAGGTCGGGCAGACCGGGGCCAGCGTGGCGGTGACGGGGACCTTCATCAACTCGGCGCGCGCCGTGACGGGCACGGAGGCCGGGGTCTGCCGCGCGGTGACCGGGACCGAATACGTCGGCGGCGATCATTTCGCGGCGGCGTGCGACAGCGCCGCGCCCGCGCATCCGGCAAAAGTGGCGGTCGGGCGCACGGCGCGCCAGGGCCTGCCGGTAAGCGGCAGCGATGAGGCGCGTGTAAACCGGGTCACCGGCGCCGAGCCGGGGGCGGCGGCCCGGGTGACCGGGTCGCAGTACGCCGACGCGGGGGCTGCGCGCATGACCATAAATGGGGCCCCGAAGAAGGTCGCCTTGACGCATACCATAGCCGGCCGGCCGGTATCGGGGACGGCGGTGGGGGCAAGCGGGCGGATCACGGGTCTCGAGGCCGGGTCATGCCGGACCCTCACGGGGACGGAATACCTCAGCCCCGAAACCTTTGCATCGGTGTGCCGCACCAAGCCCGAGCCGACCAGGGGCCCGAAGGTCCTGGAGAGCCAGACGGACAGGCAGCAGCGCATCACCGGCAATATCGTGGATCGGTCCGAAAAGGTGACGGGCAACGAGCCGGGATCCTGCCAGCGCGTGACCGGCACCCACTACAACGGTCCGCAGTTATGCGGCGGCGCGCCCGACAAGGTGCAGGTCATGACGGGGCTGGGCGGCGCGGCGGTGACGGGTACGGGGATGGACAAGCCCCCAAAAACGACAGGTGACGAGCGGGGAGGGTGCTGGCCCGTCACCGGAGTGGCGTATTACGGGCGGGAGCATTACGCCCAGTGCGGGAGCACCCCGCAGGCGGGTGCGCGCAAGGTGGGTCTTACGCGCACCGACCGCGGCCATGTCGTGAGCGGCCCGGCCATGGGTGGGCGCGATGGCATGACCGGCAACGAGGCCGGGGCCGAACTGACGGTAAGCGGCACGCCCTACGCAGGGCGCGAGGAGGCGGTGATGGATCATCACGCATCGGCGGGACAGGCACGCGACGGACAGCCCGGGACCGGCGGCTGCGCGGGCGGCTGCGGCTGCAAGCCGCGGTTCGAGGAGCTCGAAAACCGCGTGCGCTCGCTGCAGGCGGAGCTGTCCGCGCGCAGGGCGCC
This sequence comes from Pseudomonadota bacterium, assembly GCA_021819245.1. Lineage (GTDB taxonomy): Bacteria > Pseudomonadota > Gammaproteobacteria > Acidiferrobacterales > Acidiferrobacteraceae > Acidiferrobacter. Next base: position 18,561 of record JAKARI010000018.1, on the reverse strand, counting down.
GCACCCCATGGCCAGCCACCGATTTGTGTCGCCCCCGCAGGACGAGGCGGGTCGTACGGACGCGCCGGTGGCGGAGTTTAGCGTGGTGTCGCCCGCCCGGCAGGGGCGTTCGCGCATCACCGGCCATGCCGGCGAAGAGGGCGGGCGCATCACGGGGCCCATCAATCTCGCACGCGGGCTTGTGACCGGGACACCGGAATTCCGCGGGAGCGCACAGGCGCGGCCGGAGGCCGCTTTGGCACCGGCGCCCGAGGCACCGGCGGCAGCGCCGCCGGCCCCGGGGGCGTGGCGCATCACGGGCGATGACTGGAGCCGCAGCGGGCGCGTGACCGGCACCGAGGGGCATTGGGCGCAGGGCCGCAACCCCACGCAGCGGGGCGTGGCGCGCAATTGCGTGATGTCGGCCGCGGGCAACCGCGAGCGCGCGCTGGCCGTGCCGGTGCCGGAGGGCAAGGTCACGGGCAGCAGCGGCAACTCCCCCAAGGGTTCGGTCGTGACCTACTCGGGAGGGGCACGGGGATGACAGGCGGCGTGCGGGCGTCGTGCACCGAGGGTGAGGGCTAGCGCCGTGGATACGCGCAGATCCTCCACCCTGCGGCGTGCGCGCGGCGGTCTTCTGGGCCAGGCGTCGGCCGGCCCGGCCCGGCCCGGGTGGCCGCGCGCGGGTGCGGCGCGCGCCCAGGCCCTGGGTGTCGCGCACCCGGCATGCGCCACACTGCCCGATCGGGGTTGCCGCCATGCGCTCGTCGACCGCAACGAAAACGCCCGATTGTTCGCCTGCGAGCAGGGCATCACAGGGCGGTTTGACCGCATCGTGCCGACCCTGCAGGAGATCGCAGACCTGGGGCGGGGCGCGGACTTTGTGGCGCGCGCCCAGGACAGGGCGCGCACGCGCCTGGGGTTCGAGCTGCCGGTCCCGGTGCTGGAGCGTGCCTGGGTGCGGGGCCCGGACATGGGCGCCTTGTATGCCCACGCGGTATTCGCGGCGCTCGCCGGCGCGGTGGCGCAGTTTGGCGAGCGCGTACGCGAGGAACTGGCCGCGGGCCAGGGCTGGGACGCGCTTTTGGTCGACTGTGGGTTTCACGCCATGAATGTCTCGGCGTGCGCGGACGGACGCTTGAAGGGCCTGTTTCCGTACATCCTGCGGATCCCTTCGGCATCGCTCGTCAAGCGCAGCGCCTTTGCGGGGACGATGTTTGATGTCGAGGAGGATGTGCATCACTGGGAGCGCGCCGAGCTGCGCCGCTATCGCGAGGGCTTCCCGGTGACGGCCGATGGGCAGACCCGCTATCTCAAGGTGGCGGTCTATCACGGCAGCTCGCTCGATCCTGCTCATCAGGGGTGCGCGGCGCACGGGAGCAACGAGCGCGCCGCGACCGAGGCGGCACTCGAGCGGCTCTATGAGTTTCGGCGCGCTATCGAAAACACGTTTTGTTGCGGGGCGGCGACCGACATCCTTCTGATCGGTGTCGATACCGATACCGATGCCATACGCGTGCATGTGCCGGACGCCCACGGCGATGTCAGTGCCTACCGCTTCATCGACAACGCCGCGCTCTACCGGCAGACGCTTCATCTCGATGCCGACCGCGCGCGGCTTGCAGTCTACGAGGCGATCCGCGCAGCGAGTGCCACCGACGGATGGGGCAAGGGTGAGGGTATGCCGCATGATGGCATGCGTAGGCTCATCGCCACCTTGCTCATCAATAATATGAGCGAGATCGAGTATGTCGGCGAGCACCATGGCGGCTGGTATGGGGACATGGGGCATGGTGAGCGGTTCATCAATGTAGGCGATGGGTTTCCGGAGGTGCAGGTGCGCAACATCGCCTATTACGCAAGGCTCGATACCGTGGAGGAGGCGACCGCCGATCTCGACGTCGGGGTGAAGATCTTTACGCACCTCAATGTCGAGCGGGGCCTGCCGATCCCGATGGCGCTGCATTACCACTATAACGAGCAGGTCCCGGGGAGCCGCGCGCGGGTCGAGAGCAAGATCCGGCGCATCGCCGAAGGGATACGCGCCCGCTACGCGACGCTTACGCGCGACGGGTTTTTGTATCTGCACGGCAGCGTTCAGAGCGGGGCGCCGGGCAGCGCCTTGGAGGAGGTGGTGCTGACATGAAGATCATGCGGGTGGAAAAGACCTTGGTGTCCACCAACCGCATAGGCGAGATGGGGCATAGACCGCTTCTCGTGGTGCAGGAAAAGGAAGGTGGTCCGCGCTCGGTGGCGGTGGACGCGGTGGGTTGCATCCCCGGGGATTGGGTGATCTGCGTGGGGTCGTCGGCGGCGCGCGAGGCGGCCGGCAGCAAGGAGTATCCCTCGGATCTCACCATCATCGGGATCATCGACAACTGGAGCCCGGAGTGAGATGGAGATCATGCGCGTAGTGTCGGATCTCGTGGTGACACGGCGCGGGCCGGGCCTCAAGCAGGCATCGTTGCGGGTGCTTGTCGATGGGGCCGGAAAGTTGAGCGTGGCCACCGATCCCGTGGGGGTACCGCCCGGCAAGTGGGTGTTTACCGTGGCGGGGTCGGCGGCGCGCTATGCGCAAGGGGATTTCGGGGTCCACACCGATCTCACCATCGGCGGGATCATCGATTTTTGGGAGCCGTAAGGCGGGTTTTGGGTTAGGGTCTGTATGGAGGGATGGAAATGGCAGATGTGACGGGTATTGCATTGGGCATGATCGAGACGCGTGGTCTGGTGCCGGCCATCGAGGCGGCCGACGCCATGAGCAAGGCCGCCGAGGTGCGCTTGATCGGCCGCCAGTTCGTGGGCGGCGGTTATGTGACGGTGCTGGTGCGCGGCGAGACCGGGGCTGTGAACGCCGCGGTGCGCGCCGGCGCCGATGCCTGCGAGCGGGTGGGGGACGGCCTGGTGGCGGCCCACATCATCGCGCGCGTGCATTCCGAGGTGGAGCACATCCTGCCCAAGGCCCCGAGCGCCTAAGGCGCCGCGGTCCGGGCTTTTCAACGGCTTACAGGAAGGAGATCAGGAAAATGGCAGACGTGACGGGTATTGCATTGGGCATGATCGAGACGCGTGGTCTGGTGCCGGCCATCGAGGCGGCCGACGCCATGACCAAGGCCGCCGAGGTGCGCTTGATCGGCCGCCAGTTCGTGGGCGGCGGTTATGTGACGGTGCTGGTGCGCGGCGAGACCGGGGCTGTGAACGCCGCGGTGCGCGCCGGCGCCGATGCCTGCGAGCGGGTGGGGGACGGCCTGGTGGCGGCCCACATCATCGCGCGCGTGCATTCCGAGGTGGAGCACATCCTGCCCAAGGCCCCGAGCGCCTAAACGGGCCGGGGGAAGGTGGCGGATGCCCGAGCGGTATCTGCGACCGGCATGGAAAGGCGTAACGGGGTGATAGCGATGGATCGAGATCTTCGAGGAGAATGCAGATGGCGCTTACGGGTATAGCCTTAGGCATGATCGAGACGCGTGGTCTGGTGCCGGCCATCGAGGCGGCCGACGCCATGACCAAGGCCGCCGAGGTGCGCTTGATCGGCCGCCAGTTCGTGGGCGGCGGTTATGTGACGGTGCTGGTGCGCGGCGAGACCGGGGCTGTGAACGCCGCGGTGCGCGCCGGCGCCGATGCCTGCGAGCGGGTGGGGGACGGCCTGGTGGCGGCCCACATCATCGCGCGCGTGCACGCCGAGGTGGAGCACATCCTGCCGACACGGCCGGACGGCAGCGGCGGCGGGCGCGATGGGGATGTGACGGGCAACATGAGCTAAGGCGCGGGGCGGCCATGCATCGCCATCCGCGGGTTACGGGATTCCTCACCCGGGCGCTCAATCACGAATACAGCGCCGTGCAGCAGTATGTGGCGCAGGCGGCGGTGTGCACGCTTCAGGGCCGTGCGGACTGGGCCCAGAGTTTTCGTGACGAGGCCCGCGAGGAACTCGCTCATGCCGAGGCCTTGAGCGGGCAGTTGCTCATGGCCGGGATCGCGCCTTGTGCCGGGTCCTTGCGAGCGGCGCGGCCGGGGCGGGATCTCGACGAGATGCTCGAGCGCGATTGCGATCTCGAGCAGGCGGCAGTCAACCTCTATGCCGAGGCCGCGTCGGTGAGCATGCGCCTGCGGGATCGCGAGGCCGCGGAACTTTTCGCGGCCCTCAAGGCCGACGAAGAGGAGCATCTGCGGCATCTGCGGGAGTTGCGCGCGGCGCTTGCACCACGCCTGTGACAAGGGGGGGGTATGGACGACCATGATACGGCGGTTTTGCCAGGATGGACGCAGCAGAAGCGTCCGCCGGCCTGGAACAAGCGCTTCGATTTCGCGGACTATGCCCAGACTCGCGGGTTTCTCGATGGGCTTACGGCGCTGTCGGAGACGAGCGGTTATTACCCAAATCTCAATTTCGCCCGCACGCACGTCGTAGTGACCATTTCGTTCGATGGCGATGAGGCCGGGCCCCGATTGCGGGATTTCGCGCGCGAGGCCGACGCCTGCGCGCAGCGCATCCGGGGCTAAATCCGCCATGGCGCCGCTGAGAATCGCTTTGTATAACAGCAAGGGCGGTTGCGGCAAGACCACGCTCGCGTGGAACCTGGCGATGGGGCTTGCGCATCGCGCGCCCACGCTCCTTGTCGATGCCGACCCCCAGGGCAGCCTCGGCGATTGGGCGAATTGGGCGGATAGCGAGGGGCATTACGCCATCGCGCTCACGGACTGGACGGGCCTGCGCCAGGGGCTGCCGCCCGAGCACCACTACCGGGTGTACGATTGCCCCCCGCGCCTAGACGGCGACGAGATTCAGGCGATCCTGGAGGAGACGGACGTGGTCCTTTTGCCGGTGCTGCCATCGCCGCTCGATTTGTGGGCGAGCCGGCGCAGTGCCGAGCTTCTCAAGGGTCTGCAGGACCAGAGGCCGGGGTTGCGCGGGTATTTTGTATTAAACCAGATGGAGGCGCACAGCGCCCTGTCGCGGGCCTCGCAGTCGGCGATCGCGGCCATCGGCCTGCCGGTGCTCTCGGCCCGGGTCGGCCGGCGCGCCATCTATCGCAGCGCGGCGCTCGAAGGCCTGAGCGTCTATCACATGGGCAAGCGGGCCGCGGGGGCGCGGGAAGAGATCGAAGGACTCATCGAGGAGGTCTTGAAATGAGCAACTTGGAAGATAAGTTGAGCGCGAGTCTTCAGACCCAGCGGCGCCGCCCGGGTACGAAGCCCGCGGAGGCCGAGCGGCCCGCGGCCCCGGACGCCGGTGGCAAGGGCATGGCCACGCCGGCCGATGAGGCGGATCTGAACGCAGGCGGGGGGCGGGGCGTGAATCCGCCGCGCGTCTGGCCGGACTGAGCGGGGCCTTGCGGTAAGGGGGTGGCGCGCCGCGCCACCGAGGCCTATGACCGAACAGACACGGTGGCGGGCGTATGGCAGTCCAGTTGGCAGATTATCCGGAGCTGCTCGAGGACCTCGGGGAACATGCCGCAGAGGTCCTGGAGGCGAATTGGCACGAGGCGGCGCGCGTGTTTACGGCGCGCGGGCTCGAGGCCTATCTGCAGGGCGCGGGGAGCTTAAAGGCCCTCGGGCGCGGCAGCGATCTCGTGGTGGCGTTCGTCGAGAGCGCGCCCCAGGTGGCGCGCGAGATCGGCGAACAGGCGGTCTTCGAGATGCTGTCGACTGCGATACGCATGTATTCAAAGACGAGCGCCCAGGTGCTGTCTTTGTTTTTCTCGACCGCTCCCGTGGTGGCGCGGCGTCTGGGTGAGATCGGTCTTTTCCGGGGCTATCTCGTGTTGATCGACCAGCTTTTGGCGCAGGCCCCGCAGGGCGTGCGGCCGATGCTGGGCAAGATCGAGATATTGCTCGATCAGATGACCTTGGGCGGGCTGCGCCGCTGGGCGATGTGGGGGGTCTCGGCCTACCGCAACGATTTTGCGGCCCAGGCCGAGTTCTTCGGGCTCGCAAGCCCCCAGGCGCTGGCGGTGATGCAACAGGAGCGGCGCGGGGTGCTGTTCATCGACATCCAGCGCCGGCTCGTGATGTATCTGCGCGCCCTGTGGGGCCGGGATTTCTTTCTGCGTCCGACCTCCGGGGACTTCGAGACGCGCACGGGCTACCGGCCCTACATCGAAGACTACTTCATATACGTCCCGGATGCCTTCGACGATTGGGAAAACGCCCGCGGGGAGCGGACGGCGGCGCTCGAGGTGTTCCGCGCATCCGCCGCGCATGCGAGCGCCCATGTGGTGTTTTCGCGCTTCGACGCGCGTTTTGAGCTCGCCGCGCCCGCGGTGCGCCCCTGGATCGGGCTGCTCGAGGACGCCTGGATCGAGCGGCGGGCGATTCAGGCGTTTCCGGGTCTGTATCCCCTATGGAGGGGGCTTTTGACGCAGCCTGCGACCCTCGACAAGACAGCGGCACCGGACCTTTCGGCGCTGCACGACCGCTGCGCGGCGGCGCTGCTCGATGCCGGGTACGAGGACGATCACCCGGTGGTCGCGGCCGCGCGCGCGGCGTTTGCGCGCCTGCCGGAGGATGACGGGGACCGCTACACGCCCCTCCTCGAGTCGGCGCAGGATCTGGCGGCGCGCGCCCAGGAGGCCGGCGTGGCGTTTTCGCCGAGCGCCGAGGGTAGCGCCATCATCTACCGCGACGACAACCGCTATCTGTGGACCGCGCCGCGGGCCTCGGAGTGGGGGGATCCGCTCGCCGGCGGCCAGCCGCAGGTGCGCAAGTACGTCAATCTCATGGAGATGTTGAACGCAGTCGACGTCGAAAACGCCGGTGACGACGCCCAGGAGGTGTGGATCCTGTCGACTGAGCTCTACGACGACGATGGCACGACCTTCAATGAGCGCGAGGGCAAGACCCCGATCTCCCAGCCGATGACCTATGCGGAATGGGACTATCAGACGCAGCTCGAGCGGCCGCTTTGGGTGACGCTCTACGAGAAGCGGCCGAAGGCCGGGGATCCGGAGGTCATCAATAGCTTTCTGGAGCAGCAAAAGCCGCTGGTGCAGCGCTTAAAGAAGCTGATCGAGGCGGTGCAGCCGCAGGGCGTGGTGCGCGAACGCAAGGTCGAAGACGGCGACGACATCGACATCAATGCCGCGGTCCTGGCGCTCACCGATATCCGCATGGGGCAGCAGCCCGATCCCCGCATCGGCATCCGCACAAGGCTTCATATCCGCGATCTGTCGGTCATGCTCCTGATCGATCTGTCGGAGTCGACCAACGACACCCTGCGCTCGCGCGCCGAGGGCGATGTCACGGTCCTGCAGCTCGCGCGCGAGGCCGCGGCCCTGCTCGCGCAGGCCCTGGATCGCATCGGCGACCCGTTCATGCTCTGCGGTTTCGATTCCAACGGGCGTCACGACGTGGAGTTCTACCGTTTCAAGGAATTCGACGGGCCTTATGACGACAAGGTCAAGGCCCGCCTTGCCGGCATGACCGGGCAGCTGTCGACGCGCATGGGGGCGGCGCTGCGCCACGCAGGCGCGCTCATGGCGCGGCGCGCGAGCCAGAAAAAGCTGATCATTCTGTTGACCGACGGCGAGCCCGCCGACAACGACGTCCGCGATCCCCAGTACCTGCGCTTTGACGCCAAGAAGGCCGTCGAGGAATTGGCGCGTAACGGCATACGGACCTTCTGCCTGTCGTTGGATCCGTATGCCGACGAGTATGTGTCGCGCATCTTCGGGGCGCGCAATTACCTGGTCCTGGATCATGTGGACCGGCTGCCGGAGAAACTCCCGCAGCTCTATATTGCCATGACGAAGTAGGCGCATGCGAGGGGGATGGACGTGGAATCGTTAGGGGTGTGGGTGCCGGCCCTGCCGGTGGCGTCGGCGCTTTTCATACTCGTGTTTTTGCGCGGCACGCACCGCGCCGCGGCCCGTGTGAGCCTCTCGGCCCTGACCCTTTCGCTCCTCTTGGCGGCGGGACTCCTTGTGCGCTACCTCATGGGTGGGGGCATGGCGGTCATAGACACAGGGGGGGTGTTCGGGAGCCTGTGGCTCGATCCCTTGAGCCTCGTACTCTGGGCGTTCGTATCGGGCATCAGTCTCATCGTGCACATCTATTCCGTGCGTTACATGGCCGAGGAGCCGGGGTATGCGCGGTTTTTCGCGCTCCTCGATCTCATGACGGGCGTGATCCTTGTCATGGTGTCGGCGGCCAATCTCGTGACCCTGCTTGTGGCGTGGTTTCTGGTGGGCGTGGTGCTCTATTTCCTTCTCGGGCATGACCATAGGCGGCCGGCCGCCGGCCGCTATGCCTTCTGGACGCAGATCACCTACCGCTTTGGGGACCTGCCGCTGTGGCTTGCGGCCCTGATCCTGGTGCATAGCTATCATAGCGTGTCGCTGCCCGTGATCTTCGCGCGCATTCACAAGGCGCCGGGCACGGAGCTGTGGGGGATGCCGGTGCCCGAGCTTACGGGGTTTCTGCTGGCGCTTGCGGCCTTCGCGCGCTCCGCGCAGTTCCCGCTGCATATCTGGCTACCGTATACCATGGACGGTCCGACCCCGGTGTCGGCGCTGATGCACGCCGGCATCGTCAATGCCGGGGGGTTTCTCTTCAACCGCTTCGCGCCGCTTTTCGAGCACGCCGGATGGGCCTTGCACTGGACGTTCGGAGTGGGCCTGATGACCGCGCTCATAGGCTCCGGGCTCATGCTGATGCAAAACGACATCAAGCGATCGCTCGGCTACTCGACCATGGGACAGATGGGGTTTATGGTCATGGAGTGCGGCCTGGGGGCGTTTCCGCTCGCGGTCTTTCACCTCATTGCCCATGGATTTTTCAAGGCCTCTCTGTTTCTTGGCGCGGGGGATGTCATAGGCGATGCGCGCGCGCACGACGGCGTGCCCGCGGATCCGATCTATACCTCGGTGGTGGAACGGCGTCCGGCGAAGCCCTCGCGCCTGCCGTGGCTCGTGGCCGCAAGCCTCACGGTGCTCGTGCCGGTGGTGGTATTGAGCCTGTCGCATTTTTTCGTGGCCGAGCACCTCTTTTATGAGCAGGGGGTCGTGGTCTTGCTGTTCTTTGGGTGGGTGACGGGGGCTCAGGCCCTGTTTGCCGCCCACAAGATGTCGCAGCAGGACCCCTGGCGGCTCATGCTCGGCATCCTCTCGTCGTTTGTTGTGGTGGTCATCGGCTACACCCTGATCAGCCATTATTTCGGGCAGCTCCTCTACCCCGATGAACACGAGAGCCTCCGGCTCTACCAGGCCGCCAGCATCCACCGCCTGTCGTTCGATGCCCTGGTCATGCTGCTTGCGGCGGTGTTCGTGGGGGGATGGGCGCTGACGTTTTTCGCCGAGTCGTTTGATTTCGAAGGCCGGCTCGGCGCTCGCGGGCGCGGCGTCTATCTCGGGGTCTATGCGCTGTTGTCGCGCGAGCTGTATGTCGCCGACGTCTATGAGCGCTCGAGCCAGCTCATCGTGCAGTGGTCGCGCAGGCTCAATGTCTGGCTCAGGTGGTGCTGACATGGACAGAGCGCTCTTCGCCTTGGCCGCGGTGTTCGTGCCGATCTTCCCCTTGAGCTGGGTCTTTAACAGGACCGCGGCCCTGCTGCCGGCCGGGGCCCAGGCGCTTGTGGTCCTGATCGTGCCGCAGATCGGCATCACGCTGCTTGCCGCGACGTTCCATGGCGCGCCTCCTCCCCTCTCACTGAGGCCATGGATCATGGGGCTCGCGACGGCCTCGGCGCTCCTTTATGCGCTGCGGGCGTTGAGCGCCCGCGAGTTGAGTATCTGGACACGGCTTATGCTGTGTTCGGGGCTTGCGGTGGTGTGGCTTGCCTGGGCGGCCGGGTCGCCTGGCCCGGTGCTGCGCCTGATGGCGCTTGGCTGGGGGCTGCCGGCCGCGGTGGCCTTGTTTCTGGCCGGGGCCCTCACGCGGCGCGCGGGCGGCGCCTATATCGGCTTACAGGGCGGCCTGATCGCGGTCATGCCGCGCATGACCGCCGGTCTTGTGCTCGCGGTACTGGCCCTGACCGTGACGCCGGTATTTCCGGCATTCTTCATGCTCTGGCGGGGCCTTGAGTCGGTGCCCCTGGCGTGGCTGCCGTTTTGGCTACCGCTCATCTTTCTCTGGGGATGGGCGGCCGGGCGACTCTTTCAGGACCTGCTGTTTGGGGATTACCACGGCGAGCCTATGGCCGATATCGGCGCCCTGAGTGTGGCACTGATCAGCGTCGCGTTCCTGGTGTCGCTGGCCGTGAGCCTGGCCGGTAGCGGGGGGGCATCATGGTATTGATACTGAGCGACCGCCTCAAGGTGCGCGCGATGGTGTATGTGGCAAGCGAGCCCATACCGCGCTTTTGGCCGATGCGCACCTTCATTCATCACAATCCGCTCTATGGCCTCGAGGACCGGCCCTTTACCGCGGCGGTCGCCGAGGGCAGCCGCCTGTTCCACGCCCGCGGATATCTCGACCGCGGGTCGTATCAGGACTATCGCCGCGCGGGCAAGATCGATGACGTGCTCATCGGGCGGCGGATCGACGCATTCCTGGCGGGCCGCACCGAGGGGCCCGCGGGGCTCGATCTCAAGGCCTGGCTCTGGCAGCTCATGACCGCCACGGACAGGCCGCGGATGATCGAGCGCGGCGATTTTGCGAGCGGCGCGGGCATCCGTGCGGCCCTCGAGGGACGCACGCAGCCGGTACCCGGGGACGATCTCGAGGGCAGGCTGCGCGCGCTGCTCGAGCCCCGCTATGGGCCGACTGCGCCTGTGTACCGGCAGGTGGATGCCCTCTTTGGCACCACCATCGGCGCGACCGTAGACGACCTCGTGACCAAGAGCTGCCTCGATTTCTTCGATGAGGGCCAGTCGGCGTGGCAGGCCCCGGGGCGCGAGGCCGGGTTCTTTCAGGCGTGGAAGGGGCTTGCGCGGCGCAATGTGCGCTTCCTTTTGCGCGGCCTGCATCTGCGTCAGGTGTTCTCCGAGGAGGACACCGCGGAAGGCATGGTGGCCTATATCCTGCGGCGCCTGGAGGTGCCGGAGGCGGCCTGGCAGGATTACATCACCCATGAGCTTACGCGCATGCATGGGTGGGCGGGGTTCATCCGCTATCGGATGGGCGCCAAGCACTATTACTGGGCGCAGCGCTATCCCGCCGACCTCGTCGATTTCCTGGCGGTGCGCATGGTGCTCGGATTCGCGCTGCTGCAGGAGGGCCGCCGGCGTCACGGGACCCCGGCGTCGAGCGCGGGCGTCGCGGGGCTTTTGCGCACTGCCCCGGTTCAGGCCTATCTGCGCCACGAGCTCTATGGCGGGACCATACTCCCGGCGTGGGCGCACAAGGTCGATGATGCCTTGGCGCGCGCTCGCCCATCGGCCCTGGCCGGGCTCGCCGCGGCCTATGTGCAGGCCAAGGCCGACTGGGAGAACCAGCGCACAGCACAGGCCCTGCGGGGGCTTGCGCGCACGGTCGGCGCGGACGCCGAGGCGGGCCTTGCGGGCCTTGCGCCGGGGCAGATCGATGTCCTGGTCGGGCTTTTGCGTGATTGGGAGGAGGGCGAGGGCCCGGTGTGGCTCGAGGCCATGGAATCCCATTATATCGGCGAGCTTGCCGCGCGTATCCGCCCGCCCGCAGAGGCGGAGCCCCCGGCCACGCGGCGCCCGTTTGCGCAGGCCCTCTTTTGCATCGATGTGCGCTCCGAGCGCATGCGCCGCCACCTCGAGTCCCTGGGCGACTACCAGACCTTCGGCATCGCCGGATTCTTCGGGGTCCCGCTTGGCTATCTCGAGTATGGCAAGGGCAGCGAGGCGCATCTGTGCCCGGCGGTGCAGACCCCGAAGAACCTTGTGCTCGAGATCCCCGCCGGCCTCGAGTTTGAAGAAGAGCCGCTCTTTACGGCGCTCGAGCATGTCTTGCACGAGCTCAAGGCCTCGGTGCTGTCGCCGTTTGTGGCGGTGGAGGCCGTGGGCCTGCTCTTTAGCCTGGGGCTTGTCGGGCGCACGCTTGCACCCCTGGGCTACCATCGCTTCCGCTCGCGCATGCGCACCGGCAAGCCGATCACGCGCCTTCTGCTAGACAAGCTCAGCATCGAGCAGGCCGATTCCATCATGCGTGCGGTGCAAAGGGCGATGATCGTGCGCGCCTTGGCGCGCGAGCTGTCCATCCCGCGCGACCAGGTCACGGATGATGATGTGCGCAATCTGCGCGAGGTGGCGCTTGGCAACGAGGCCGGCCCCAGCCGCCTTGCGCAGCGGCTTGGCATGTCGCAGGCCGCGGAGCACGATTTCCTGGAGAAGCTGCGCAGTGTCTACCGCATCGACCGGGCGGTGACGAGCCTGCAGATGGGCCGGCTCGGGCGTATTGGATTTAGCGTCGAGGAGCAGGTGCGCTATGTGACGCAGGCGCTGCTGTCGATCGGGTTGGATCGCAATTTCTCGCGGTTCGTCCTGCTCATTGGGCACATGAGTCATAGTGAAAACAATCCCTATGAGTCCGCCCTGGATTGCGGGGCGTGCGGCGGCGGCAAGGGATTGCCCAACGCCCGCGCGCTCGCCGCCATGGCCAATAAGCCCGAGATACGCCGGCGCCTGCGCGAGCGCGGCATCGTGATCCCGGAGGATACGTGGTTTGTGCCGGCCATTCATAATACGACTACGGATGTGATCGAGCTCCACGACCTCGATATGCTGCCGGCGCGGCATCTTTTGTATCTGGAGCGTCTGCGCAGCGGGCTTGCCGCCGCCGGCCGCTGCTGCGCAGCGGAGCGCATGCCGCTTCTGGACCTGCCGGCGCGGCTTGCCGCGGAACCCTTCGCGGCCGCGGCACTCGCGCAGCGCCAGGCCCACGACTGGTCGCAGGTGCGCCCCGAATGGGGACTTGCGCGCAACGTCTACGCCATCGTCGGGCGGCGCGTCCTGACCGAGGGGGTCGACCTCGAGGCGCGGGCATTTTTGCAATCCTATGATTACCGCCTCGACCCCAAGGGGCGCCTGCTTGAGAATATCCTGACGGGGCCGCTTGTGGTCGGGGAGTGGATCAATCTGGAGCACTATTTCTCGGTGGTCGATACCGAGAGCTTCGGCAGCGGCAGCAAGGTCTATCACAACGTGGCCGGGCGGTTTGCGGTCATGACCGGCAATCAGAGCGATCTGCGCACCGGGCTACCGAGCCAGACGGTGGTCAAAGACGGCCGCCCCTATCATGAACCCGTGCGTCTCATTGCCATGGTGGAGGCGCCGCTTGAGTTTGCGCGCCGCACGGTCGCGCGGCTTGCCAAGGTGCAGGCGCTCATCAGCGGCGGCTGGGTGCGGCTCGTCGTTCTGGATCCCGAGGATGACTACCGGATGCACGTCCTGGAAGACGGCGGCTTTCATGTCCACCCACGCTCCGGGCGCGCGGCCCATAGCGCGCCGGACAACCCTGTTTTGGAGGCTTCGCCATGCAATCGCTGAACTTAAGCCCGTTGAAGAAACTCGAGATCATCCTCGAGGGCGTCCACAAGGATTTCGCCACCGATCTGCTCGACCGCGCGGGCTTGAAGGGCTACACCATCGTCGGCAATCTGTCGGGCAAGGGCAGTCACGGCATGTATGAGGGGCACGTCATGTTCAATGAGGACGACGCCCTGATCATGATCATCGCCGCGGTGAGCGAGGAGCTCGTGACTCCCATCCTCGAGGGTTTCGCGCCGTTTTTCGAGCGGCATTCGGGGGTGGTCTTCGTCTCGGATATCCAGGTCAGCCGGCTGGTGAAGTTCAAGAGCTGACACCGTCAATACCCACATCGCGAGGTCGCCATGTCGAATTCAGAAACGCAATACCGCATCGAGAAGGAGCCCTACTATCGCGAGGTCGAGGGCGAGATCAGTCTGTTCGAGGCCGCGTACGCGGCCAGGCTGCCGATGATGATCAAGGGCCCCACGGGCTGCGGCAAGTCGCGCTTTATCGAATACATGGCGTGGCGCCTAAAGCGCCCGCTCGTCAGCGTCGCCTGCAACGAGGACATGACGGCCTCCGATCTCGTGGGGCGCTTTCTGCTCGATAAGGATGGGACCAAGTGGCAAGACGGCCCGCTCACCACCGCCGCGCGCATCGGCGCCATCTGCTATCTCGACGAAGTGGTGGAGGCGCGCCAGGATACGACGGTCGTCATCCACCCGCTGACCGACCATAGGCGCAGCCTGCCGCTCGACAAGAAGGGCGAGCTCATCCATGCGCACGCCGATTTTCAGCTGGTGATCTCTTACAATCCCGGGTACCAGGCGGCGATGAAGGACTTAAAGCAGTCCACCAAGCAGCGCTTCGGGGCGCTGGATTTCGGCTATCCGGACCGCGATACCGAGATCGAGATCGTGGCCCACGAGTCGGGGGTGTCGGCCGACATCGCCGGCAAGCTCGTGTCGGTGGCCGAGCGCTCGCGCAATCTCAAGGGCCACGGGCTCGACGAGGGGCTGTCTACGCGCATGCTGATCTACGCCGGGTCGCTCATGCAAAAGGGGGTCGATCCCCTGGATGCCTGCAGCATGGCGCTGGTGCGGCCGATCACCGATGATCCGGATATGCGCGATGCCCTGGATGCCGCGGTCGGGACGTTCTTTTGAGACGGCAGGCCGCCCGGATGATTTTTGAGGAAATGGCGGTATGTGTCGTGTGTGACCTATGATCCAGCTCCGCACCTATGTCTATATCGATTCGCTCCAGCCGCAGCTCGCTGCCTATATCGGCAGCGTGTCGCAGGGCTTTTTGCCGGTGCCGGGCGATGCCGCGCTGTGGGTGGAGGTGTCGCCGGGCATGGCGGTGCATAGGCTTACGGACATCGCCTTGAAGGCCACGCGGGTGCATCTGTCGCAGCTTGTCATCGAGCGCGAATTCGGGGCCATGGTCATCCATCACCGCGATCAGAGCGATGTGCGCGAGGCCGGGCAGGCGGTACTGGCGCATCTGGGCGCGGGGCAAGCGGACCGCAAGGCGTGCCGCGTCACCTGGCGAGAGATCATACGCGGCATGATGCCGGACCACACCGTGCTCATCAATCGGCAGAATCGCCGGGGTTCCATGATCCTGCCCGAGCAGAGCATGTTCATCCTCGAGACCGAACCCGCAGGCTATATCATCTATGCCGCCAATCAGGCGGAAAAGGCCGCGAACATCACATTGGTCGATGTGCGCGCGGTGGGGGCCTACGGGCGCATGATCATCGCCGGGCGCGAGGCGGATGTGGACGAGGCGGCGGCGGCCGCGGTTCATGCCGTCGAACACCCGTCCTGGACTTGAGGCCATGGATCGTCACGCCCTCTATGAGGCCTTGTGCCGTTACCGCAGCCGGTTTCCGGAAGAAGGGGGCTATGCGCGCCGCGCCTGCCGCCTTCTTCGGGAGTCGCCCCGCTGTTTCGACCGGGATGCCGAGGGTCTGCATGTGACCGCCTCGACCTGGGTCTTGAATCCGCGCCGCGACGCGACCCTGCTCATGCTCCATCGCAAGCTCGGGCAGTGGTTTCAGCCGGGCGGACATGCCGATGGCGACGAGGAGGTGATCCGCGTGGCGCTCAAGGAGTGCAGCGAGGAGACGGGGATCGCGGTGGGGCAGATCCGGCTCCTGAGCCCGCAGGTCTTCGATATCGACATCCATAGGATACCCGCGACCGCCGTTGATCCCGAGCATGAGCACCTGGACATCCGATTCCTCGTCGAGATCGACGATGGCCTGACCTTGCCGGGCAACGACGAATCGCACGAATTGCGCTGGGTGGCATTGCGTGATGTGCCGCGCTATAACCGCGGGCGCTCGCTCCATAGGTTGGTGGTAAAGAGCACCGCCTGGCGGCATCTGCCCTAAGGGCGCGCAGCCGCCGCGGGCCCCTGTGCGGCCATGCGCCCGAGATGGTCTCTGGGGAAGCTTTAAGGACCGTGCGCCAGGACGGGCCCTTCTGTGGTGCCGGGTCAAGAATGCGCCGAATGACGGCCTGCGGTATTATCGGGGCAGTCCGGTTCGCCGCCGTCGACTGATCCATGGCACGGCGTGCGGCCGGCCCTGATCCCCTGCGAAGGAGGAGTCGCGATGACTGCGCGCAAAGGATTCGAAGTGAGGCGTTCGCGCCGTATCGAGGGTGTGCACCGGGGGCAGCCCACGTCTGACGGGGCCGGGGTGCGCCTGACGAGACTCCTAGCGCAGGGGCTGCAAAGGCGCCTCGACCCCTTTTTGATGCTCGATTTCTTCGGCAGCCATGATGCCAACGACTATTTGGCCGGGTTTCCGGATCACCCCCACCGCGGTTTCGAGACGATAACCTATATGCTCGAAGGCCGCATGCGCCACCGCGACAATGCCGGCCACGAGGGCCTGCTCGCGACCGGGGGCATGCAGTGGATGGTGGCCGGACGCGGGGTCGTGCACTCCGAGATGCCGGAGCAGGAATCCGGGCGCATGGCCGGTTTCCAGCTCTGGTTGAATCTCCCGGCCCGCGACAAGATGGTAAAGCCCTGGTACCGGGACTTCGCGGCGGCCGACCTTCCGCAGGCGCAGGGCTTAGGCGGCGCGCACGCGGTCGTGCTCGCCGGGGAGACCGCGGGCGTGGCCGGGGCCGTGCAGCGTCCGGTGACCGAGCCGCTCATTCTGGATCTGCGCCTGCCGGCGGGTACGTCCTGGTCGCAACCGCTGGTCCCAGGCCACCACGCGTTCGCGGTGCTCTATGCCGGGCGGGCATCCATCGGTGATGAGGGACTGGCGCTGGAGGCGCTGTGCGTGCTCCATGATGATCCGTCTGCCGACGGCGTGATCATAAGCGCACACGAGGAGGCGCGGGTGTTTCTGGTGGCGGGCCGGCCCCTTGGAGAGTCCATCGTGCAATACGGGCCGTTTGTGATGAATACGCGCGAGGAGATTCAGGCGGCGGTAGAGGATATGCGCGCGGGGCGTTTTGGGTAATGGTGTTTCGAGTGAACCCTACACCCCCTCCATGGGCGCGCGGTTCGCGGCACTGACCTTGTCGCCTGCGACCAATTGTCCGAAACGTCCCCATTCTAAGGGCCGTGAACTCTGCGCGCGCGGTGGCCCTGGTGAAGCGCGGGGGGTGGTAGCAATCATGCCGGGTTGGACTGGCCGCACCTCTATTGTAGAGGCGGGAACATGGTAACGGGGCAAAAAGGCTGAGCCGGCCGCCACGGTATTTTGGGGTGTCACGCTACGCAAAAGGAATGCGCAAAGATTGCGGGAAGCGGGTGCTGGCGCCATACTTCGCCCATGGACGACAAGCACGCATCTAACACCCTAGGGTCCGCGGTCGGCGAGGCCTTCGTGCCGCCGGATGACCCGGGACAGTTGACCAGAAATCGTGATGTGCTCATCGAGCGCGCACAGAGGCATTCGCGGGCCATGCGGGATGCCTGCGTGGAGCGCCTCGCCCCGCTTTTGGCGGCAGCGCTGGAGGCCAAACACGTCTGGCTTTTTGGTTCAGTCGCGAGGCGGGAAGCGACGCAGGGCTCCGACGCCGACGTTCTGGTAGAAGTCGGCGGCCGGTTTGCGGATGACCGTTTCATGGACCGGATGAGTCTCGCTTATGCGGCGCGCCGACAGGCGCGGCTGCCGTTTTCCTGCGATATCGTGACGCTCTCTTCGGAGGAGATCGCGGATAAACTGAAAGCCGAAAATCCCTTTTTCCGAGAGATATGGAAGGAGAAGGAGCTCATCGCATGAGTCTTTCTGATCAACTGAAGGAAAGCGCGCGATGGTTTGACGCGGCGTGCGATGACATGAGTGCGGCATGTATTCTCGCCGAGAGGGGGATGCATGCTACGGCCTGTTTCCATGCGCAACAATCCCTTGAGAAGGCCTTTAAGGGATTGTTGATGGCTCACGGTACGCTTCCGAAAACTCATTCCATTGAAGAACTTTCTGGGATGGTACCGGTCGAGGGAGGATGGGATGAGCGGGAAGTGATCAAGCTAGATCGCTTTTACATAGCGGCTCGATACCCAGACGCCCTACCAAGTGGTTCAACGGTCCGCAAGCATTTCACGAAAAAAGACGCACAGGAGGCTATCACCATAGCTCAAGGGGGTATGGATCTCTTGATGCGATGGGCGGCGTCATTGGGCGTGCGGGTTCCGGATTCCGGGATACCCGCCGCCCAGGCAGCGGCCATGGACCCAGGTCAATCGCATGAAATGCGCGATAAGGAGCCGGATCGAGAGGACAGTACGCCATCTTCCTGAAAAACCGGCCACCACGGCATGCCGAAATGGGCCGGGTACCCTCACGGGGTCAGGCCCCGCGAGGCGCCGTTTGCCGGTATGAGGGGGTGCGATCATCTCCTGCGTTTGGCGCGCGGCCCTTAGGTTTAGGCGCGTGCGGGCATGGGTCCGCCGCCGCCTTTGTGCGCGGCCGCAGCCGGCAGGCGTGTGGCCAGGAAGGCACACAGGAGCGCTACGGGGGGCAGGATCCAGAGGGCGGTGTGGACGCCTAGGGCGGACGTGGCCGCGCCAAAGGCCAGCAACAGGAGGGCGCCTAGGCTGTTGCCCAGACCGAGCGCCACCCCGGAACCCAGGCTGCGGTTTTCCGGAAAGATGTCTTGCCCGACGAGGACCGAGACCGGCAGCGCGCTAAACACCGCGATCCCCAAAAGACCGAGGATCACCCACAGGACCC
>JAKARI010000042.1 GCA_021819245.1 Pseudomonadota bacterium | reverse complement strand
TCTGTGTGTCTGTGCGTCTCGGTGTTTCGAGAAAAGTTCGATGACGCAAAATAATGGGTATGGTCAGGGCGCGAGGGTGCGGCGGGCCGCGGCCAGAACCGGGTGCTGTCGGCCGGATCCCTCGGTAATCATCTCCTTCGCCAACTTATCCGGCACGCCCCCCTTGACCTCTGCCGCGGGCCCGTTGCCAAACCGGCCCGGACCTTGATTCAGGATGAGGTCTGTGGGCTGCGCCGATCCCATATGAGCTGCAGGAGTTGTACGTCATCAACGTGGCGCGCAACGGGACACTGACGGCACCCGTCGTACCTCGGCGGTTTCTGGCAATCGAAACATTGCCGCACCAAGGCCTGGGCGGCATCGATCTGGCGCAGCACCGCCTCGCATCGGGCCGCTTTCTCCTCGATGTCGCGCCGCATGCTGGCGAGGAGGCCGTCGACCTTGTGGCTCGCGCTATCGCCTGTGCGGCTACGCCGCCTGGCGCCCGCCAGCGTGACCACAGCGCGCAGGCTGATGCCCAGTTCCGTTAAGTGCAAGGCCGCTTGCAGGCGAGTGAGATCAGCTGCCCTATAAGAGCGCGTCTTTCCCGCGGTGCGTGCAGGGGTAATAAGGCCGAGTTCTTCGTAGAACCGCAGTGTCCGTGGCGTAGTTTCAAGCTCGCGCGCCGCGTCGCCGATCTTTAGGATGCCGCGGCCCTCTCGGGGGCCCGCATGTCGGGGGCGGGCCAAGGCCTTAGAGGCCCACGAGCTGCGCCGTTAAGCCCTGTGTCTCCACGGCCCGCAGCAGGGTTTCAGCGGATACGGCAGCAGGGTCGTAGCTTGCCAGCAGCAGATGGTTGCGCTGCGGGTCATACGCTATATCAGTGGTCCCCGGTATGCCCATGAGCGTTTGGGACACATCGCGCGCCCGGGCGCCATCGAGCCCTTCATCGAAGTGGATCAGGACTTTTATGCAGGACATCGGTCTCGTTTCCATGGCGAGCCTCCATTGGCTGTGTTGCAATACGGACAGGGTTTCTTTCCCAAAAATCCATTCCCCGCCATCTTCGTAAGAGGTGACCCACTCGTTGTCCCATCTATACATCCAAGGCCCGCAAGTCCCCTCATGGCGTGGGCGTCGGCCACCGCACGCCGGTGCGCGTAGTCCGGCGAGGCCGCGGCCTTCATCGTCTGGGGCATGGGGCCGCGGACCATGCGCCAAGGCCTCTCATGTACCTCTTCGACACTATCTAACGTGTACGTTAAGAGCAACTTATGCTTTGCAGGGTCCGGTGTCAATGGCTCCGGCGCGGGAAGAGGCCGAATGGGTGTTTAGGCCGCGCGCGGTGAGGGTTCATCGTCCTGAAAAATTGGGCGCGATGCAGCAAGGGCTGATCGATCAGGCGGACGGGTTTTGTGGTGTTCGGCAGGGTGGTTGCACCGATTCGGGCGTCGCGCGCCAATGCCATGAAGTGCGGTGTGCGCCGCAAGCGTCACGATGGGGCGGGACCGGTACGGGGCATGCCGGGGGGCTGGTGTTGCATCATCCAGGCCTAAAACGGCCGCGTTCGCCAGCCGGCAATCGCGATGGGGAGGCCGCTGCGAGGGCGCTTTCGGACCTTGGCTGCATGGCACGTCGCACGCGGGCGTGGTAGGCTTGTCCCGTGTTATTGGCCGGCCTTGAGTACAATCGGTGAGTCCAAAGGCCCTATTGCCTCGCGATGGCGAGGAGCGGCAGTTGTTTGCGACGCGTGTGCGTATCGTCGTGGCGGCCGCGCTCGCGCTCCTGTTGGTGCTGGTGGGGCGGCTCGCCTATGTGCAGATCGGACGCCACAGCCATTACGCGACCCTTGCCCGCGACAACCTCATGCGACCGCAGCCGCTGCCGCCCGCCCGGGGCTTGATTCTGGATCGCCGCGGCATCGTCCTAGCGGATAATTTCCCGGCCTATACGGTATCGGTCGCGCCCCGCGACGTGACCAACCTGACGCGGCTGCTGGCCCGCCTCAAGGGGCTTGTGGGCTTGAGCGCCCGGGACCTCAAGCGCTTCGCGCATGCCCTGCGGACACGCAATCCCGCCGATTACCTGGTACTGCGCCGCAACCTGACGGGCGTGGAGACGGCGCGCCTGGCGGCGCATCTGCCGCAGTTGCGGGGTGTGCGGCTGCAGGTGCGATTACGGCGCGCCTACCCCTTCAACGGGTTGGCGGATGCGGCGGTGGGATATGTGGGTCCGGTGACGGCCGCCCAGATGGCCCGGCACGCGCGCCGCTATGCGGGCTATGCGGACGTCGGGCAGACGGGTATCGAGCGCTTATACCAGCGCGACCTCATGGGGCGCATGGGTGTCGAAGATGTCGAGGAGAATGCGCGCGGGCGTCTGGTGCGCATTCTCAAGCGCCGGCTGGGACGTCCCGGCGACAACTTGTACCTGACATTGAGCGCCCAGATGCAGGCCGTGGCCGAGGAGATGTTCAAGGGCCGCCGCGGGGCGGCGGTGGCCCTGAATCCCCGGACGGGCGCGGTGTTGGCCTTGGTGAGCAGCCCCACCTATAACCCCAACCCATTCGTGACGGGCATAAGCGCTCGCCGCTATGCCGGGTTGATGCGCAATCCGCGTGGCCCCCTGGACAACCGAGCCCTAAACGGGCTCTATCCGCCGGGGTCGTCGATCAAGCCGTTCTATGCCTATGCGGCACTGCAAACGCATTGGTTCCACCCTCATAGACGGGTCTTGTGCCGGGGAACCTGGCATATCCCGGGCAACGATCACATTTTTCATGACTGGTTGCCGTGGGGTATGGGCCACATCGCGCTTGGAAAGGCGCTCGAGGAGTCTTCGGACGTCTATTTCTATAAATTGGCGTACCGCATGGGCATTGACCGCATGGCTCGTTACCTCGAGGATTTCGGGTTCGGCCATGTCACGGGGATTGATCTGCCCGGTGAGTCGGCGGGGACCGTGCCGACACCGCGCTGGATTGCGGCCCATGCCGCGCCCTGGTATGAGGGGGAGACCATTATCACGGGCATCGGCCAGGGCCCGCTTCTGGTGACGCCGCTGCAGTTGGCCGACGCCATGGCGGCACTTGCCAATCACGGGGTGCGCATGCGTCCTTATGTCGTGAAGGCCGTGCAGAATCCGCTGACGCATGCGATTCATTATACGAGACCCCAGGCGTATCCTGCCGTCCCGCATCACCGCGCCGGCAGCGATACGTTGCTGGTCGATGACTTGACGCGCGTGATATCGGGGTCCCTGGGGACTGCGCACATCATGGCCCATAGGCTGCCCTATGCGGTGGCCGGAAAGACCGGTACGGCGCAGCTTTGGAGCGTCCCGGTCGGTGGGACCTACAAGGGCCCGCGACCCCATTCGGACGCCCTGTTCGCCGCTATGGCCCCGGTCCCCGATCCACGCATCGTAGTCGCGGTGGTGCTCGAGCATGCGGGCTTTGGGCTGCATTCGGCGATCCCCACAGAGATTGCGCGGGCGCTCATCAATCTCGACCTCCTCGGGCACGTCCATGTGCGCCATGCCCCGCGGACCCTGGTGGCGCAGTTTGAACGTGAGCGCCGGCTGAGCAGGCATAAGGAGACCCTCGAGGCGCGCACGCAACGGCCGTCCACCGTTGCGGGTGACCGGGCTGGCTGACGGATCGTGCGCCCGCGGGCTGGGACCGGCCTCTTCTTAAGGGGTGCGTCATGCAGGCGCCCGGGACCGGGCCCGATCCGGCGCGGACGTGAGTCCTGCCGGTCACCGGCAGATGAGGGTCGCGAAGGCCTCGCGAATGGTCTCTGGCGGTGGCGGGCAGCCCGGTATGGCCACATCGACGGGGATGACATCGTCCACCTTGCCGACCGTGGCGTAATTGGGGCTGTAGACACCGCACCCGCAGGCGCAGTCGCCTAAGGCCACGACCCGTTTGGGCGCCGGTACGGCGTCGTAGGTCGCGCGCAGGGGGGCGGCCATGGCGCGCGCAACGGGCCCCGTCACGAGCAGGATATCGGCATGCCGGGGGCTTGCGACCAGGCGCACGCCGATCGCCGCCAGATTATAGATGGCGTTGCCGAGCGCCTGAATCTCGAGTTCGCAGCCGTTGCACGACCCGGTGTCGACATGGCGCACGGCGAGCGCCCGCCCGAGCTCTTCCGCTAGCGATGGAGGTGACGTGTGGATGTCGCGCGCCCGGTCCCGGCGGGGGCAGGGGCGGCTGCGAAGCATGCCGGTTTTAACGATTTGACGCAGGAGTTTGTGCATAATGATTACTGATCGTGGCCGCTATAAGCGAGATTGAAGGATTTGTTGATAAGCGGAAAATCCGGCACCAGGTCTAAGAGTACCGCGTGTTCAAGGAGTGGCCAGTTCTGCCAGGAGGGGTCATGGATATGCACATGATGTCTTGCGCATTCGGGCGTGCGGGTGATAGCAACCACGATCGGCCCACGCCAACCCTCCACCGCCCCTAATCCAAGCGTGCCTTTCGGAGGCGCGCACGGCGCACGCACCGGACCTTGGGGGATTTCCGCCAGAATGACGCGGATGAGCCGCGCGGATTCCTCGATCTCATCGAAACGCACCGCCACCCGCGCGGCGACGTCGCCTTGCTCCTGAAGGCAGATGCGCGCCTTAAGGCTGTCGTAGGGCGGCGACGGCCAAAGCAGGCGCAGGTCGCTGTGTATCCCGCTTGCGCGCGCCGCGAGCCCGACCGCCCCGAGCGCGCGGGCGCGGGTCCGGTCGAGCCGCCCGGCACCCAGAAAGCGCTCCTGTAGGCCGGCATGATCGTCGATGATATGCCGAAGGCGTCGCGTGGCCTCGAGAAGGGCCGTGCATTCGCGCTCCATGTCGCTGATCGCGGCCGAATCGATATCGCAGGCCACACCACCCGGGACAATCGTATCCATGAGGTAGCGGTGGCCAAAGAGCCGCGCTTGAGTCTGGAGATAGCGTTCCTTCAGAAGGCCAAATTGCGTATGGCCAAACGCAAGCCCGCCGTCCTGGCAGAGCGCGCCCAGGTCACCGAGGTGGTTGGCAATGCGTTCGCGCTCCCACAAAAGGGCCCGCAGCCAGACCCCCCGGGGCGGGACCGCGCACGCGCTCACCGCCTCCACGGCCAGGGCGTAGGCCCCGGCATAGGCCGCGGTGCTATCGGCGCACACGCGCCCCACCAGCCGCCCTGCGTCTGTAAGCCCCATGCCCTCGAGGCGCTTGGCGATGCCCTTGTGGGTGTACCCGAGCCGCTCCTCGAGGCGCAGGATCTCATCGCCCACCACGGAGAACCGGAAATGACCCGGCTCTATCGTGCCGGCATGAACGGGGCCAACGGCGATCTCATGGACACCCGCCCCTTGTACGCGGACGAAGGGGTAGGGGTCGGCCTCCTTCGGAACTGGCGCGGCCTGCGTGAAGTCGCGGCGCAGCGGAAAGTCGGCCGGCCCCCAGGCCTCGTGGCGTAGCCACGGCCTTTTGTCACGGGCATCGCACGAGATGCCCAGCAGATCGAAGAGGGCGCGTTCCAGGCGCGCGGCCTCCGGGAAGAGATCGCTCAACGCCGAAAAGCGCGGCCGGTCGCCTGGGGTTGCGAGGCTGATCCAGTGCCATGCGTCGGCGTAGGTGAAGACGGCATGAACGACAAACCCAAGGCCCGCCGGACGCTCGTCGCTGCCCCACAGGGTGATGAGCCTGCCGTCTTGCGCATGCCATTGCTCGCAGAGCGCGCGCCATGAGGCATCGTCGACCCAGGCGTGATCGACCGGCAAGGGGCCTGGCAGGCGCGCCCAGCCCACGGCGGGCCCTCGAGTCATGGGAAAGCCATCGTTGGGATGTACAAAAGACATGATGTCGCTCCTCCCCGATTACGGGCCCACGAGGCGCGCGGCCTGGGTATACCAGGCCGCCAACAGGTGGGGAATGGCAAGCCCGAGAATCACGATCAGTACGAGATGCGCAAACGGTGCGAAAAGCGTGCGTGGGGTTGGCGCCTGCGACGCGCCGGGTGCGCCAAAGACCATTGCCTGCGTACGCCGGACGATGACGGCGAAGGCCACGCCCAGTGCCAGGAGCAGTAACGGCACCGACCAGGGGGCCTTGTGCAAGGCCGCGATCAGAATCAGGAACTCGCTCGCGAAGATCCCAAAGGGCGGTGTCCCGACGATGGCGAGGCTGCTCGCCATGAGGGTCCAGCCGAGTGCCGGATCACGATCCACGAGGCCGGTTATGCCGTCCATGTCCTTGGTGCCCGCGGTCTGTGCGACCGCGCCGCTTGTGAAAAAGACCGAGGATTTGGTGAGCGCGTGCGCGGTCATGTGCAGTAAGGCCGCGAACGTGGCAAGGGGGCCACCCAGACCAAAGGCGAAGGTCGCAAGCCCCATGTGTTCGACCGAGGAATAGGCAAACAGGCGCTTTATGTCACGCTGGCTACTCAGAGAAAAGGCGCCGATCAGGACCGAGGCCAATCCAAAACCGATCATGAGATGGCCGGGCCAGTTTGTCCTAAGGGCCCCTTCGGCAAGCGCCTTGAAGCGCACGATCGCATAGAGCGCCACACTCAGAAGCAGGCCCGACAGCACCGCCGATATCGGGGTGGGTCCCTCGGCATGGGCGTCCGGCAGCCACGCATGGAGCGGCACGAGACCGACCTTGGTGCCATAGCCCACGATCAGGAAGACAAACGCGATGGCCATGATGGCCGGATCGAGCCGGCCCTTGACGCTATAGAGGTCGGTCCACAGAAGCGCCCGGTGGCCGCCCAGCACCGAATGGGCCGCGAAATAGACCATGATGGTCCCAAGCAACGCCAATGCGATCCCGACCCCGCAGAGTATGAAATATTTCCACGCGGCGCCGAGGCTTGCGGGCGTGCGATAGAGGCTTATGAGAAGTGCCGTGCTGAGCGTCGCGCCCTCCATGGCGATCCACAGGACGCCGATATTGTTGCAGGTGAGCGCAAGCAGCATGGCGAATATGAAGACCTGATACATGGCGTGGTAGGTCCCGAGCCGCGCCGGATCCAGATGGCCAAGCCGCACCTCGGCACGCATGTAGGATCGGCTAAAGAGTGATGTCGTAAACGACACGAAGGCGACCAGGTCTATTAGGAAGACGCTCAAGGGATCTACGAAGAGCTCATGATGCAAAGAGGAAAACGAGCCGTCCTGCACGACCCGGACGGTCATGAAAGACGCACCGGCCAATGTCGCCAAGCTCACGGCGACATTGGCTGAAAACCCTGATTGTCTCGATCCTAAGGCACCGAGCAAGGCCGCCCCCGCAAGCGGAATCAGGACCATCCAGGCAAGCGCTACGTCACTCATGGTGGCCCTCTATACGATCGATATTGAGGCTGTCGAATTGTTCGCGGATATGAAAGAAGAACACGCCCAGGATAAAGATGCCGACGATCACATCCAAGGCAATACCGAACTCGATGACCATAGGCATGCCATAGGTGACGCTCGTGGCGGCGAATATGAGGCTGTTTTCCAGGGCGAGAAAGCCGATGACCTGCGACAGCGCGGTGGCGCGCAGGATCATCATGAGCAACGACAAGAGGAGGGCGGCGAGGGCGATGCCGACGGTCGCATGGTTTATGGCCGCCCCGGGGACTGCAATCGGGAGCGCGGCATTGAAGGCGAATATGACAAGACCAAGGCCGATCAGCATGACAGTCGGAATCTGCACGAGGCTTTCCCGGTCCCACTGGACATCGAGGCGGCGCGCGAGGGAGCGCAGCAAGGCCGGGACCAGTAGGATCTTTAACAGGGCATTGAGCAGTGCCGAGGCGTAGAGGTGCGCGCTGCCCGTTGCGTAGGCCGCAAGGGCGATACAAGACGCCAGAATCGCGCCCTGCCAGGCATACAGGGTGATGAGGTTGGCCAGGCGCCGCTGGGAGAGCATGGCAAAGGCCGCCAGCAGAAACAGCGCAGCGAGCAGGTGAATGGCCGAGGCCAGGGTTGTCATGTCATCAATGCCCGAAGAGGTAGCGTACCAAAAGCCCAAGGACGGCAAGCAAAAAGGCGGTGCCGAGGAATTCGGGGACTCGAAAGAGACGCAACTTAGCGCTCAGGGTCTCGATCGCCGCAAGCCCCGTGCCGGCGGCAGCGAGTTTTGCCACCAAAAGCGCATAGGCCATCGGCAGGCCGGCGAGCCCCGGGCCTTGCGTGATGCCCCAGGGCAAAAAGAGCGCGGCGCCTATACCGATATAGACCAGGAGTTTGATGGCGGCACTCCACTCGATGAGCGCCAGATACCGGCCCGAGTACTCGAGGTTCAAGGCCTCATGGATCATGGTGAGCTCGAGGTGGGTATCGGGGTTGTCGACTGGCAGGCGCGCGTTTTCGGCAAGCGTCACCATGACGTAGGCGGCGGCCGCAAACACCATGCTCGGGTAGAGGATGACCCCATGGCGGGCAAGATCGTGAACGATGACGACAAGGGATGTGGAGCCGCTGATCAGAGCCGGGGTAAAGAGCACCATGAGCAGTGCCGGTTCGGCGAGAAAACCCACGAGCATCGTGCGCCGCGCCCCCATGCTGCCGAATGCGGTGCCGAGATCCATGGCGGCCAGCGCCGCGAAGATCCGGGCCATGGTAAAGACCCCGGCGAGCGCGACGGCATCGGCGGCACCGGCCAGCAAGAGTCGGGTGGTGATCATGGGGATCATGGCACCGGCTACCACCATGGCCGCGAACACGACGTAGGGTGTTGCGACAAAGAGCATCGAGGCCTCTTCGGCCACCACCGGCTGTTTGCGCAAGAGCTTGAAGAGCTCCCGATAGGGTTGCAGAAGACCCGCCCCTGAGCGATTGGAAAGCCACGCCCGGCACTGGCGGATCCAGCCCGCAAGCAGAGGGGCCATGGCGATCACGAACAGGATCTGTATCGTCTGGCGCACGAGCAGGTGTGCGATCATGGCGCGAGCACGAGCAGGCCGATGAGCGTCATGAGCACGCCCAGGAGGGAGATGGCGATCCGCCGCGGCTGCCGCGTCGCGGTGGCGGCAAACAGCAGCGCAAAGCCGCGCGCCGCCGGCTGGTAGAGGCCCTGCCAAAACCGGTCTTCTATGGTGCTGGCGTACCGGGGCACGCGGTCATCTTGCGCCGGCCGATGGCGCCGCATCGCCAGAAACGCCGCAAAGACGTCGCGGATCGGCTGTCCAAAGCCTTCGGCGGTGTCCTGTATGCGCGCACTGGCGAGGGGGTGGCCACAGTTCCAGACCGGCACGCGCCGCGCGCCGCGCGCCGCGCGTACACGCAGTATCAGGATGGCGGCAAGCGCTATGGCCCCAAGCGCGATCCAGAGGACCCACGGCACATAGGTGGCGTGCCCTACACCGACCCGTGCCCCCAGATCACCGGTCGTTATCATGGCGTTCGCGCCGGAGAGGAGGTGCGCCGCCGGGCGAATGAGCGCGATGACGCCCGCCGGCCATACACCCGCCAAGAGACATAACAGGGCAAGGAGGCCAAGCCCTGCGCGCTCGAGGCGACCCGATTCCCGGGCCTGCGCACGCTGCGCGTCGCGCGGCCGACCGAGGAAGACGATGCCGTAGAATTTGACCATGACGTAACCCGCAAGGCCCGCGACCAGCGCCGTGAGCGCCGCACCAAGCGGTATGCCCATGGCCAGATAGGGGCGCGGCAAGGCGGTCGCCTTAAGGAAGGCCTGCAGGGTCAACCATTCGGAGACGAAGCCGTTGAGCGGGGGCACACCGGCGATGGCGAGCGTGCCGATCAGCATCAAAAGCGCGGTCTGCGGCATGCGATGGATAAGGCCGCCGAGGCGGCTTAAGCGGCGCTCGCCGGTCGCGTGCAAGACGGAGCCCGTGCCAAGGAACAAGAGCCCCTTGAAGAAGGCGTGATTAAGGCAGTGATACAAGGCTGCGATCAGGGCGAGTGTTGCCAGGGCCTTGAGCCCATAGGCCGAAAAGAGCAGCGCAAGACCGATCCCGGCGGTGATGAGCCCGATGTTCTCGACGGAAGAATAGGCGAGCAGGCGCTTCATGTCGTTTTGCACGGCCGATGAAAGCGCGCCCAGCAGGGCGGTCATAAGCCCTATGGAAAGCGTCGTCAGGCCCCACCAAGGGGCCGGTGTCGGCAGGATGATGAAGGCGACCCGCAGCAGTCCGTAGATGCCGACCTTGAGCAGCACGCTGCTCAAGAGCGCGGATATCGGCGACGGCGCGACCGGATGGGCCTGCGGCAACCACACATGCAGCGGGATGAGGCCCGCCTTGGCCCCAAAACCGAGGAACGCTAGGATGAAGACCAGACCGGCGACTGCTGCATCGGGGTGTGCGGCATGCAGGGCGGTGAAGGTGAACGAGAGCGGTGCGCCGGCCGGGCCCTGTGCGATCAGGATGGCGAAGGCGGCGAGAAGCGCGAGCGCCCCGACGTGTTCAATCAAGAGGTAGAGGAAGCCCGCACGGCGCGTGGCGCCGCTGAGGTGGTCTGTGATCACAAGGAGGTAGGAGGACAGCGCCATGGCCTCCCAGGCGATCATAAAGGAATAGCTGTCGGCGGCCACGAAGACGAGGGTGAGGCTTGCGAGCAGGATATGGTATTGGGCGCCGATGCGCTCGGCGGTCGGGTAGTGTTCATGCCTCCGGTACCCGGCCAGATCGAGCGAGATCGCAACCGTCGTGAGTCCGAACAAGATAAGAAAGAACCCCGACAAGGCATCGAGCCGCCCGTGGAAGGGGAGGCCCGGGAGGCCAAGTGGCGAGATAGTCGCCACAGGCGGTCCGTGAAGGGCAAGGAGGCCCGCGGTCGCGACACATAGGGCCCCCACGGCCCCCAGGGGAAAGATGAACGGGGCGATACGGGGAAATCTGACGGTGAAGGGGCTTGCAAACGCCAAGGCCGACCAGAGGACAAGGGCGCTTAGAATAAGCCCCCAGGGAAGCCCGATCGACACGTTCATGAACGCGGAGACCTCGCAGATACGGGGCCGACATTGGCCCCTAACGAATTACGCTATATAATGTAACATAACGTAATAAGAAAGCAAGAAAGAGGGTACTATGCCGCGCACCGGGATTACGCGAGAACAGGTCTTTGCGGTAGCCGACCGCCTAGCGGATCAGGGGGTGGCCCCGACCGTGGCGATCGTACGGAGCGACTTGGGCAAGGGCAGTTTCACGACCATCAATCAGCATTTGGGGGCGTGGAAGGCGCTCAAATGGAAGGCCGAGGGTCTGATGGCCGCCCTACCCCCCGCGGTCGAGACCAAGGCCCGTGAATCGCTCGCCGTGCTGTGGGAGTTTGCCTCACGCGAGGCCAGCCAAGAGATCGAACGTATCCGCGAGGCGGCGCTGCGCGACGTAGGCGAGATGCAGGAGGCCCTCGAGGATACGCAACGGCAATGCGCAGCCCTCGGGGCTGAGCGACAGGAGCTGCACAACCACTTAAGCACGGCCCATAGGACCATTGCTGCGCTTACCGAGGAGATCGCACGGCTTACGGCATCGTTGGCGGCATCGGTGGCGCGGCTTGAGGACCTCGAGGCCCGATGTGAGGCCCGCGGGCGGCAACCGCGCTAAGCCCCGCGCGGATACAGTTCCGGGCGAGCCCGGTGCCCCCAAACGGCACCGGGTATCCCGACCCAACCGGAGACCGTCGGGGACCTCGGCTTGACAGAGGCGCAGTCCCGTTTACAATGCATCGGTCTGCGGGAATAGCTCAGTGGTAGAGCACAACCTTGCCAAGGTTGGGGTCGCGAGTTCGAATCTCGTTTCCCGCTCCATCCTTAATGATTACCCTGAACCCCCGTCCTAAAAGTAACCACCTAGGCTGGGTGGCAGAGTGGTGATGCAGCGGCCTGCAAAGCCGTCAATGCCGGTTCGATTCCGGCCCCAGCCTCCAACTCCCGGTTTGCAGGCCGTCCAAGCCGGCCGTCTGCACAAGGGTTGTGCGCAGGCAGGAAATTATTGCGAACTGGAATAGGCCGGCAGGGGCCCAGGTGTTATCCAGGGGCGCGCCCCATCCCATCCCCATAAATGGATCTTAAGACCGAGCGCAAGCGGCAGGCTCTCGTCTCCGCCGCGCTTGCCATTTGCCCGCGGAGAGGCAGATATTGGTGTCCCGATAGTGGCGGCAACAATGAAGAGATCGTAGTAAAATATATAGATAATACCAGATACTTGCATATGTACGCACTTGCATAAATACTAATATGTATATAATGAATATTATCCCATATGGCTATGAAATAACGTCCGCGCGGCAGATGCCATGCGTGGCCTGCGCGATATGGCAAGGTATCCAGCCTGAAAATCTCTGATGCGTTGCGGCGCATGGCAGAGCGCAAAGCCACGCCATAAGAGGGGCGGCGATGCGTGATTTGAAGACCCGGATCAGGGAGGTCGTCGATGGGCGCGGGCGGTAAGGAGGGGTTCCGGGCGTACACCTGAGCGCGCGGGATCGGACCGGGAGGGCCGGCGGCCCGAGAGGCTAGGTGGGGCGTCTTAAGCCCGCACCATCCGTTCCACGGCGGTCCCGACGAAAGGGCCCTGTGAGGGCGTCAAAAATCGCCCCAGGCGCTTATCCATGGGAGATACAGCTTGTCGGGAAACGCCGTAACCGCTTGTTTTTATTGGTGGGCCGTCCAGGGCTCGAACCTGGGACCACCTGATTAAGAGTCAGCGAGGAATGATATAATGCATTGTTTATAAACGGAAATTGCCGGGCGCTCGTTGCTTATTTTGCAGGA
>JAKARI010000017.1 GCA_021819245.1 Pseudomonadota bacterium | reverse complement strand
CTTCTCCCGCATCACCCCCCAGGGGCGCATCGTGTTCGTGCCGCTACACACGCCGGGGAATCGGGCGCTTCTCAATCCCAACAACCCCGCAACGCCGGGCTTGGCCAGTTTCCATTACCCCCCCTTTCAGTATGTCGTTACCGACGCCAAGGGGAATGTGTACATATCGACGGGAGGGCTCCCCTCGATGAACGGGAAGCCGGCCACGGGACTCACCTACCGCCTCGCCCCGGGCAATCGCGGCATTCGGGTGCACTGGTGTGATGCGCCCGCCCAGGCACATACCCAGGCCGTAAGCGGGCCCCATGACGTGGCCTATGCCGCCGTGGGTGGCTACATCGAGGCCTCCCCCGGCTGCTCACTTGCCCGGTGGATCGTCCTCTTCCACAACCCCAAGTGGCATTTTCAAGGGACACCGGCCATAAGCCCCCACGGCCGCTTCCTCTATGTCGCCTCGAGAACGACCATCTATCGGCTGCCTTTGCCTGCGGTGCCAAGGACCAAGACGAGGGATAAATGATGGGTCTTTGAAAGGGCATACCGAAAGGAGGCCCTTTCCTGGTCCCACCAGGCCCTGGCCACCGCCCGCAACCCGGCCCAGGTGCAGGGTGCGCTCTTGAATCCCACGCCCGCGGTGGTCAAGGCCTGGGACCAGCCGGTCACCCGCGACGGGTCCAGTCAGAACGAGATCCCCAATGCCCGGCTGCTCTTTGCCGGCACCGGCGCCCGGTAGGGGGAGACCTTGGCCGACGCCAATGTGCTAGCCGGGCACAAAAAACCCCGGGCACAGGGGCCCGGGGATAAACGAGACCCTGGGCCTAGCGGCCCAGGTTACCCGCTCAGGGAGGAGAAGCGGATAAAGGACTTATCGTCCTAACCCCATAGACCCCGGGGGGCGCGAGAAGTTCCTAGTGGGCCTCGTCCCAGTTTTGGCCCACGCCGCAT
Source organism: Pseudomonadota bacterium (assembly GCA_021819245.1). GTDB lineage: Bacteria > Pseudomonadota > Gammaproteobacteria > Acidiferrobacterales > Acidiferrobacteraceae > Acidiferrobacter. Next base: position 55,065 of record JAKARI010000017.1, on the reverse strand, counting down.
TCGGCGATGAGCGGTACCGAAAGGCTCGCGACCCGCTCCATGCGTGAGACAACCGCCTCCTTGAGCACCGGGACCTCCGCCTCCGGGACCTCGAACACGAGCTCGTCGTGGACCTGCATGATCATGAGGGCGGCAAGCCTCGTCTCGGTGAGGTAGGCGTCGATCGCAAGCATCGCCATCTTGATGAGGTCGGCGGCCGTACCCTGCAGGGGGGCGTTGATGGCGGTACGCTCGGCATATTGGCGGCGCGCGGTGTGACTTGCCTTGATGTCCGGGACGTAGAGCCGGCGCCCAAACAAGGTCTCCACATAGCCCTGGCGGCGGGCCGTGGCGCGCATGTCCTCCATATAGCGATGGACCCCCGGGTAGCGCCGGAAATAGAGGTCGCAATAGTCCTGGGCCCGGGCCTGGTCGATGCGCAGCTGGCGGGCGAGCCCGAACGCCGACATCCCGTACATGAGCCCAAAATTGATGGCCTTGGCGGCCCGCCGCTGGTCGTCGGTGACCTGATCGGGCGCGATGCCAAAGACCTCGGCGGCGGTCGCGCGGTGCACGTCCCGGCCCTCCTGAAAGGCGCGCACGAGGCCCGGGTCCTGGGACAAGTGGGCCATGAGGCGCAACTCGATCTGGGAATAGTCGGCCGACAGGATACGCTGGCCGGGGCCGGCGACGAAGGCCTGACGGATGCGCCGTCCCTCCTCGGTACGCACCGGGATGTTCTGCAGGTTTGGATCGCTCGAGGACAGGCGGCCGGTGGCCGCCACCGCCTGATGATAGGTCGTATGGATACGTCCGGTACGGGGGTCGACCATGGAGGGGAGCTTGTCGGTGTAGGTGCTTTTCAGCTTGCCCACCGCGCGATATTCGAGAATGAGCTGCGGCAAGGGGTAGTCGAGGGCGAGCTCGACGAGCACCTCCTCGGCCGTCGACGGCTGCCCCTTGGGCGTGCGTTTCTTGACGGGCAGCCCTTGTTCGCTATAGAGGATCTCCTGAATCTGGGAGGGGGAATTGAGGTTGAACGCGCGCCCGGCGAGGGCATGCGCCTGATTCTCCAGGGTCGCGAGCTTGATGCCGAGTTCGGCGCTTTGGGTCTTGAGCAGGGCGATGTCGATGGGCACGCCCGCGGCCTCGATGCGCGCCAGCACCGGGCTTAAAGGGCGCTCGATCGTTTCGTAGACATGCGACAACTTGGGCTCTGCGGCGAGCCGCGCATGCAGCTCGGCATGGAGGGCAAGCAGTGCGGCGGCGGTATCGCCCGCAGCGGCCGCCTGGTCTTCGGGGGTGGCCGCTGCGGGCCCCTGCCGCCTGCGGCCTTCGCCGGGCTGTGCCGCCCGGGCCGCGATCGGGCGGCTCAAGTATTTCAGGGCGAGCGTGGCCAGCTCATGGTCCGGGGCGCCGCTATCCAAGACATAAGAGGCCAGCATGACATCATCCCAAGGACCCGCAAACCCGAGGCCCTGAGGCCCGAGGAACCGGAGCAGGCGCTTGCTATCGTGAACCACGAGCGGCGGCGCGGGGGGCTTAAGGAGCGCCCGCAGGGCGGTAAGCGGCCCTTGAAGGGCCTGTTCCACGAGCAGATCATCGGCCGCCGGGATCAGCCATGCGCCACCGGCCGCCCCTATGACCACGGCCACGACCTTTCCGTCGTCCGCCCATACATCGAGGGCCACGCGCGGGGCCGCGCGCCACACCGCGGCATGCGCGCCCGCGGCCTTAGGGTCCGTCACGATCACCGCGGCCGGCGATGCCGCCTGCGCGTCTGCGCCGAGTTCGGAAAGCCAGGCCTTGAACTCGAGCTCGCTGTAGAGCGTGCGCAGCGCGCCGCGATCAGGGGGTTGCAAGGCGAGATCGGCGGGCGCAAGCGGCAGGGGCACATCGCGGCGTATGGTGACGAGTTGGCGCGCGAGATCGAGATGCGAGCGGCCCTCGCGCAAGGCCGTACCCAGCCGCCCGGGGATATCGTCGGCATGCGCGAGAATGGCATCGAGCGAGCCATAGTCCGCAAGCCAGCGCGCAGCGGTCTTGGGCCCGGCGCCGGCGAGGCCTGGCACGTTATCGACCTTGTCGCCTACGATCGCGAGATAATCGACGATACGCTCGGGGGGCACGCCGAAGCGGGCGATGACGCCTGCGCGGTCCAGGGCCTGGTCGGTCATGGTGTTGATCAGAGTCACATCGGCCGTCACGAGCTGCGCCATGTCCTTGTCGCCCGTGGAGATCACGACCCTCAAGCCCTGGGCGCGGCCAAGGGCTGCGAGCGTGCCGATGACATCATCGGCCTCGACGCCCGGGACCACAAGCAGCGGGATGCCCAGGGCGCGGATCAGCTCGTGCAGGCGCGGGATCTGGGCTGCGAGGTCATCCGGCATGGCCGCGCGCGTCGCCTTGTAGTCGGCATAGAGGTCGTCGCGAAAGGTGCCGCCCGGGGCATCGAAGATCACGGCCATAAGATCCGGCTTGTAATCCGCGCGCAACTTGCGCAGCATGTTGGCCACGCCATAGATCGCGCCGGTCGGCTCGCCGCGCGTGGTGCGCAAATCCGGCATGGCGTGAAACGCCCGGTACAGATAGGATGAGCCATCCACCAACAACAAAAGTCGCCCAGGATCTTCGCTCGGTATCATGACTGCCCCAAAATCTCAAAAACCCCTGATCAAGAGAAGGCCGTTGGCTGCACAGGTCGGCGGCGCAGCCGCGGAAAGCGCGTTATCGCGGGAGGCCTGGAAGATCTTTCAGATCGTGGCGGAGTTCGTCGAGGGCTTCGAGGCCTTGGCGCAGATCCGACCATCGGTGAGCATCTTCGGTTCGGCCCGCGTCGCCCCCGACCACCCCTACTTCCTGCTCGCCCTGGACATCGCGCGCAAGCTGTCGGACGCCGGCTTTAGCGTCGTAAGCGGCGGCGGCCCCGGGATCATGGAGGCGGCCAACAAGGGCGCCTATGCCGGCCCCTCTCCCAGCGTGGGCCTCAATATCCGCCTCCCGCACGAGCAGGCCGGTAATGCCTATCAGGACATCCGTCTCACCTTTCAGCACTTCTTCGTGCGCAAGGTCATGTTCGTCAAGTATGCCACAGCCTATATTGTCATGCCCGGCGGCTTCGGGACCCTCGACGAGATGATGGAGATCCTGACGCTCATACAGACCGGCAAGAGCCGGCGCATCCCCATCATTCTCGTCCATACCCCATTCTGGGCGGGCCTTACGGAGTGGTTTCGTACGGCGCTTTTGCGTGACGGCCTGATCAACAGCACCGACCTGGATCTCTTCATCATGCTCGATAAACCGGAAGACGTCATCGACGCCATATTCCGCCATTACGAATTGAGCGGCTTTGAGCCGTCGGAAGAGGAAAAGGAGATCCAGCTGAACCTCTGACGAGGGGCCTGGTTTGCCATGTCGGTCTTTACGCGCATAGAAACACCCGAGCTTGCGGCATTCCTAGCGGGCTACCCGGTAGGCGCCCTGCGATCCTTCACCGGGATCGAGAGCGGCATCGAAAACACCAACTATTTCGTGTCGACCACGACAGGTGAGTATGTGCTCACTTTGTTTGAGCGGGTCGACCCCGCCGACCTCCCCTTCTTTTTGCAGCTCACCGCGTTCTTGGCAGAACACGCCATCCCCTGCGCGCACCCCGTACGCGGCGGCAACGGCGAGTATGTGGGCACGCTCCATGGCAAGAACGCGGCGCTTGTCATGCGCCTCTATGGGCAGTCGGTCACGGCCCCCTCGCTGGCACACTGTGCCGCGATCGGCGCGGCCCTGGGGCAGATGCACAAGGCGGGCGCGGCGTTCGTATTCGGCGGGGAGCGCCCCAATCCACGCGGCCCCCGCTGGTGGCGCGCAACCGCCGAACGGCTGGCCGGCCATCTGGGGACGGAAGACGCCGGCATCCTCGAAGAGGAGCTGCGCTTCCAGGGGCTCTACCGGTTCGCGGATCTGCCGCGCGGCATCTGCCATGCCGACCTCTTCCGCGATAATGCCCTATTCGATGGCGAACGCCTGACCGGCGTCATCGATTTCTATTATGCGTGTACCGACACGTGGCTGTACGACCTCGCCATCACGGTCAACGACTGGGCAAGCGAGGCCGATGGGCGGCTCGACTTTGGCCGCGCCGAGGCGCTGGTGGCGGCCTACCAGCAGGTGCGGGCACTGACCAGCATCGAGCGCGGGGCATGGCCGGTCCTGCTGCGCGCGGCGGCCCTGCGCTTTTGGCTGTCGCGCCTGGCCGACCTGCACTTCCCGCGGGCGGGCGAGCTCACGCACACCAAGGATCCGCTCGTCTTTCGCCGAATATTGATGGCGCGCCGGCAGGAGACACCGCGCCTGCGCCGGCTGTGGCCGGGGCCGGGGCCGGGGCCGGGTCAGGCTTAAAACGTAGTGCGGTGCGCCGGCAGGGGTCGTCTTGGGGCGCCACCCTCTGCATCAGGAGGCGGTTTTGGCCGGCGGCGCCGGCCGGTAGATCCGCGCCTGATCGCCGCCGGCCTTGCTCGCCTTGTGCAGGGCCTTGTGGGCGTTACTCAGAAACCGCTCCGGATCCTGACCTGACGCAAACTCGGCGATACCGGCGCTGACGGTAAGGGCAAGGGTCTCGCCCTTGACGACCGGCGGGGCAGCGGCCAGCGCCGCGCGCAACCGGTCCACGACCAGGGCCGCCTGCTTGGCGCGGGTATGCGGCAGGACCACCAGAAACTCCCAGCCCTGATAGCGGCCATAGCGGTCGGGGAGCCGCAAGACCTCTCCCAGCGCCGCCGATGTCGCCTCGAGCACCGGGGCCTTGACCTCAGACCCCAGGCGCTCGACCAGACCGCGGGCCCCATCGATGCCGAGGCTTATGAGGGACAAAGGCGTGCCATAGCGCTGGGATTGGGCCATGGCCTCGATCAGGCTCGAGGTGATCCCGCGCCGGTTCAACGTCCGCGTGACGTCGTCTATGAGGCCCGTCGGCGCCGTGAGCGGATCCGGGGCGGCCGCGAGCCGCCTCGCGTTCACGATGCGCGATGTGAGCGCCCACACAGCGAATGACACCAAGGCGGCCTCGAGCACGGCCCACACCGGCGACAGGCCAGGCCAGGCGAGGCTTAAGGCGATGGCGGCGGCGCCCGCCGCCAGCACCAGGGCGCCAACGACCGCGACAAAGGGCCTGCGCCGCAGTCCGCCTTGCCTGGTCAGAAAAAAAAGCAGTTTCACGACTCGTCCGGGATCTGCTCCAGGTGTGTGTCCAAAACTATAGGCGACCGCGAGGGCGCTTTCCAATTCGCCGCGGGCCTTAAAGCCCGCCGAAACCGCCAGGAGTCTCGTAGAGTATTAATAAATCAATGGGTTATGAGGCGCAGGTCTGTTAGGGCGGGCCGGGCTAGAGGGCCGTGAGCCCGGCATAGGCAAGCACCAGCCACTTCACACCGCAGGCCGCAAATTGCACCTGGACGCGCGCCTGAGCGCCCTGGCCTTCGCTGTCGATAACGACCCCCTCACCAAAAGTGGCGTGCGTCACGCGCCCGCCGATCGACAACCCCGCGCCCTCGACCGGCCGGCCCGGGGCCGAGGCGGGGGCGCTCGCGCGCGGACGGACATACTCGAGCAGGTGATCGGGGATCTCGGCCAGAAACCGCGAGGCCGGTGAATAACGGTCCTCGCCATGCAGGCGCCGGGTCTCGGCAAAGCTTAGGGTGAGATCGCGCATGGCGCGGGTGATGCCGACATAGCAGAGCCTGCGCTCCTCCTCCAGGCGCGCCTCGTCATAGAGGGAGCGCTCGTGCGGAAAGAGCCCCTCCTCGAGCCCGGTCAGAAACACCACCGGAAACTCAAGGCCCTTGGCGGCGTGCAGGGTCATCAGCTGGACCGAGTCCTGGCCCTCCCCGGCCTGGCCCTCCCCGGCCTCCAGGGCGGCGTGCGCCAGAAATTCGACCACAGGCTGCCCCTCGTGCCCCTCGGCCATAAAAAATCGTGCCGCCGACACCAGCTCCTCGAGATTCTCCCCCCGGGCCTCGCCGCGCTCACGGCCCTCTTCGCGATAGAAATCGAGCAGCCCGGACTCCTTGATGATGGTCTCGATCACGCGGTCCAGGGACGCGCCCGCGGCGAGCGCCGCCAAGCGCTCGACGAGGCTTATGAAACCGCGTATGGCCGCGGCCGCCCGGCCGCTCAAGGCCCCGCTTGCGGCCGCCGCCACCGCCGCCGCCCACAAGGAGGTCCCGTCGGCACGCGCACGGCCGCGCAGGGCCTCGATCGTGCGCGCCCCGATCCCGCGTGCCGGCACGTTCACGACCCGCTCGAAGGCCGCGTCGTCATCGCGATTCAAGGCAAGCCGCAGGTAGGCCAGGGCATCCTTGATCTCGGCGCGATCGAAGAATCGCAGCCCCCCATAGACACGATAGGGGATTCCGGAGCGCACGAGGAGCTCTTCGAACAGGCGCGATTGGGCATTGGAGCGATACAAGACCGCCACATCACGCGGACGGCAGTCCTCGGAGAGGAGCCCGCGGATGCGCTCGACGACGAACTGCGCCTCGTCCACCCCGCTGTAGGCGGCGTAGACGGCCACCGGGCGGCCTTCGTGGCCCGCGGTCCACAGGGTCTTGCCCAGGCGCTTGGCGTTGTGGGCGATCACGGCGTTGGCGGCCTCCAGGATGCGCCCCGTGGACCGGTAGTTCTGTTCGAGCCGGATGGTGCGCGCGCCGGGATAGTCGCGCTCGAAGCGCAGGATGTTCTCGACCTCGGCCCCGCGCCATCCATAAATGGACTGGTCATCGTCCCCCACCACGAACAGGTGCCCGCCGGCGCCGAACAGCCGCAGCCATTCATACTGAACGATATTGGTATCCTGGAATTCGTCGACGAGGGTATGCCGGAATCGCCGCTGGTAGTGCTCGCGAATCGCCGGGTGGCCACGCATGACCTCGAGCGTCGCAAGCAAAAGTTCCGCAAAATCGACGAGGCCCTGCTCGCGGCACAAGGTTTCATAGGCCTGATAGAGTTGAAGCAGCATGCGCTGCGTGGGGTCGGCCCCGACCTGCACATGGCGCGCGCGGCGGCCGGCCTCCTTGTGGCCATTGATGAAGCCCTGCACCATGCGCGGGGGGTAGCGCGACTCGTCTATGGTTTGAGCGCGCATGAGGCGCTTAACAAGGCGCTGCTGGTCGTCGCCATCGATGATCGAAAACGCCTCCGCGAGCCCGGCCTCCCGCCAATGGGCGCGCAGAAAGCGGTGCGACAGCCCATGAAAGGTCCCGATCCACAGGCCCGACACGCCCTGGCGCAGCAGCCCCTCGATACGCCGGCGCATCTCAAAGGCCGCCTTATTGGTGAAGGTCACGGCCAGAAACGCAAACGGCGACGTCCCCTGGTCTGCGAGCCAGGCGATGCGGTGGGTGAGGACACGCGTCTTGCCGCTGCCCGCACCTGCCAGAACGCGCAGAGGTCCGGGGGCGGCGGTGACGGCCTCGCGCTGGGCCGCGTTTAAGCCCTCGATACAGGACGATTCCATGGCGCAAGTGTACCCCGCGGGCACCGTGCGCGAAACCGCGCCCGCCGCGGTCCGGGGCCGCGCGCATTGCAATGACGAGGCAAGTGGTGTCAACTAGGGGGGGTTAGATATCGCTGGGTATGTCATGGACGAAATCAACGCCTTCGACCTCCATGCCGCCTGGATCCGCCGGGCGCAGACCGATCTCCATGCCTTTCTCGAGGGCCTCGCAACCCGCCTCGAGGGTGCGCTGCCGGGGCGCGTGCAGGTGGCGCGCAAACATGACGGGTTTTTGAAAAGCACGCGACACGTGGCCGCGATCACCATTCAGACCGACGGCAGCCGCTACCTCCTCGAGATCTGCGGCCCCGATATCCGCGCGAGCCGCCAGCACGAGGTGCGCGGCGTGGTTCTCAAGACCGAATCGCTGCCGCTGGACCGCTGGCTCAAGGACCTGGAAGACGACCTGCGGCGGCTCTCCGGGGCCCTGGAGAACTCACGTGGGATTCTGCAAGACTTTCTGACATCGTAGGGGGCGCCATGGCGCTGTTTGGGTCGTTTGGCAATCACGATGACGCCGGGTCGCTCGCCCGGCAGGCGGCCTGGAACGAGGCGCTTACGCGCGGCACGGTGCCTGCGTTCGTCAAGGAGCGGCTGGCCGAGACCATGAGCGGCAAGCGGCCGTGGGTCACCACCGCCTCGCCCGCGGGGCTTTTGGCGCAGCGCTCGCATGGCATCCGCCCGCTGGGGCTCGTGTCCGGCAACTGCTGGTTTCAGTTCGGCTATTCATGGACGCGCGGCCACTATGAGGGCTGGCACACGGCGCTCGACCGGCTGCGCCTGGAGGCCGGCCTCATGGGCGCAAATGCGGTGGTTGACGTGACCCTGCGGGTGCGACGCATGCCGGGCACCGAGAATGAAGGCCATATGGATTACGGCGTCATGGGTACGGCCGTGCGCCTAGACGCCCTGCGCGAGTCGGCCAATCCGGCGCTCGCCACGGTCTCCGCCCTCGAGTTCGCGCGCCTGCTCGAGTCCGGCATCATCCCCGTGGGGCTTGCCATCGGCGCCCACTACGACTGGTTCGTGGCGAACATGTACCAGGCGGGGGCTGCGGCGTCCTACTGGAATCAGGAGATGGCCCCGCTCTCGAGCTTTCTGACGCGCGTGCGCCGCCAGGCCCTGCAGGAGCTGCGTGACGACGGCGTGCGCCTGGGCTCAGGGGTGCTCGCCCACACCCAGCATACCGAGCTCTACCGGGTCGAACCCGACGAGGCCAATCCCTATCCCCGCTTTTTGGCGCGCTATATCGCGCTCGGCACCGCCATCCTGCACGACAGCCGCACGCGGCGCCCCTTTGGGGTACGCCCCGTCACGAGCGTGCGCGACCCGCGGCTCTTGGCCGCCCCCGACACCACCAAGGAGGTCCTGTAACCATGAGCGATACGGTCCCCGATCTGCCGCAACACGCCCGTGAGCGCCTGGAAGGCCTGCGCGATACAAGCCGCCGCGGCGGGATCTTTACCTCCGACTTCTCGGTCAACGAGTTTCTCATGGTGGGCGAGGCCGGCTTCGAGCCGCTTGGCCTCGTGGTCGGCTCCTGCATCTATCACACCGGCATCCAGTATGCGGGCTGGTCCAAGAATCAGGAGATGGCGGTGCTGTCGCAGGCCATGTATGAGGCGCGGGAGCTCGCCATGACGCGCATGGAGCAGGAGGCGCAGTCGCTGTCGGCTGACGGCGTGGTCGGCGTGCGCCTGGAGGTCAAGCGCATGGACTGGGACAAGGATATCCTGGAGTTTCTGGCAATCGGCACGGCCATCGCCCACAGCAAGGGCCACCCGGGCTTCAAGGGCCCGGCGGGCAAACCCTTCACGTCGGACCTATCCGGCCAGGACCTGTGGATGCTGCTGCAGTCTGGCTACCGGCCGCTCGCCCTGGTCATGGGGTCATGCGTCTACCATGTCGCCCATCAGGGTATGCTCCAGTCGCTCGGAAACGTCGGCCGCAACGTCGAGATGCCGCTTTTTACCCAGGCCATGTATGACGCCCGGGAACTTGCCATGGAGCGCATGCAGCAGGAGGCCAAGGAGGCCGGCGCCGAGGGCGTGGTGGCCGTCCAGCTCCACGAGGGCTCGCACAACTGGCAGCCGCACGTCATCGAGTTCTTCGCCATCGGCACAGCGGTCAAGGCCATAGAAGACGCGGCCGTCATCCCGGAACGACTGATCCCGCAGATTGTCATACCTGTAAACGACTAGGCAGGGAGGTTCCCTATGAGTCTTTTCAAGCGCGCGACCGAGGTTATAGAGGCCAAGTTCAGCAAGCTCATCAATGCCGCCGAGGATCCGAATGACACCTTGGATCTCTCCTACGAGAAGATGCTCGCAGGCCTCCAGGAGACCCGCCGTCATCTCGCCGACGTCGTGACGGAGCAAAAGGTCCTGGAGCAGCAGATGGCCGCTGCGCAGGCCGAGATCACGCGCCATGACGGCGACGCGCGGATGGCCCTGCAAGCCAATCGCGAGGACTTGGCGCGCGATGCGCTCACGCAAAAACAGGCGGCGACCGACAAGCTCGCCTCCCTGACCGAGGCCCACAACAACATTACCGCCCAGGTCCAGAAGCTTGTCGAGTATGAGCGCAAGTTTCAGGATCGGATCGACGCCTTCCGCACGCAGAAAGAGGTCCTAAAGAGCCAGTACAGCAGCGCCCAGGCGCAGGTCAAGGTCAATGAATCGCTGTCGGGCCTGAGCCAGAAGCTGGGCGGGGTGGGTGAGAACGTGCGCCGCGCCAAGGATAAGACCGAACAGATGCAGGCCCGCGCGCAGGCCATCGACACCCTGGCCGACAGCGGGGCCCTGGATGATGGCGATGACCGCTCGTCGGCCGAGCGTGAGCTCGAGAAACTGCGCGCGGGGAGCGCGGTGGACGCCGAGCTCGCGCGCCTCAAGGGCGAGATCAAAAAGTAGAGACGCCGCACCGGGCACGAGGCGGCGCCTTGAGCGGACCCGCGGCGCCTTGAGCGGACCCGCGGCGGGGCGAGCGGTCGCCCGCCGGGGCGATAAGGGCCCAGCGCACGATCCCGGCCGGCAATGCACCGGCCCTTTCTCGCGGAGCGGCGGGCGCGCCCGGGACATGCGGTGAGGGCGGCCAATCCGTCGGCACGGCTTGGGTACCCTGGGGCCGCGGCAATCAATGGAATGAGTGTGGCTAGCGCGAGCCGTGCACCATGAACCGGCAGCGGGGGCCCGCCGCCTTGGCCAAGCGCTCATCGAGAGTGGCGAGCGGGAACCCTAGCGCCTCGGCAAGCGCGACATACCATGCATCATAACTCGTCACCGTATGGCGTAGCGCCCAGATGCGGTCCGTAAATGGCGCGAACGGGAACACCTCGATTGGCAGTTCCATCAGGTCTTGATGCGCCGCATTGGCCTCGTGAGTCGTGATCCGCTTGGCAAGCTCAAGGCGGCGAAGGACATTGGCGGCTTCTGCGTGGATGAGGCCAGGCGCGCAAATCTCCTGGCTCGCTATGAGATTCTCGGCCCAGCCACCGGCAGGCCCGGCATCCACCAACGCCGCGACGATGACCGAGGAGTCGACGACCGCGCTCACCGCCGGTCGGCGTCACGACTGCCAAGGATTTCTTGCGCGCAAACCCGCGTCTCGGTTGCGCGTTTTCGCCTTCGCACCTGCTCAAGCCAGACAGCCGCCGTCGGACGCGCCGCCAGATGCTCAAGCTCCAGGCGCAAATATTCCTGCATGGACCTCCCCTGGGCGGCCGCCCGCGCGGCAAGCTCTCGGCGCACCTCCTCGGGTACATCGCGAATCGTGATCTGCACACCCATGCGGGCATTATGCCAGCACAGCCTTCGCCATGCAATCAATGGGCCTGTTGTCGGGACGGGCCTCGGCGCCCGGCGCCACGGGTAGACGCGCGCCGAGGCGGGCGAGCCTGGGTCGGGAGTCCGGCCCACGAGACACGAGGCGTGTGCACGCCATGTCATCCGCTGCGCCCGAAGCGCAAACCGGCCCGGCCGGACACGGTGAACGGTTTGCGGGTTGCAGCCGTGCGGGTTTCAGCCCGTGGCGGCGCGGGTGTGGTTTGTAAGTCCCCGGACGGCACGGATTGTTTCCGGGCGCGCCGGCCCATTTTTGTCTAGCATCCGGCGCCCCCACCGGCTCGGCCGTGATACCCAGAAGGCGTTGTGTTAAGTCTATTGGCATTGCGCCCATAAGGCGCTGGCGGGAGCGGAGAGGCCGCATGGACGGCCCTTGACTCCGCGCGGTCCACGGTCTGTGAGGCACACCCCGCAGGCTCCGCTCTGGCGACAGCGCCCTAGGCGAGGATGGCTGCCACAACCCGACGGACCCCGGTGGGTAGGGGTACGGGGTGCCCCGCCTTGTTCATGGCGGCACGCTCTTGGTCGACACGGATCCTGCGTACGTGTCCGGCCACGATCTGGCTCACCGGCGCGACATATCTGTTCTGGGTACGCTGCTGCCCGGCTAAGCCGGCAGATGTGGCTGCGCAGCCGAGCCAGGGGATGCGGCATTGATGGCGCACCCGGAGGGTGCTGCTGCTACGGCAATAGCCGCGGCCTCTATCCTTAAGACGCGCGACCTCTCCCTTTCTCCGGCGTCGCCTTTCTCGGGCTTTTTGTGCCATCGGGCGACGGGGGTCATGGTGCCTTAATACCGCGCGGCCCCATGTTTGTAACAGACTACAAGTTATGAGAAAGACCCTGCGTTCTTAGTGGCGCCGCGAGACGGGGAGTAAGTCGCGCGGATTTCATGGGGGGCTTAACTTCTTCTAAGGGCTCGTGCCCGTCCTTGCGTGGGCTGGACCGCCTTTAGGTCCTTGTGGACCGGCCCAGCCACCTGCGCGCCCTACTCTACGGTCACGGATTTGGCGAGATTGCGCGGCTGATCGACATCGGCGCCGCGCGAGACCGCCACATGGTAGGCGAGCAGCTGTAAAAGCACCGCGTAGACGATCGGTGCCATAAGATCGTCCACGGGCGGCACGCTGATGACGTGGGTGCGAGGGTCCTCGTGGATGTCATTATCGGAGTCGGCGAACACGAACAGCTCGCCCCCGCGCGCCCTCACCTCCTGGAGATTTGACTGCAGCTTTTCCAAAAGCGTGTTGTTCGGGGCCACCGCCACCACCGGCATATCGGCATCCACAAGCGCGAGCGGTCCGTGCTTCAATTCTCCGGCCGGATAGGCCTCGGCGTGGATGTAGGAGATCTCTTTGAGCTTGAGCGCGCCCTCCATGGCCACCGGGTACTGGGTACCGCGGCCGAGGAAGAGCGCGTGCTGCTTATTGGTAAAAAACGGGACCCATGCCTGGACGGCGGTGTCAAGACCGAGGATCTGCTCGATCTGGCCGGGCAGACTGCGCAGCAAATGGACGATGCGGGCCTCACCCTCGGCGGTTAGCCCGCGGCTACGGCCGAGCGCCGTCACGAGCAAAAGCAGCGCGACCAGCTGAGTGGTGAAGGCCTTGGTCGAGGCGACACCGATCTCCGGGCCGGCATGGGTCATGAGCACGAGATCCGAGCCGCGCACAAGCGAACTCTCCGGGGCATTGCAGATCGTAAGGGTACGGGCAAACCCAAGCTCACGCGCGTAGGCGAGGGCTGCCAGGGTGTCTGCGGTCTCCCCAGACTGCGAGAGCGTCACGAACAGGGTATGGGGGGCGACGCGCGGCTTGCGGTAACGAAATTCACTCGCCACCTCGGCGGCGCACGGGAGGTTCGCCAGACCCTCGAACCAGTAGCGCCCAACCAGGCCCGCATGGTAGCTCGTGCCGCAGGCCACGATCTGCACCGCCTCGATGTCCGCAAAGAGGCCCGCGGCGGCCGGACCAAAGGCCTCGGCATAGACCTGGTCAACGCCTATGCGATTTTCCAAGGTGTCGGCAATCGCGCGCGGCTGCTCGTTGATCTCTTTGAGCATATAGTGGCGGTATTCACCGCGCGCCACGGCATCAGCCGATAGCTCGCTGTGCCTGACCGGGCGTTCGACGCGCGCACCCTGGGCGTCGTAAACGGTCACGGCGTCGCGGGTGATATCCGCAATATCGCCGTCCTCGAGAAACATGAAGCGCTGAGTGACGGGCAGGAGCGCCGCGACGTCCGAGGCGATGAAGTGTTCGCCGATGCCGATGCCGATGACAAGCGGGCTGCCACGCCGGGCGGCGACGAGACGGCCCGGCTCCCGATTGGTGATGACCCCCAGGGCATAGGCGCCGCGCAGGGACGGCAGCGCCGCGCGCACCGCCGCCAGCAGATCAGCGGTTTCTTCCAGCCGCCGGTAGATCTCATGCACGATCACCTCGGTATCGGTCTGCGAGGTGAACTCGTAGCCGAGCTGCATCTGCGCGCGCCGCAGGGCCTCGTGATTTTCGATGATGCCGTTGTGGACGAGCGCCACCGTCTTGCGGCAGATATGCGGGTGGGCGTTCTCGGTCGCCGGCCGGCCGTGGGTGGCCCAGCGGGTGTGTGCGATGCCGGTGGCGCCCTCCATGTGCGCATCCAGGCGCCCCTCGAGCTCGCGCACCTTGCCGACCGACCGGGTGCGGGCAAGGCAGCAGGCCTGGTCTATGACGGCGACCCCCGCCGAATCATAGCCCCGGTACTCGAGCCGCTTGAGGCCCTCGATCAGTATGGGCACGACGTTGCGTTGCGCAACCGCCCCGACGATTCCACACATGGGTTACTCCTTGTCCGCTCGCGCCGGCTTGCTGGGGCGCTGCCAGCCGCTGACGGTTTTCTGCGCTGCCCGGCTTAAGGTGAGCTCGCCAGCCGGGGCGTCCTTCGTGATCGTAGACCCGGCGCCTATGGTGGCGCCGGCACCGATCTCGACGGGCGCCACGAGCTGGCTGTCCGACCCGATGAAGGCGTGATCGCCTATGGTGGTGCGATGCTTGCGCGCCCCGTCGTAATTGCAGGTGATGACGCCGGCGCCGATATTGACGCCCTGACCGATCGTGGCATCGCCGATATAGCTTAAGTGATTGATCTTGGTGCCCGCCCCTATGCGCGCGCCCTTGACCTCCACGAAATTGCCGACACGCGCATGGTCGTCGAGCACGGCGCCCGGGCGCAGGCGCGCAAACGGGCCGACCACGCATCCTGGCCCCACCTCCGCGCCGTCGATGAGGGTATGCGGCTCGATACGCGCGCCGCGCGCGATACGGCTATCGCGGATGATGCAGTGGGCGCCTATGCGCACGTCATCGGCGATCTCCACGCGCCCCTCGAAGAGACAGTTGACGTCGATCCAGACATCGCGCCCCGTAATCAGCGTGCCGCGCACATCGAACCTTCGGGGATCCATGAGCTGCGCCCCTGAGGCCATCAGGGCCGCCGCCTGTTGTTCCTGGAAGGCCCGCTCCAGGGCCGCAAGATCGGCGCGGCTATTGACCCCCTCGACCTCGCTCGACCTTGCCGGAGAGGCGGTGGCGACCGGAAGACCATCTGCGACCGCGAGCGCTATGACATCGGTAAGATAGAGCTCGCCCTGGGCGTTGGCGGACGAGAGCCGCGGGATCCACTCGCGCAGGCAGGCCACGGGGGCCGCAAGCACGCCGCTATTGACCTCGCGCAGGGCGCGCTGGGCAAGGTCTGCATCACGCCATTCGACGATGCGCACAACCCGCCCCTGCGCGTCCCGCACGATGCGCCCATACTGGTTTTCCCGGTGGGCCTCGAAGGTAAGCAGGGCCGGTCCGGCGACGGCGCGCGCGCGCAGGGTCTCCAGGGTATCTTTTGAGATCAGCGGCACATCGCCCAAGAGCACGAGCGCCACGGAGTCGTCGGCAAGCCCGGCCAGGGCGCAGCGTACCGCATCGCCGGTGCCGCGCTGCTCGGCCTGCAGGACCCAGTTCACCCGGGCATGCGCAAAGGCCTCGCGGACACGCTCGCCGCCGTGGCCGTAGACCACATGAATGGCGCGCGGCGCGAGCGCTGATGCGGTATCGAGGACGTGGGCGAGCAGCGGTCGGCCGGCAAGCGTATGCAGGACCTTGGGCAGGGCCGACGCCATGCGCCTCCCCTGGCCGGCTGCCAGAATGACGATCTCGAGGGGGGGAGCGGGGGCGCGCATATGTCGTTATTAGATCGGCCTTGCGGGCTAAAGGCAATGCCCGGGGGCAGCGAGCTAGTGGGCGGCCGGCGCCGGCGCTCTTAAGCGCTGCTCCTCGGGGGTCGCGTCGCGAACGGCCTGTACGGTCACCGCGAAGCGCACCGTCTGGCCCGCGAGCGGGTGATTGGCATCGACCGTGAGCCTGCCGTCGGTAATGGCCGTGACCACGAAGCGGATGGCCTCGCCCTGCTCGTTTTCGGCCTCGACCTCGGCCCCCACCCGCCGGTATTCCGGAGGGACGTTGGCAATGTCATCGGTAAATGTCAGCCCCGGATCGTGCTCGCCGAAGCCCTCGGCGGGCGACAGCTCGACCTCTACTGAATCGCCGACCCCAAGCCCCTCTAAGGCGCGCTCGATCTTCTCGAACAGCCCCTCTCCCGAGCCATGGAGGTAGGAGATGGGGACATCCGTGTGCTCGAAGATCTCGCCTTGCGCGTCGCGCAAGGTATACGTCAGTGACACGATCTTGCCTTTGCCAATCATGCAATCTGCTCCTACCGGATCCGCTCCGGCTTCGAATAAGGCGTTTGCGAGCGGTAGCGGCGCACGACAGCGAGCCGGGCAATCGCCTGCGCGAGCTCCGCCTGGGCGCGCGCGTAGTCGGTCTTTCCGGCCTGCTCCTCGGCGTGCAGGGCGGCGTCCGAGACCGCGCGCGCGGCCAAGGCCTCGTCGATATCCGCGGCGCGCTCACCTGTGTCGGCCAGCACGGTGACGTGGTGCGGCTGAACCTCGACGAAGCCACCGCTGACATAGAATACTTGTTCGCCGCCGCCGGCATCCAGGCAGTGTAGGGCTCCGGCCTTGAGGATTCCGAGCAGCGGTGAATGCCCGGGGAGGAACCCGGCCTCGCCCTCGCGCAGGGGCGCGATCACCAGCGCCGCATTCCCCGAAAACAGGGTGCGTTCGGCGCTGACGATGTCAACGTGAAAGGTGTCCATGGCGGTCAGAGCCTGCGCGCCTTGGCGAGCGCCTCATCTATCGTGCCCACCATGTAGAAGGCCTGTTCCGGAAGGTCGTCGTACTCGCCCTCGGCAATGCCCTTGAAGCCGCGGATCGTGTCCTTGAGTGGCACATAGGCGCCCGGCGTGCCCGTAAAGACCTCGGCCACGAAGAACGGCTGGGAGAGGAAGCGCTGGATCTTGCGCGCGCGCGTCACGATGAGCTTGTCGTCGGCCGAGAGCTCGTCCATGCCAAGAATGGCAATGATATCTTGCAGCTCTTTGTAGCGCTGAAGGATGGACTGGACCTGGCGCGCGACGGCGTAGTGGTTCTCGCCTATGACCTGGGGATCGAGCTGGCGGCTCGTGGAGTCGAGGGGGTCTACCGCCGGATAGATACCGAGCTCGGCCACCTGCCGCGAGAGCACGATCGTGGCGTCCAGATGCGCGAAGGTGGTCGCCGGAGAGGGGTCGGTGAGGTCGTCGGCCGGGACATAGACCGCCTGAATGGAGGTGATGGAGCCCGCGCGGGTCGAGGTGATGCGCTCCTGAAGGACGCCCATCTCCTCGGCGAGCGTCGGCTGATAACCGACTGCGGAAGGCATGCGCCCCAGCAGCGCCGAGACCTCGGTGCCTGCCAGGGTATAGCGGTAGATGTTATCGATGAACAGCAGGACGTCGCGCCCCTCGTCGCGGAAGTGCTCGGCTATGGTAAGGCCGGTCAGGCCCACGCGCAGGCGGTTGCCCGGAGGCTCGTTCATCTGGCCATAAACCAGCGCCACCTTGTCGAGCACCCCGCCTTCTTTCATCTCGTGATAAAAGTCGTTGCCCTCGCGCGTGCGCTCGCCGACCCCGGCGAACACCGAATAGCCGCTGTGCTCGATGGCGATATTGCGTATGAGCTCCATCATGTTGACGGTCTTGCCGACGCCCGCGCCGCCGAACAGCCCCACCTTGCCGCCCTTGGCGAACGGGCATATGAGGTCGATGACCTTGATGCCGGTTTCGAGAAGCTCGGTACTGGCGGTGAGGTCCTCAAACGCCGGCGGCGCACGGTGGATGCTGCGTACGGTATCGGTCGCGACCGGCCCCTGCTCGTCGATCGGGCGGCCGAGCACATCCATGATGCGCCCGAGCGTCGCGGCCCCAACCGGAACCTCTATGGGGCGGCCGGTGTTGGCGCAGGCGAGCCCGCGCTTAAGGCCATCGCTCGAACCCATGGCGATGGTGCGCACGACGCCGTCGCCGAGCTGCTGCTGGACCTCGAGCACGAGGCCGCTGTCGGTCACCTGCAAGGCGTCATAGATCTTCGGGACCGCGGCCGTGTCAAACTCCACGTCGACCACCGCCCCCGTCACCTGCACTATCTTTCCGGCTGACATCTCAAAGCCCCCTAGACTGCCGACGCGCCGCCGACAATCTCCGCGATTTCCTGCGTGATGGCCGCTTGACGCGCCTTGTTGTATGCCAATTTCAGATCGCTGATCATGCGACCGGCATTGTCGGTGGCCGCCCGCATGGCCACCATGCGCGCGGCCTGTTCGCTTGCCAGGTTTTCGACTACGGCCCCATAGACGCGCGCCTCCACATAGCGCGCAAGGAGGTTGGACAACACGTCGCGCGCCTCGGGCTCGTAGATATAGTCCCAGCGGTGCCGGTCGACGTCCGGACCGGGTTCCGGCAGCGGCAACAGGTCCTCTACCACCGCCGTCTGATGAAGGGTATTTACGAAGCGGTTGTAGACAAGCACGATGCGATCGAGACGTTGATCGCGATAGGCATCGGCCACGACCTTGACCACGCCTGCGATGGATGACAGCGGCGGGTAATCGCCCACAGGCGCAAGCTGTGCCGCAACGGTCGCCCTGAGGCCACGAAAATAGGCGGCCCCCTTGTTGCCAAACACCGCAACCTCGCCAGCGATGCCGGCCTGCTCCCACTCCCGCAGCAGGCTTACGGCGGTCCGCAGGCAATTGGCATTGAGCGCGCCGGCAAGGCCCCTGTCGGAGGTCACGACCAGAAGCGCTGCGCGCTGCACGGGCCGCACGGCAAGCAGCGGGTGGCGATACTCGGGATGGGCGGCGCGGATATGGCGCATGATGCCCACCAGGTTCTCGACATAGGGGCGGGTGGCGCGCATGCGCTCCTGGGCCTTGCGCATCTTGGCGGCCGCCACCATCTGCATGGCGCGCGTGATCTTTTGCGTACTCTGCACGCTGCGGATCTTGTTTCGAATGTCCTTTCCTTGCGCCATCAGCGGGCGCCCTCGGCCTTGAACTGCGCGATGAAGCGCGTAAGCGTGGCGGCGACGGTGTCGCTGTAGTCGCCGGTGGCGTTGATGGTTTTTAGTATCTCCGCCTGCTCGGCATGCGCCGCGGCGCGCAGGGCGGCGTCGAAGGGGATGACCTTATCCACCGGGAGGTCGTCGAGCGCCCCGCTCGCCGCGGCGAGCAGGGAGAGCGCCATGTCGGCCACCGACAGCGGCTCGTATTGGGCCTGCTTCATGAGTTCCGTGACGCGCCGCCCGCGGTCGATTTGCTTGCGTGTCGCGGGATCGAGATCGGAGGCGAATTGCGCGAACGCCGCGAGCTCGCGGTACTGCGCGAGCGCAAGGCGCACCCCGCCGCCGAGTTTTTTCATGATCTTGGTCTGCGCCGCGCCGCCCACGCGCGAGACCGACAGGCCGGCATTTATGGCGGGGCGGATGCCGGAGTTAAAGAGGTCCGTTTCAAGGAAAATCTGGCCGTCGGTGATCGAGATGACGTTGGTCGGCACGAATGCCGAAACGTCTCCCGCCTGGGTCTCGATGATAGGCAGGGCGGTCAGCGATCCGGTGCGCCCCTTGACCCCCGACTGATGCTCGACAAACTCCTCGGTTACGCGCGAGGCGCGCTCGAGCAGCCGGGAGTGGAGATAGAAGACGTCGCCGGGATAGGCCTCCCGTCCGGGCGGGCGGCGCAAGAGCAGAGAGATCTGGCGATAGGCCCACGCCTGTTTGGTGAGGTCATCGTAGACGATGAGGGCATCCTGTCCACGATCGCGGAAATATTCCCCCATGGCGCAGCCGGTGTAGGGGGCGAGGTATTGCATGGCGGCCGAATCGGCGGCGGTGGCCGCGACCACGATGGTGTGGGCCATGGCCCCCATCTCGGTCAGGCGGTGGACGACACCTGCCACGCTCGAGGCCTTCTGGCCTATGGCGACATAGATGCAGAAGACCCCGGTGTCTCGCTGCGCCAGGATGGCATCGAGCGCGAGCGCGGTCTTGCCCGTCTGGCGGTCGCCTATGATGAGCTCGCGCTGGCCGCGTCCTATGGGGACCATGGCATCGACGGCCTTGATTCCGGTCTGCAAGGGCTGGGTCACGGAACGGCGCGCGAGCACGCCGGGGGCGATCTTCTCCACGGGTGACGTGACCCGGGTCGCGATGGCGCCTTGCGCGTCGAGCGGCCGGCCGAGCGCATCGACCACCCGCCCGAGGAGCTCGGGACCCACCGGGACCTCGAGGATGCGCCCGGTGCCTTTGACGACATCGCCCTCCGAAAGGTGTTCATAATCCCCGAGAATGGCGGCGCCTACGGCGTCTCGCTCGAGATTTAAGGCAAGGCCATAGGTGTTGCCGGGGAACTCGAGCATCTCCCCTTGCATGACGTCGGCAAGCCCGTAAATGCGCGCTATGCCGTCGCTCAGGCTCATGATGGTGCCGGTCATGGCCGGTGCCGGCGCAGAGATCTGCTCGATTCTCTGCTTGATGAGTTCCGAGATCTCGCTGGGTTTGAGTGCCATAAAATTCCTTTCGCTAATAACTCAGGGCGTGGGCGAGCGCCGCGAGGCGGCCGCGGATGGAGCCATCCAGCACCATATCGCCATGCTGAACGATGATGCCGGCAAGCAGCTGGGGGTCGGTTTCGACCACCAGCTCCACCGACTGGCCGGTGCGCCGCGCGAGCGCCGAGCGCAGCCGCTCATGCTGGGCCTCGGTCAGCGGTTGGGCGGTGGTGACGACCGCCTGGGTGCGGTTTTCGGCCGCGTCCTTTAGGGCGGAGAAGGCTGCGGCGATGCCGGGCAGCGCCGCCAGCCGATCGTTGCGCAGCAGCAGGTCGATGAGGCGCGCCAGCGGGGATGAGTCGGGCAGATCGGGTACGAGCGCCGCCGTCAGGCGCGCGCGCGCAAGCGCAGGGTTTTGCGCCAGGGCTGCGACCGACGGGTCGGAAAGGGCCTGCGCCGCGGCCGCGAGGTGCGCAAGGAGCGCGGCGCGATCGACCCCTGGCACGGCCATGAGGGCGCGCGCGTAGGGGCGCGCGATCACCGCCGATTGGTCGCTAATCACAGCTGCCTCGCCACGTCTTCAAGAAGCCGGTCGTGCAGGCGGCGATCGATCTCCCGTTCGACGACGCGCTCGGCGCCGGCCAGCGCCAGGCGCGCGACGTCCGCGCGCAGCTGCTCGCGCAGACGGCCCATTTCGACCTCGGCCTCGGCGCGTGACAACGCCAGGGCACGCTCCCCCTCGGCGCGCGCGCGCTCGCGGGCCTCCTCGATGATCTCGCGGGAACGGCGCTCGGCATGGTCCAGGATCTCGGCGGCGCGCTCGCGCGCCACCGCCAGGATTTCCTCTTGCCGGCGCTGCGCCTCATCTAATGCCTTGCGGCCCTGATCGGCGGCCGCGAGGCCATCGGCGATACGCTTCTGGCGGCGCTCCATGAGCGCCGTGAGCGGCCCCCATAGGATGCGCTTGACGAAGACGATGAGCACCGCGAAGGTGACCATCTGAACGATGAGGGTCACGGATATCGGCATGACGTGATCGGGTCCTTGGGGCCTTGCTTAGTGAGCGACGTGCGTAATGGCGGCCATGGCGGCCCCCTCGAACGGGTTCACGAAGGTAAAATACATGGCGAAGGCCGCGGCGATGAAGGGAAATGATTCCATGAGGCCCGCAGTAATGAACATCTGCACGCGCAGGGTCGGCAGCATCTCCGGCTGGCGCGCGATGCCCTCGAGGTATTTGGAGCAGATGAGCCCCCAGCCCAGGGCCGAGCCGAGGGCCGCCCCGGCAAAGATGATGCCGACGGCAACCGCCGTATAGGAAAAGATCATGCCTATAACGGGCGCAATCTGTGGATCAACCATAAAGCCACTCCTTAAGATGAGAAGGTGAATAAGACCGGGCTCAGTGGGCGCCGCCCTCGTCGGTCGCCGCCATCGACAGATACATAATGGTCAGAACCATAAAGATAAAGGCCTGCAGCGTAATGATGAGCAAATGAAAGATCGACCAGAGTATGCCCGGGGCCCAGGCTGCCCACCACGGCAGGAGGGCGATGAGCAAAAACACGAGCTCGCCTGCAAACATGTTGCCGAAAAGCCGCAGCCCCAGGCTTAAGGGTTTGGCGATCTCATCTACGGCCGTCATGAGAATATTGGCCGGAAACAGGTACGGCCCGAAGGGATGGACCAGAAAGGTCTTCAGGTAGCCCCACAGGCCTTTGTGCTTGATGTGGTAATACAGGGTAAGAAGGAAGACGACCAAGGCAAGGCCCAGGGTCGTATAGGGATCGGCCGTCGGGGTCGACCGGAAGTGGCGGATGCCAAAGAGGGCGTGCGCCAGGGTCGGCAGCAGGAGCACCGGCAAAAGGTCCATGGCGTTCATGAGAAAGACCCACAGAAAAACCGTGAGCGCAAGCGCCCCCACCATGGGATCGGCGGCCGTGAAGATACTGCGGACCTGGTCATCGACGAACTCGAGGATCGCCTCGAGGACATTTTGCATCCCGTGAGGGATGCCCTCCTCCAGCCGCCGCCCAACGAGCCAGCCGGTCCCCACGATGACCCCGGCCAGGACCCAGCCGATAAGTATGGTGTCGACATGAAGGCTCCAGAACCCATGACCGACGGTCAGGTTCCGAAGATGGTCCTCCATGAAGCGTTCGGCATTGTGACTCATGATCCTGACGAGACCCCAGGGACCAGATAGGCGGCCTGACCCAAGCCAAAGGCGATCAAAAATGGCAGCGGGGAGAGATGAAGCACCCCGAGCCCCAAACCCAAAAAGGCGATTGCCAGCACGAAACGCGCGGCCGCGCCGCCATAGAGCCAGAGCTGCGCCCCTGCGCCTGCACCGTCGGTATGCCCTACGGTATAGGCAAGCGAGAGGGCCCCCAGCATGGCGATCGCCCCGCCCGCCACGGCCGCAACCAAGCGCTCGAGGGCATCCTGATGCGGGGCATCGAGCGCGGCGGCGGCCGCCACGATGAATGTGAGCATAAGTTGCGCCCCAAGCACGCGGCGCAGTCCCTTGCGCAAACCCTGTGCGGCATGGCTCATGACGATCCCGCCTTGCGCCGGCCCGACCCGTTTCGTGGGGGCACGCGCGGCCGCGCAGTATAAGTGTTCCTTATGCCAGGGTCAAACAGGGTCATGTGCGCACACCCCGGGCCCGGATTCGCGGCCGGGGGCTTTAAGGCGGGCCGATCCGCGGCTTGGCCCAGGCCGCGGCCTGCTGGCGCTCGGCCGGGGTGAGTTCGGCTGCGACCTTCCGGGCGAGCTCGGCGGCACGCGGCGATCGCGGGGCGGCTCGGTCATACCAAGCCAGGGCGCGGACGAGATGATCGGGCTCGCCGACCCCATACTGATAGAGCTCGCCGAGCTTGAGCTCGGCATTGGGCGCCCCGCCTTGGGCCTCGCGCCGCAGCTGCCGCAGGCCCGCGTGCGCCCCTTGCCAACATAGCATCAGTAATGCCAGGCCGGCGATGCCGGGAATCATTCGTTTCACACCCACCTCCTGTCCTACGAGAATCGACCGAGCAGACCCTCGAGTTCGTCCATACTATGATAGTCGATCGTGATGCGTCCTGCGCCGGCGGCTCGCGCCTGAATGCGTACGCGCGCCCCCAGGGTCTCGGTGAGGCGGCGCTCCAGGGCCGCGACGTCCGGGTCCGGGGCGGCCTTGGGCGATGGGGGCCGCCCGTACTGCTGCACGCGGCGCTCGGTCTCGCGCACGCTCAAGGCCTGGTCGACGACCGTACGCGCAAGCGCGGCCTGGGCACCGGGGTCGGAGATACCCAGCAGGGCCCGGCCATGCCCCATCTCGAGACGCCCCGTCTCGAGCAATTCGCGCACACTCGGAGCAAGCCCCAGAAGCCGCAAAAGATTGGTGACCGCCGCGCGCGACCGGCCGACATGGGCTGCGATATCGTCGTGCGTAAGCCCAAACTCCTCCTGAAGGCGCTTTAAGCCCGCGGCCTCCTCGAGGGGGTTGAGGTCCTCGCGCTGAATGTTTTCGATCAGGGCGACCGCCATCGCCGCCCGGTCTGGGATGTCGCGCACGATGACGGGGACATCCGTAAGGCCCGCGATCTGGGCCGCGCGCCAGCGCCGCTCCCCGGCGATGATCTCGAAGCCGCCCGCCACCTCGCGCACAAGAATGGGCTGCACGATGCCCTGGGCGCGAATGGAGTCGGCGAGGGCATTCAGGGCCTCCGGCTCCATGTGTGTGCGTGGCTGGTAGCGGCCGCGCCGCAGGCGCTCGATGGGCAAGGTGCGCACGGCGTCCGCCGCCAACGCGGCGGTATCGGGACGCGGGCCGTCGCCGAACAGGGCGTCTAGGCCGCGTCCGAGCCTGGGGCGTTTCTCCTTCATCGGGACAGGTCTCCTGCGACAAGGGGCGGTTCGCGCGCCAGGATCTCGGCCGCCAGGGCCAGATAGGCCTGGGCACCGCGCGAGGCGCGATCATACTGAATCACGGGCATGCCATGACTTGGGGCCTCGGCCAGCCGGACATTGCGGGGAATGATAGTCTGAAACAACTGGCCGCCAAAATGCCGGGTCAGCTGGTCCGAAACCTCGAGGGCCAGGGTGTTGCGCGGGTCGAACATGGTGCGCAAGAGGCCTTCGATGGTGAGCGCGGGGTTCAACTGGGCGCGCACGCGGCGTATGGTGCCAAGCAGCGCCGTGAGCCCCTCGAGGGCGTAGTATTCGCACTGCATGGGGATCAGCACGGCATCGGCCGCCACCAGGGCGTTGACGGTCAGAAGGCTTAAGGCCGGGGGGCAGTCGATATAAATGTGGTCGTAGTGCGCCGCAAGGGGCACAAGCGCCCGGCGCAGGCGCTGTTCGCGCTGCGGGGCCTGCGCCAGCTCGAGTTCCGCGCCCGACAGGTCGGCCTGCGCTGCCAGGACATCGAGGCCGCAACCGGCCTTGGTGATGGCGCTTTGCGCCTCGGTCTCGCCGAGCAGCACATCATACAGGCCCCGCTCGGCGCCCGATGCGCCGCTGCCCATGGTGGCGTTGCCCTGCGGGTCGAGATCGATAAGCAGCACGCGCCGGCCGTGCTCGGCGATGGCCGCGGCCACGTTGATGCTGGTCGTGGTCTTGCCCACCCCGCCTTTTTGATTGGTAATGGCGACGACGCGGGTCATGCGTCACGCACGAGCGCCACGAGGTGGCGTTTGGCGGCAAGCCCCGGCACCTGAAGGGCGTGTACGGCCGCAACAGCAAAGGGCGGGGCCACGGAGGCGATCTCCTCGGTCGGAAGGGCCCCCTTCATGGCGGCGATGATGCCGCCTTGCGCCAGCAGACGGCCGGTCGCGGCCGCGATGTCATTGAGGCTCGCAAACGCGCGCGCGGTGATGACGTCATAGGGCGCCCCGGGGGTGTGGTCCTCCACCCGGCCGTGCACGAGGACCACCTGGGTCAGCGCCATGCGGGCCACGACCTCGGTCAGAAAGTCCATGCGTTTGCGGGAGCGGTCGAGCAGGACCACCGGACGCTGGGGCTGCAAGACCGCGATGGGGATGCCCGGCAGGCCTGCACCGCTGCCGACGTCGAGCAGGCGGCCGGCCGGCAGGTGCGGCAGAATGGCAAGACTGTCTAAAAGGTGGCGCGCCACCATGTCCTCGGGATCGCGGACCGCGGTGAGATTGAAGACCCGGTTCCAGCGCGCCAGGGTCTCGAGATAGGCGAGGAGGCGCGCCTCGATCGCGGCGTCGGCGGCCAGGCCCAAGGCCTTGAGGCCGCCATGCAGGCGCTCGCCCGCCCGCCCCCACCCCCCGGTATCGATCGGGCGCGCCCCGCCCATGTCAGGCACGCCCTCGCTGTAAGTGCACAAGCAGCAGCGATACCGCGGCCGGCGTGACCCCGGGCAGGCGCGAGGCCTGCCCCAGGGTCGCAGGCCGGTGGCGCGCCAGCCGCTGGCGCGCCTCGGTGGACAGGCCGTGTATCCCCTGGTAATCCAGATCGTCCGGCAAGACCATCTCCTCGTGGTGGGCGCGGCGCGCAATCTCGTCCCCTTGGCGCGCGATATAGCCGGCGTATTTCACCGAGACCTCGATCTGGCGCCGGGCCTTGGGATCGGTCAGGGCCGCCTCCGAGGGCACGAGCGCGATGATGTCGTTATAGCCCACGCCGGGGCGCTTGAGGAGGTCGAACAGGGAACTTTCCCGCGCGAGATCCTGCCCGAGGAGGGTCCTGGCCCCGGCATCGCCAGGATGCAGGAAGACCGTGCGCAGGCGCGCCTCCTCGCTCGCGACGGCGCGCGTGCGGGCGGCGATCTCGCGAGCGCGGGCGTCGCTGATAAGCCCCAGCCGGTGGGCGACGCCGGCCAAGCGCTCGTCGGCGTTGTCTTCGCGCAAGAGCAGCCGATGCTCGGCGCGCGAGGTGAACATGCGGTAGGGTTCGGTCAGGCCCTGAGTGATGAGGTCGTCTATCAAGACCCCGAGATAGGCCTCATGGCGGCCGGGCCACCACGCCCCGTGCGCGCGCGCCGCGAGCGCGGCATTGATGCCGGCCAGAAGACCTTGCGCGGCCGCCTCTTCATAGCCTGTGGTGCCATTGATCTGGCCGGCAAAGAAGAGTCCGTCTAGGGCCTGGGTCTCCAACGAGGGCTTGAGGTCGCGCGGATCGAAATAGTCGTATTCAATGGCGTAGCCGGGGCGGGTCAGCACCGCCTTGTGCAGGCCGGGCAGGGAACGTACCAGCCGCCATTGGGCATCAAACGGCAGACTCGTGGAGATACCGTTGGGGTAGACCTCCGGGGTGGCGAGGCCCTCGGGCTCCAGAAAGACCTGATGAGAGGCCTTGTCGGCGAAGCGCACGACCTTGTCTTCAAGGGACGGGCAATAGCGCGGGCCTATGCCTTCTATGGCACCGGTGTAGAGCGGCGATCGATCGAGGGCGCCGCGCACGATCGCGTGGGTCTCCTCGGTGGTGTGCGTGATATGACAGGCGAGCTGGCGAGGCCGCGGCGGCTCATCGTAGGAAAAATAGGGTGCCGGGTCGTCGCCTTCCTGGGCCTCGAGGACGGAGAAGTCGATGGTGCGGCCGTCGATACGCGGGGGGGTGCCGGTCTTCAGGCGCCCCGCACGCAGCCCCAGGGCGCGCAGCCGTTCGGCCAACGCGCGCGCCGGGGGCTCGCCGGCGCGCCCCCCGGCGGTGCGGCTCTGCCCCACATGGATAAGCCCGGCCAGAAAGGTGCCGGTGGTCAAGATCACGGTCGGCGCGCGGATGATAAGGCCCATCTGGGTGACGACCCCGCCCACCCGACGCCCCTCGACGACCAGGTCGTCGGCGGCCTGCTGGAAGATATGGAGGTTCGCTTGGCGCTCAAGGGTCTGGCGTATGGCGGCCTTGTAGAGTGCGCGGTCGGCCTGCACGCGCGTGGCGCGCACGGCCGGGCCCTTGCGCGCATTGAGGGTGCGGCACTGGATGGCGGCGGCATCGGCGCAGGCGCCCATGGCCCCGCCAAGGGCATCGATCTCCCGGACCAGGTGGCCCTTGCCGATGCCGCCGATCGCCGGATTACAGGACATCTGGCCCAGGGTCTCGATGTTGTGCGTCAGCAGCAGGGTCTTGCGGCCCATGCGCGCGGCGGCAAGCGCGGCCTCCGTGCCGGCATGACCGCCGCCTACCACAATGACCTCGTAATGCTCCTCGTGCTCCACGCCGCAGACCTCCCGCGAAGGGCGATGATACCATGACCGCAGATCGCGTTCGGGCCAGAAGGCCTTCGTGCCGCGCCCGTCTAGGTCTTAAGGTGCGATAGCACGCCATCGAGACAGATCACGGCACCGGAGGCCAGGCGCACGGCGTCATCGACCTGATGGTCGGTAATGACCCGAAACGGTGCGCGCTTCCCGGGGGCGGCATCGGGATAGCGCGACGCGACATAAAAGAGGTCGAGGCCTGCCGCGCCTGCACGGCCTCGGGGAGCGGACCGGCCAACAGGGCCTGGAGGCCCTCGGCGAGGCCGGTGATGGCCTGGGCTGCAGGCACCGGGGCCATCCATCGCGATCAGGATGGCCTGGAAGGCCTTCTCGGCCGCCTGCTGAGGGACGAAACAGGCCCAGGCAACGCTTTTTGGCCATAGGGCCGTGGCGGCCGCCAGATCATGCCTCGCCTCCGCCCTCCCCTTCACGGGCCTCGTCGGAAAGTTTCGTGTCCGCGGCCGGCGCGCCGCGCCCTCGCGCATCGCCCGACTCAGAAACGGTCCGCGTGGGCCACTCCGATCGTTGGCCTCCGCGGGGATATGAAGCCGCATATCGACGCCATAGCGCCCGTCCGTCGCCGTCCGCGCCCTGGGCCACGCCAAGACGTCGATAGCGGAGCGCGCGAGCGCTCCCTTGGCCGGAAGAACCGAAGACCAGGACCCGCGGCGGACCGGCGGGCGCACGCGCGCGGCCATGTCGGGGGGTGAGGCTCGGGGCCGGTTTCGTGGCGTCCTTAGGGGGGCTGCCGCAATCCCGGGCACGGCGGGGCGGCCGCGAGAAGACCACCAAACACCCGGCCCCCCTGGCCCGAGCGCGCCTTGGTAGGGCCGGGTCCGGCACCAAACCGTCCCTCGGGCGCGGCCTAGTACACGAAGCGCTGCCAGAGGGGCACGAAGGCCATCTCGGGGGTCGTGCCGCCGCCGCCGAGATTGGTGGCGTTGGACACCCCGGGGGCGTACTGGATCTTCAGATTCCCGTTGACGTCGTTCAGGCTCGAGTTGCCTCCCAGGGTCGATGTCGATGTGTTGTTGGTGTTGGCGGTATCGATCATGCCGGTGATCGTGCCGTCCCCTATGGCGGTCAGGGACTCGGCGGCCGCGACCACGCCGGTCAGGTCCGAATTGCCCTGCAGGGTGACAGCGCCGCCGGTGATGATGCCGGTGGTGGTGCCGGTCGCGCAGGCCGCGGCGCTGCCCGTATCCGAGCAGAAATAGCCGGTGACCGTGCCGCTTGGCTGTGTGGTGTCGCTCGCCTCGGTCTGGGTGGCGTCGCCGACGGCAGGAATAGTTCCCGCAGGCATCGGCATACCATTCTCGTAGAGTGTCCCACCCCCGGTATAGGGGTAATTCACGCTCCCGCCGCTGATCAGGACGGCGTTGGCGACCGCCCCGACGCCCTCCCCGGGGCTTACGGTATTGACGCCGTCGGGACAGACGTTGGCCGGTATCACCGCCTGGTCACACACCTCCGGCATCTGGCCGTAGGCGACGATGTCGTTGTGCGTCGCGACCACCATGTTGCCGGTGGCGATCAGGGTGGCATACCCCGGCGTGCCGCTCGTGGCGTTCCCGATCACGCCGGAGGCCACGCTGAGGTCGCCGTAGAAGAACAAGACCCCCGGGGTCGGGGTGCCGGTGACCTCCCATTGCCACTTGGTGGACTTGGAAGGCGGCGTGATGCAGCCCGCGCCGCCGGCTGCGCAGAGGGCGGTGGAGCTTGCCGGAAACGAGGCGAGCGGGGTGGTGCCGGCCGGTGCCAGATTCGGATCATTCTCGAAGGTCACCTGCGGGGTGCCGTTGGCATCCACCGACAGGACCGCGTTGGCCTCGCCGGTCAGGTTATAGGCGTTGATGGCGGGGGACACGACGCTTGCCGGATTGATGTCCTGATTACAGGTCGCGGTCGTGCCGCAGCTCTTGCCGGTGCTGTCGGTGATGGTGCCGGTAGCCTGCGCGGTGCCGACCACGCTCGCGCTGCCCTCGATGCCGAGATTGCCGACCACGGTGAGCGAGCTCGCGCCGGTATTGACGGACACGTTTCCGGTCAGGACCTGTGAGCCATTGATGAGAAAGGCGTAATTGAGCGGCGTGAAGGTGTAGATCGTTGCCGCATGCAGATAGGCGCGGATCTCGGCGGCGCCCGTGGGCGTCGTCCCCACGGCGTCGACCTCGATCTCGCCGTTGGCGGGAAAGGTGTTGTTGACCACGGTCGCGGTCAGATTGGCGCCGCCTCCGCTGGGCGGAGAGTAGTTGACCAGCACGGTCCCGGCCGGAATCGCGGTGGCGCTGAGATTGCCGGCATCACCGCTTGCGCAGGTGCTGCTCAGCGAGCCGCAGTACAGCTGATTGAGATATTCGGCCGACGCCGTGAGGGCGTCTTCGGCATAGCGGCGCGCCTGAATGCGGGCGGCGCTCGTATCCTGAGACTGGCCGCTCGCCTGCATGTGGCTGTAGGCCCCGTAGAGGCTCGCCGCGAGCGCTGCGCCCACGGCCAGGATCATGATGAGGGTGGAGACGCCGCGTTGGGGTTTCAGAGATGTGCGCATGACGAGACCTCGCCGATCAGGGCAGGTTGTGCAGACAGACGTTGACGGGGACCTGATCGGCGAGATGGGCGAAGAACCCGCCTGTCAGGAGCGGTGGAATCGGCAGTTGCAGGCTTACGAGCGGATGCAGTACGGGATTGCCGACGATCTGCGACCCGCGCGGGTCGCAATTCTGCGCGGCCGTGACCGTGATCGGCGCCGCCGCCCCCGGGGTCACGCTCGGCAGGACCGTCTCGATATCCCAGTTGGCGGCGGTGTCCAGGGCCGCCGCCGTGCATGAGCCGCCCGGCACCTCTTCGTAAGAGACGAGCCGCTCGTTGCCGCCATGGCCGTTGGCGCCGGCGACCACCTGCAGCCCCGCGCAGCTGGTCGTGGCGCCGCCTGCCGGGATGGTCCAGTCCCAGAAGAGCCCGTTGCCCTGCGCGCTGCCAGCCGCCGGTATGGCGACCGGGGTGTTGTTGCCGGGGCCCGACCCCGTCACCAGCACGACATCGGTGTTCATCTGGGGGGCTGCGATGCCGTAACCCGCGTTGGCGGTATTCATCACATCGAAGTCGTAATTGACGGCCTCGCTCAGGGTCTGCTGGCCCACCACCCCCTGATCGACGAGCGAGCGCGATACCGGGACATACAGAATCATGGCCGCCAATACCAAAAGCGCGCCCACCGCCATGGCGACCATGAGCTCGATGAGCGTAAACCCCCTATTGCATGACGGTGACACTGCGAGCGACTCCGAATGTGGTCCAGTTGGCGACCGCGGTGAGCTGCGTGACCGGGATGGTCGTAGTCGGCGCGGCCGCGGGCGCGGGGATGTCAGCCACGGCGCACGTGATATTGATAGAAAACGCAAGCCCCGCCGGGGTGGTGGCGGCGACCGTGTTGGTCCCGCCCGGCGGCGGGCAGAACTGATCCGGGGGGTGGCTGTCGAGGACCTGGAGCGTGGTATTCAGGACATCCTGGCGCTGGCTGTCGAAGACGTTGTTGGCGACGGCATGATGAAGGCCTAGACCGACCCCGACTGCGATCAGAAGGAAGATCACAAGCGATACCAGCACCTCGATCAGCGTAAACCCTCTAGAAGACATAGGTGTCACTCGCCGCCGCGCCTCCCGTAACGCTGGCCTGGAAGGTCCACTGGCCGTTGACCGCCGCGGGCCAATAGCAGGCCCCGGCCGAGGCATTTGCCGGCACGCCGGCCGCGAGCAACGGCTGGCCGAGCGGGCTGAACGCGAGACAGGTCAGCGGGGACTGGTTGATCGTGAGGTGCACGCTCGCCGGGATGCTGCTCACGTGGACCTCGACGGGCCCGGAGGCGGGGTTCGTGTTGCCGGCGCACCCCCCGTGGCTGCCGGTGCAGACGTAGAGGTACTCGCGGGCGCCTTGGGTCGCGACCTGCAGGGACCAGTTGCGATACGGGGTCGCGGAGGCCGGCGGACTCATCAGGGCGCTCGCCATGGTGAGCTGCAGGGCGGTGCGCACCCGCGCCTGCGCGACATTGACGTTGTCGGTACCAAGCCACGACATGAGGCCGAGAAAGCCTGCGCCGATCAAGATGGCGATGATCGCGAGCACCACCACGAGCTCGACCAGGGTCAGGCCGCGAGCCGCGTAAGGCCCGGTGGGCGGCCGGCCTAGGGCGCGTGCGTGCGGCATATCACCACCCCATGACCAGCGTCCCATTCGGGAGCTGCTCGCAACGATCATTGATGCTGTCGAGATAGAAGATCTCCGTGGCCGGCAGGCCCGAGGCCGGAGTGGGTGTAGCGGTCAACAGGTAGCTTGGGCCGGCGGGCGCGGCGACGGTGCAGGCCCCCGGGTCCGGGTTCTGAATGGCGTAGGTAAACAAGGGGTTGGGGTTATTGCCGGGGTTCCAGCCCGGTATGGCATTGGCCACCAGGGTCTGGCTGGCGGGATAGGCGTTGTTGTTCTGGTAATAGCGCTCCATGAGCGTCGACAACAACACCAGATTGCTCTCGGCGCGGCCGACCTTGGCGTCCTTGATGTAATTCGAGTACACAGGGATCGCGATCGCCGCGATGATGGCCAAAATGGCAACCACCACCATGATCTCGATGAGCGTCAGGCCCGCCTGCCGCAGCCCCCTGTGCCGTGTCGGTCGCATCATGCCCTGTTCATCCCGCAATTCATCCCCTCCGCCCCGCGAGCGCCGCGCGACGATGCCCGCTGGCGATCACAAGATCCGGCCGCGGCGCGGCCTCCAGCCCGTGGGTATTATTCCCGCTATCATTATAGACGATCCCGCAAGGATCGCCGGACGAGGCCCCCGCCATGCCCCGGGGGCAGATGAACGGCGCTGGATCGGAGACGGGGGGCCTGCGGGCGGTGTCGCGGGGTGCGGTAGGCAGGCACGCACCGAGCCCCTATACTCGAGTCGTGGACACCCCCATATCCCCACAGGGCGATCTCGGCCGCGTGCAGGCGGCGCTCGAGACGATTCTGGTCGGCAAGGCGGAGTCGGTGCGCTTGGCGCTGTGTTGCGCGCTCGCCGGCGGCCACCTGCTGCTCGAAGACGTGCCGGGGGTCGGCAAGACCACGCTCGCCTACGGCCTGCAGGCGGTCCTGGGGCTTGGCTTCACACGCCTGCAATTTACCGCCGACCTGTTGCCGGCCGACGTGATCGGGGTGTCCATATTCGATCCCGAGGCACGCGACTTCACGTTTCATAGGGGGCCGATCTTTACCCAGCTTTTGCTCGCAGACGAGATCAATCGCGCCACCCCCAAGACCCAGAGCGCCCTGCTCGAGGCCCTGGCCGAGGGCCAGGTGACGGTCGACGGAACGCCGCACCGGCTGCCTCAGCCGTTTTTTGTGGTCGCCACGCAGAATCCTCACCATCAGGTCGGGACATTCGCCCTGCCGGAATCGCAGATGGATCGTTTTCTGATGCGTCTGACCCTGGGCTACCCGGACCGCGCCGCGGAACGCCAGATATTGACGGGCGGGGACCGCCGGGCCATGGCCCGCCAGCAGGCGCCCCTATTGTCCGCAGCCGACCTCCTGGCGTGGCGCGAACGGGTGCAGGCGGTACGCTGCTCGGAGGCCTTGCTGGATTACATCCAGGACCTGCTGGCGGCGAGCCGCGCGCAACCCGATTGGGACGGCGGGTTCTCGCCCCGGGCCGGGCTTGCGCTGCGCGACGCCGCGCGCGCACACGCCGTGCTCAAGGGTCGCGACTATGGGCTGCCGGAGGATGTGCAGGCGGTGGCGGTGGCGGTCCTCGCCCACAGGCTGCCGCTGACCGACGCCGAACGCGAGGTGCGCCGGCTGCTCGAGTCCGTGGCCGTGCCATGAACCGGCCCGCCCAGGTCCTCGGGCGGCGCTCCATCTATCTGCTGCCGACGCGTGAGGGTCTCTGGTTTGGTGCGACCCTCTTCGTCTTGCTGCTCGCGGCCGTGAACTATGGCAACGGGCTTGCGTATGCCATCACCTTTCTGCTGGCGGCGTTTGCCACCGTGTCGGCGGCCACGGGCCAACGCAACCTCCTTGGGCTCACGCTCCACGAGGGCCGGCCGCGCGCGGCGTTCGCGGGTTCTCCGGTGGGGTTCCGGGTGGTGCTGACAAATCCCGGGGACACCCCGCGCCTGGGGGTCATGCTCACCGCGGGCCAAGGGCCACCGATCACGATCGATCTCGCCGGCCGCGAACAACGTGCAATCGAGATCCCCTGGCCCACGATGCGGCGCGGGACTGTGCCGGCGCCGGTACTGCGCATCAGCAGTCGCTACCCGTTTGGGCTGCTGCGGGTGTTTGCGCGGCGCATCGTGCTGCACGAGGCGGCCATCGTCTATCCCCGGCCGGCGGCATTCGCCGCCCTGCCCCCCGGGGCCGCGAGCGACGACCGTGATGACGCGGGCGCGGTTTTGCAGGCGGGCGGGGGCGGCGACTTTACCGGGCTTGCCGATTATCGGCCGGGCGAGAACCCGCGGCACATCCACTGGCGGGCCGTGGCCGCCGGCAAGGGGCTGCTCGTGAAGCGGTTTGCGGGGCTTGCCGAACGTGAGGTCTGGCTTGTCATGGACGGCGCGCACGGCCCCGAAGAGGGCCTGCGGCGGCTGTGCCGGCAGGTCCTGGACGCCGAGCGCGACGGTTATCGGTATGGCCTTGCCTTAGGGGCCCTTCGAATCGCCCCCGCGGCCGGGGCCGCGCACCTCGAGCGCTGCCTGCGCTCCTTGGCGCTGTATGATGATGCGCCGCGCTGACGCCGAGGGCTACACCCCGCCGGCGCTCGTCGCCGGGCTCATGGCACTTGCCGGCGTACCGCTTTTCGCCCACCTGCCGTGGTGGACCGTGACCGCGGCGGCGCTTTTTACCGCGTGGCGCTACGCCCGCGATCGCTACCTCGCGCGCCCCCCTCGGTTTCTGCTGTGGCTGCTGGTAGCGGCGGTCACGCTGCTCGTGTACGCGCGCTTCGGCACCTTGATCGGCGAGCGCCCGGGCTTGAGTTTTTTGGTCATGCTGCTGGGCCTGAAATGCCTGGAGGCCGACTCGCCGCGCGATGCGGTGGTGCTGGTGCTCCTGTGCTACGTCGCCCTGCTGGGCGACGTCTTGTTCCACCCCTCTCTCGCGATGGGTCTCTTCGCCCTGCTGTTTTTGACGGCGTCGTTCGTGGCGCTGTCGCTCATTGCGCAGCGGCGCGGGCTCTCCCCGCGCCAGCGGCTGCGCCAGAGCGCCGTGATCATGCTGCAGGCCCTGCCGCTAGCGGCCCTGGGTTATATCGTGTTTCCGCGCATTGCCGGGGGGCTATGGCACAGCGCACCACGGCCGATCGGCCAGACCGGGCTGAGCCCGGTCCTGCGGCCTGGGTCCTTAAGCGCGCTTTTGTCGTCGCGCGCGGTGGCGATGCGCGTCATCTTTCGCGGGGCCCGACCGGCGCGCGATCAGCGCTATTTTCGTGCCTATGTCCTGACCGCAACCAATGGCCGGGTGTGGCGGCGCGGGCCGCCGGGGCCCATGGGCCGCACGCGCGGCGGCCCCCTCGTCTCCTATACGGTGCTGTTGAACCCCACCGGTAACCGGGTGCTGCCGGCCCTCGACTGGCCGCTTGATGTCTCGCCTCAGGACCTGCTCGCCCCGGGGGGCGTGGTGCGCGCCCGGCACGCGGTGCGCCATCTGCGGCGCTATCGCGTGACAAGTGGGGCGCGCCGCTACGGCCGCCTCACGGCGGCCGTGCGCAGCCGGGACCTGGCGCTGCCTGCGTCCCTCGATCCGCGCATTCGGCGGCTCGCGAGGCGGTGGCGCCGGACAACATCGGGGCCGCGCGCGCTCGCGCACAGGGCATTGGCCTATTTCGTGAAGCACCACTTCATCTACACCCTGAACCCGCCGACCATGGGACGCCGCCCGGTGGCACGGTTTCTGTTTCATGTGCGCGCGGGCTACTGCGAGGACTATGCCGCGGCGTTCGCGACCCTCATGCGCGCAGCCGGCGTGCCGGCGCGCGTTGTCGTGGGGTTCTTCGGGGGCGAGTTCAATCCCGATGGCGGCGACGTCATCGTGCGCAATTACGACGCCCATGCCTGGGACGAGATCTGGGTCCGCGGCCAGTGGCTGCGGGTGGACCCGACGGCGGCGGTGGCCCCGGGGGCGCTCAGGGAGCGGTGGCCGGCGTTTCGGCGATTCCTGGTGCATGGGGTGGCGTTCCAGGCCCCCCGGTCCTGGTGGGACCGGCTTCATCATCGCCTCGGGCTTTGGCGCGACGCCGCCACCACGGCGTGGGACAGCTGGGTGGTGGACTACAGCGGCCGCCGGCAGGCCGAGCTCTTGCGCCGCCTGGGCTGGCGCGACGCCGGGCCGGTGGCCCTGGGGCTTGCGACCGTGATCTTGGCGCTCGCCGCCGCGTTTTTGGTCAAGACCTTCGGCGGGCGGGCGCCGGTCACGCGCGACGCCGCGCGGCGCGTCTACGAGCGCTACTGCCGGCGGCTGGCGCGCATCGGGCTTGCGCCGTCCATTGGCGAGGGGCCGTGCGACTTCGCGGCCCGCGCGCAAAGGTCGCGCCCGGATCTTGCCGCTGAGATCGCGGCCATCACGGGCGACTATGTCGCGTGCCGCTATGGCGGGCGCCGCGAGGTCCTGGCGGCACTCAAGGCGCGCGTGGCGCGCTTTCGCCCCCGGCGGCGCTCACGGCCGGGGCCTGGCGGTCCCCTGCCCACATCCAAGCGGCGGCGGCGAGAAAGGCCAACGGCGAGGCCGTGAGGATGGCGAGCTTGGCGGCATCGCGCAGGGGGCCTGGCGGGAACGCCAGGGTGGCGATAAAAAGCGCCATGGTAAAGCCGATGCCGGCAAGCCACGCGGCCGCCCCGAGGTGGCGGCGCGTCACACCACCGGGCAGCGCCCCGAACCGCAGCGTGGTGGCAAGCCACGCACCGCCGCCCACGCCACAGAACTTCCCCAGGAGGAGCCCGAGAAAGACCCCGAGAAAGACGCCGCCGGAGATGCCGACGCCAGGCCCGGCCAGGGACAGTCCGGCGTGGGCGAGCGCGAAGAGCGGTAAGGCGCCATAGGTCACATAGGGGGCGAGGCGCCGCTCGAGGCGCGAGGCCGGGGGGGCACCGGTCGCGGGCGCGGTGGTGCCGGGGGCGGGCAGGGATACCGCCAGAAGCACGCCGGCAAGCGGCGGATCGATGCCGCCGCGCCAGAGCGCCCCCCACAGCAGGCCACCGAGGATCCCATAGAGCCAGGGCCGTCGGGAGCCGCGGCGGCCCGCGGCGAAAAGGGCGGCGAATGCGAGCAGCGCGCCCGCAAGCGGCACGGGCCGCAGCCCATGATGATAGTAGAGGGCGATGACGAGGATGGCGCCGATGTCGTCGGCGACGGCGAGCGCCAGGAGCAGGACGAGGAGGCTGCGCGGGGCGCGCCGGCCCAGGACGGCAAGCGCGGCGGCGGCAAAGGCGACA
Organism: Pseudomonadota bacterium; assembly: GCA_021819245.1. Lineage (GTDB taxonomy): Bacteria > Pseudomonadota > Gammaproteobacteria > Acidiferrobacterales > Acidiferrobacteraceae > Acidiferrobacter. Next base: position 18,061 of record JAKARI010000017.1, on the reverse strand, counting down.
TCCGTGCTCATGGGGATGGCCCAGCCGCGCGCGGCCTCGCCATGCGGATTGATGAGGTGGTAGATGAGCGCCGGCAGGAGCATGCCGGTTGCGGCCGCCCAGAGCGGCAGCAGCATGGCGCGCATGTGACGCAGGGCGCCGTGCGCGACCTCGCGCCGCAGCTCAAGACCGATGAGCAAAAAGAAAAGCGTCATGAGGCCCTTGTCGACCACCGACTGGGCGGTCGTCACGAGCCATGGCCCAAGATGATAGGGGGTGCGCCAGAGGCGCCGATACAAGGGCCCATAGGGCGAGTTGGCGACGAGGAGCGCGAGCAGCGCGGAGGCCAAGAGCGTGAGCGCGCCTCGAAGCGGGCCTCGTCTCTGGGTGCGGTCATGGGGCACGAGCATTCCCTCCGGGCGCGGGGTGGCCGGGGCGCGCCCGGCCTTGGGGATTATACCGGCGCGCGGATGCGGCGGCATCGGCCGCCGATCATTTGCCTATACAGAACTCCGAGAAGATGCGCCCCAGCAGGTCTTCGCTCGTAAAGCGCCCGGTGATCTCGCCCAAGGCCTCGTGCGCCAGGCGCAACTCCTCGGCGGCAAGCTCCATGGCGCCCTCGGTCTGATGGGCGAGGGCCTCACGCAGGGCGTGCTCGGCCCGTTCCAGGGCGGCGACGTGCCGCCTGCGGGCGCCGAAGACGCCTTCGGTCTCGGATTCCGCCGCGCGCCCCAGAAGACGGGCGCGCAGCCCGCGGCGCAACTCGGAAAGCCCCTCCCCGGTCTGCGCGCACACCGCGTATCCCTCGGCACAGGCCCCGGCTGGGCGCCCGCTGAGATCGATCTTCGTATAAACGATGATGCGGGCCGCCGGGGGCGGTAGCGGGGGCGCGGGGGCGCTGTCGTCTATGGTCCAGAGCACGCAGTCGGCCTGCGCCGCCGCGGCCTCGGCGCGCCGTATGCCCTCGCGCTCGAGCGGGTCGTCGCTTGCGCGCAGGCCGGCGCTATCCGTCAACTCCAGCGCGAGGCCTTCGATCACGACGCGCTCGCGGATCAGGTCGCGGGTGGTCCCGGGATAGGGGCTCACGATCGCCGCCTCGTGTCCCGCTAGGGCATTGAGCAGAGTGGATTTGCCGGCGTTAGGCGGCCCCGCGATCGCGACGCGCACGCCCTCCTGAAGGACGCGGCCCTCGCGCCCGCGGCGCACGGCCTCGGCGATGTCGGATAAGAGCGCCGCAAGCCCCGCGGCCAACGGGACGTCGGCCGCGATATCGGGGGCCTCGTCAGGAAAGTCGAGAAGCGCCTCGACGTGGGCGCGCAGGCCGGCAAGGCGCGCGTCCAGGGCGCGCACGAGCTGCGAGAAGGCCCCCTGGAGGGTGCAGGCGGCGGCGCGCGCGGCGTCTTCATGGGCGCTCGCTATGAGGTCGGCGACCGCCTCGGCCTGAACGAGGTCGATACGGCCGTTCAGAAAGGCGCGTTCGGTGAATTCACCGGGACGCGCGGGGCGCGCGCCCCGGGCCACGAGCGAGCGCACGAGGCGGTCTAAGGCGACCGGGCTCCCGTGGCCCTGCAGCTCCAGGACATCCTCGCCGGTGAAAGACGCCGGCGCCGGAAAGTAAAGCGCCAGACCCTGGTCGAGCACGCGGGCCCGTTCGTCGTGAAACGCCGCGAGCGTGGCCTGGCGCGGGGCCGGGACGGACCCGAGAACGGCGCGCGCGAGCTCGCGCGCCAGGGGCCCCGAGACACGCACGATGCCGATCCCCCCCATGCCGGGCGGCGTCGCGATCGCGCAGATCGTATCCGTCAATGTGCGCCCTTTAGGCCTTGTCCATGCGGCGCATGACCCATTGCTGCTGAAGGATGGACAAGACGTTGTTCGTGACCCAGTACAGGACCAGGCCCGCCGGGAAGAACAGGAAAAACGCCGTGAAGATCACGGGCATGAGCATCATGATCTTGCGCTGCGTCGGGTCCATCATGGCCGGATTGATCATCTGCTGAACGAGCATCGAAAGCCCCATCAGGATCGGGAGCACAAAATAAGGGTCCGGCGCGGCGAGGTTGTGAATCCACAACACGAAGGGGGCATCACGCAGGGCGACGCTGTCGAGCAGCACCCAGTAGAGGGCGATGAAGACCGGGATCTGGACGATCATGGGGAGGCAGCCGCCCAGGGGGTTCATCTTCTCGGTCTTGTAGAGCTCCATCATGGCCTGCTGAAGGGCGGTTTTGTCGGACCCGTGGCGCTCCTTCAGGGCCGCCATGCGCGGCTGGAGCCTGCGCATCTTGGCCATCGATTTGAAGCTCGCCGCCGACAGGGGAAAGAAGATCACCTTGATAAGGACCGTCAGCAGGATAATCGACAGGCCCCAGTTGCCGACCACGCGCTCGATATGGGCCAGGACCCAGTAGAGGGGCTGGGCAAGCACGGTGAGCCAGCCATAGTCGACGGTAAGATCAAGGCCCGGCGCCACTTGACTCAGAATCGCCGGCTTTTTGGGACCCAGGAAGAGCCGGGTGGCCAGGGTCGCGGTGGCGCCCGGCGCAATGGTGAGCGGCTGAGCGGTCTTGTAGCCAATGGCGTAACGGGGGCCGGCGAACACCGAGCTATAGAAGATCGTGGGCTGCGTGGCGGGGGGAATCGCCGCCCCCAGGAAATAGTGTTGGGAAACGGCGACCCAGCCACCGGTCGCGGCCAACGTCAGGGGGTGCTTGGCCATGCGCGCGAACGGCAGCTTATGGTATTTGCGGGCAGGGCTGTAATACGCGGCGCCGATATAGATCGGCGCCGAGTGCAGAAAATGGCTGGCGGGCGCGGGGCCGTGGACGAACTGATTGTAGAGATACACGGTCAGCGGCGTTTTGCCGGTGTTGGAGACCGCGTAGCGGACCGGCACGACGTAGCTCGAGGGGGCGAAGGTGTAGGTCTTCACGACCCGTGCCGCACCCTCCTGCCAATGGAAACGGATGTGGACCGGGCGGGTATCGGCGACGAGGCGCGAGTTCGAGTGGCGGGTCGCGTAAAGGCTTGTGTGGTTGGGCAGCGGCACGGTCCCCAGGAGGCCGTTTTCGTTCAGAAATGGCGTGGGCGCTGCGGGTGTCAGAAGCGCGTAGGGCCGCTTGCCATGGCTGCTGCTTGCGAAATAACCGTGCAGCACGAGGTGGGAGATGTCGGCCCCGCGCGTGTCGAGGGTCGCGGTCAGGAGCCGGGTCTTCACCACCACCGTGGCCGCTTGCGGGATCATGGGCGTCCGGGGACGCGCCGCCCGTGGGGGTGTGGGCGCGGGTACCGGCACGGCCTGGGGAACGGCCTGCCCGGGCATCGTCGGCAGGGCATTCGCGGGGGCCTGCGGGGCCGCCGGCACCTGCCAGCGTTGCCAGTCCGTCCACAGGAAAAAGAGGATGACAGCGAGCAGGACGTAGAGAACGGGACGATAACTATTCATGATCGGGGTTTCACACAACCTCAACGGGGAACGGGGTCATGCCCACCGTCATGCCATGGGTGGCAGCGGGCGATGCGCTTTACGGCGAGCCACAGGCCGCGCAGGGGCCCGTGGCGATCGATGGCCTCAATGGCGTAGGCGGAGCATGTCGGGTGGTAGCGGCAATGCGCGCCGAGCCAGGGGCTGAGGAAATACTGGTAGGCGCGAATGACGTGTATCAGGGCTTTGCGCATAGGCGAGAGATCTTGTGCGAGAGAGACTCCAGGGCCTCGGTGAAGGCAACCGGGTCCGCGCGCGCCGCGTCGGGGTAGGCGACGACGACAAAATCCAGGGGGCGCAGGCCCGCCTGGGCGCGGCGAAAGTGCTCCCGAATCCGGCGCTTGATTCTATTGCGCACAACGGCCTTGCGGGAGACCTTGCGGGAGACGGCGAGCCCCAGACGGGGGTGGTCCAGGCCGCCTGCCAGGGCCATGACCGCCATAAGCGGGTGACGGGCCTTTGTGCCGGCCTTGAATATTTCCTGATAGCGCTCGGGGTCCGTCAGGCGGACGTGCCGCGGAAAGCCTTGCGTGCCCCGCGCCACCGCACGTCAGGCGCTAAGACGCGCGCGGCCCTTGGCGCGGCGCGCGTTGATGACCGCGCGCCCCCCGGGCGTACTCATGCGGGCGCGGAAGCCGTGGGTGCGCTTGCGCTTTAGGACGCTGGGCTGAAATGTTCTCTTCATGGGTAACCCTTAAATAACGAAGCCTGAAAAGGGCGGAACACTACGAGGTCCGGGCCGGTTTGTCAACGGCGGCGGCACCGGGCGAGGGCTTGTGGATAACTGGGGCCGGCCCTAGACTATCGGCCCTACCCCCTCGTATCAGGTTGAAATGGTGTGAGTCAGCCGATCATCTGGAAAAAATGTTTGGACCGGCTCGAAGAGGAGCTGTCGCCACAACAATTCAATACCTGGATTCGACCCCTTCAGGCCGAGTGGGAAAAAAACTCTCTGCGGCTGCTCGCGCCCAACCGGTTCGTGACCGAGTGGGTGAAAGACCGCTTCGCCGAGCGCATCGCGGAGTTGGCGGCACAATATCAGGGCGGGACCGCGGCGGTGAGCGTCATTGTGCAGGTCGGCAGCAGCGCCTCCGGAAAGGCGGCGGCGGTGCCGGTGAAGGCCGCCAGCACCGCACGACGCGAGGCGCCGCACAGCACGCGGCTGAACGCGGATTTTACATTCGAGACCCATATCGAGGGCAAATCCAATCAATTGGCGCGGGCCGCTGCCCGGCAGGTCGGCGAGAACCCGGGCGGTGCCTACAACCCGCTTTTCATCTATGGCGGGGTGGGGTTGGGCAAGACGCACCTGATGCAGGCCGCCGGCAACCTGCTCACGACCCACAGGCGCGAGGCGCGGGTTTCCTATGTCCACTCGGAGCGCTTCGTGGCCGATATGGTCAAGGCCCTGCAGCACAACGCCATCAACGAATTCAAGAAACATTACCGGTCGCTCGACGCCCTGCTTATCGACGATATCCAGTTCTTCGCAGGCAAGGAGCGTTCTCAAGAAGAATTCTTCCATACATTCAATGCCTTATTGGAAGGTCAGAAACAAGTCATCATCACCGCAGACCGGTTTCCGAAGGAGTTCGTGGGGGTCGAGGAGCGTCTGGTATCGCGATTTGGCTCGGGACTGACCGTATCCATAGAGCCGCCGGAGCTCGAGACGCGGGTGGCCATCCTCATCAAAAAGGCGCAGCTCGAGGGTATACCCTTACGCGACGAGGTGGCCTTTTTCATCGCCAAGCGCGTACGGTCCAACGTCCGCGAGCTGGAAGGGGCGTTGCGGCGCGTCATGGCCAGCGCCAATTTTACGGGCCGACCCATCGATGTGACGCTGGCGGCCGAGAGCCTGAAAGACCTGCTGGCCTTTCAGGAGCGGCTGGTCACCATCACGAACATACAAAAAATGGTGGCCGAATATTTCAAGATCCGGGTCTCGGACTTGAGCGCCAAGAGCCGCTCGCGGCAGGTCACGCGGCCCCGGCAGATCGCGATGGCGCTCGCCAAGGAGCTCACACATCACAGTCTCCCGGAGATCGGCAAGGAATTCGGCGGACGGGATCACTCGACCGTCATTCATGCGTGCCGCAAGGTGAGCGAGCTTTTGGAACAGGATCCGCGCATCAAAGAAGATTACACCAACCTGACTCGGATATTGACGACATAAGGTGTGCATAAGAAAGGACAGAAGAGGCCTTCAGGCCACGAGGCGGCTTTTATGCACAATCGTCCACAGGCTTACGCACAGTCGCGGACCGGGGTTATGCCGGGGTTATCAGGTACGAACAGGAAGGAGATAGCGGGAAAAAGACGGGTTATCCCCGGAAAGGGGATCGCGTAATAATAAAAACCACAAGAAAGAGATCTATAAAACGTTGGTGACAAGCCGAGAGGATAACGGGCCCATATGCGATTGAATGTGACGCGGGACGATCTACTAAAGGCCTTGAGTGTGGCAGGGGGCGTGGTCGAGCGGCGACAATCGCAGCCGATCCTGACGCATGTGTTAATGGAGGCAGGCGACGGCGAGATCGTCTTGACGGGGACGGACCTGGAGGTGGAGGTGGTGGCGCGGTGCCCGGCGCAGGTATCGGAGCCGGGTAAGGTGACCGTGCCGGGACGGAAATTTCTGGATATTGTGCGTACGCTGCCCGCGGAGAGCGTGTTGCAATGTCAGATAGATGCCGGGCGGTTTCGTGTCGTGATGGGCAAGAGCCGGTTTCAATTGGCGACCCTCCCAGTGGATGATTTTCCGAACCTCATGAATGTGCGGTGGGATACGGCACTCCACGTGGCGCGTGCGGATATGCGCAGGGTGCTGGAAAAGACGCAATTCTGCATGGCACAACAGGATGTGCGGTATTACTTGAACGGCGTGATGTTGGAGATGGCAGGCCGGTCTCTGCGCGCAGTCGGGGCCGACGGCCACAGGCTCGCGTTTTGCGCGACGGGCTTAAACACCGAGGTGGCGGAGGAACGGCAGGTCATCGTCCCGCGCAAGGCGATCGGGGAGATGACGCGGTTCTTGGGGGATACCCGTGATCCGATCGAGTTGAGTCTGTCGGCGAACCATATTCGGGTCACGCAGGATCAGGTGGTGTTTGTATCGAAACTCGTTGATGGGCGCTTTCCGGATTATCACAGGGTGATACCGCAGACCGTGAAATATGAGGTGGTCTTGGGGCGTGCGGCCATGTTGGCGATGTTGGGGCGGGTCGGGGTGGTGTCGACCGAGAAGTTTCGGGGGATACGATTGCGGTTTCAGGGTCATACCGTGGCGGCCAACGCCACCAACGTGGATCGGGATGAGGCCTGGGAGGAGCTCGAAACGGATGGCGCGCTCCCGGAGATGGAGACGGGGTTTAATGTCAGTTATCTCGTGGAGGCCATAAGCGCCCTGGAGGAGGACGAATTCCAGTTCGGGTGGAGCGATAATAATGGCGCGGTACGATTGAAGGCAGCGAAGACCGGGGATGATCAGGTCTACGTGGTCATGCCGGTTCGGTTGTAGGGACGCAACGGCCAGGGGGCTGAGGGCGAGCCGGTGGGCGGTCTGTCGGCAGGAGAAGGGTGCGACCCGGGCGAGCGGCGGTATGACGATAAATCGCGTGGAGGCGGAGGGCCTAAGGGGTCTCGCGAGGCTGTCGTGGGAACCTGATGCCGGCGTCAATGTGGTGATCGGGGGCAACGCCGCGGGGAAGACGAGCCTGCTCGAGGCCATCAGCCTAGTGTGTACAGGGAAGGTGTTGCGCTCCGGCAGTAGCCGAGGGGCGATTCGTGACGGGCAGGACCGTTTGTGGATCCGGGCGGCTTTCGGGGCGGGCCTGAAGGCCGGGTCGCTTAGCTACGAAAGGTCGCGGTCACAACGGCTCTGGCGGCTGGACGACGGGTCCCTGAGATCGGCCATCGAGGTCTACGAGCGGATCCCCGTCTTGGTGTTCAATCCCGAGACGCACTACGCCGTGGTGCAGGACGCGAATGCCCGCCGCGCCGGGATGTATTGGGCGATGTTCCACGTGGAACCTTTGTTTCTGGAGACGTGGCGGCGTTATCAGCGGTTGTTGCGGCAACGCAATGCGGCGTTGCGGACGCAGAATACCCAGTATCGGCTCTTTGATGGGGGCCTGATTCAGACAGGCCAGGTCCTGGCCGCGATGTGGCAACGGCTGGTGAGCGCCCTTCAGGAACCCTTCACACGATTGACGGAGCGCCTAGCCCTTGGGGTCGTGGCCACTACGCGGCTGCGGTGCGGGTGGGACGGGCCATCGTTCGCGGAGGCCTTAGAGGCCCATCGCGCCGGGGATGAACGCCTGGGGTATACGCAGGCCGGCCCCCATCGCGGGGATATCGTGTTCGAGCTCCGGGGGCGGCCGGTCCAAGAGACCGCCTCGCACGGCCAGCAAAAGGTGGTGGTCAGCGCCTGGCGTCTGGCCATGGCGACCCTGGTGGCGGGCGCGGGCCGCCCGCCGGTCCTTTTGCTCGACGACCTCGCGGCCGAGCTCGATAGCGCCCGGCGGGCGGCCTTTTATGAGACCCTCGCCGAACTCAAGGCCCAGGCCTTCGTGACCGCCCTGGAGGGGGAACCCCTCCCCTGTCCCGCGCGCGTGTTCCACGTGGAACAGGGCCGTTTGCACGGGTCCTGAGCCCCTCTTTTGTGGTAAGATCGCGCGATCTAGCCGGAGCCTCAGCATGGACACGCACCCCGTTTACGACCAGGACAGCATTCAAGTTCTCAAGGGCCTGGACGCGGTTCGCAAACGCCCCGGCATGTATATCGGCGATACCGAAGACGGCACCGGCCTCCATCATATGGTCTTCGAGGCCGTTGATAACGCGATCGACGAGGTCCTCGCCGGTTATTGCTCCGAGGTGCGCGTGACGGTGCACGCCGACCAGTCGGTCAGCGTGGAGGACAACGGCCGCGGGATCCCCACCGGCATCATCGCCTCCGAGGGGCGCTCGGCCGCCGAGGTCATCATGACCGTCCTTCATGCCGGGGGCAAATTCGATCAAAATTCCTATAAGGTCTCGGGGGGCCTGCATGGCGTCGGCATCTCGGTCGTCAATGCCCTCTCGGAGTTTCTGGAGCTCACCATCTACCGTGATGGCCATGAGCACCACCAGCGCTATGAATTGGGCGAGCCCTGCGCGCCCCTCAAGGCCGTGAGGCCGGCCACCCGCACCGGGACGATCGTGCGCTTCAAGCCCTCGCCGCGCATCTTTTCGGACTGCACGATGCATTATGACCTCCTTGCCAGGCGCCTGCGCGAGCTCTCCTTTCTCAATTCCGGGGCGCGCATCGTGTTGACCGACGAGCGCACAGACAAACAGGACGTGTTCGAATACCAGGGCGGAATCGCGGCCTTCGTCGTCGATCTCAACCGCAACAAGGACCCGCTCCACCCGCAGGTGATCGCCTTTCAGGCCGAGCGCGACAGGGTCTATGTGGACCTCGCCCTTCAGTGGAACGACTCCTATCAGGAAAATGTCTTTTGTTACACCAACAATATCCCTCAGCGTGACGGCGGGACCCATCTGGCCGGATTTCGCGCCGGCCTGACGCGCACCCTAAACCATTACATCGAGGAATCCGGCCTCGCCAAGCGCGCCAAGGTCACCCCCGCCGGCGACGACGCCCGCGAAGGGTTGACCGCGGTGCTGTCCGTCAAGGTCGCCGACCCCAAGTTTTCCTCGCAGACCAAGGACAAGCTCGTATCCTCCGAGGTCAAGGCCGCCGTGGAATCGGTCGTCAACGACTCCCTCGGCTGCTACCTTCAGGAAAACCCTCAGGTCGCCAAGGCCATAGCCGAGAAGGTCGTCGAGGCGGCGCGCGCCCGCGAGGCGGCACGCAAGGCGCGCGAGATGACCCGCCGCAAGGGGGCGCTCGACATCGCCGGACTCCCGGGCAAGCTGGCGGACTGCCAGGAGCGCGACCCGGCGCTGTGCGAGCTCTATTTGGTCGAGGGGGATTCCGCAGGCGGTTCGGCCAAGCAGGCGCGCGACCGGCGCTTTCAGGCCATCTTGCCCTTGAAGGGCAAGATCCTGAACGTCGAGCGGGCCCGTTTCGACAAGATGCTCTCCTCGGCGGAGGTCGGCACCCTCATTACCGCCCTCGGGACCGGCATAGGCCGTGACGACTTCAACGCCGCGAAGCTCCGCTATCACCGCATCATTATCATGACCGACGCCGATGTGGACGGTTCCCACATCCGCACGCTCCTGCTCACCTTTTTTTACCGGCAGATGCCCGAGCTCCTGGCGCGTGGCCACATTTATATCGCCCAGCCGCCGCTCTACAAGGTCAAGCAGGGCAAGGCCGAACGATATGTGAAAGATGACGCCGAGCTCACCACCTACCTCGCCCGCAATGCCCTGGAGGGGGCCGGTCTGCTGTGCGGGCCCGGCGAGCCGGTCCTGGCCGGCGAGGCCTTAGAGGGGATCTTTCATGCCTACATCAAGGCCGACCAGTCCCTTCGGCGGCTCGCGCGCCGCTACGACCGGGCGCTCCTGAAGGAGCTCATGTTCCTCCCGGCCCTGACCCCCGAGACCCTGCGCGAGGAGGCGGCGGCCCAGGCCTTCGCCACCACCCTGGCCGGGCGGCTTGCGGGGGCGGGCCCTGGCGCCGCGCACTACGCGCTTTCCGCCGTGTACCACCCCGAGCTTGCCACCCATGAGATCCTCGCGGTTCGCACCGAGCATGGCGGGGTACGGACCTCGCGCGTCGATTCCGCCCTCGTCCACTCCGCCGAATACCGGACCCTTCATGCCCTGGGCCAGCGACTATCCGGGCTCATAAAGCCTGGCGCGCGGGTCTCGCGTCAGGGCCGTGAGCAGAGCGTCGACACCTTTGAAGAGGCCTACGAGTGGCTGTTGGCGGAGGCCCGTCGCGGCCATGGCATTCAGCGTTACAAGGGGCTTGGCGAAATGAACCCCGACCAGCTCTGGGAGACCACCATGGATCCGACGGTGCGCCGGCTCCTCAAGGTCAACGTCGAAGACGGGGTCGCCGCCGACCTCGTCTTTACCACCCTCATGGGTGACCAGGTCGAGCCGCGCCGGGATTTCATCGAAAAAAACGCCCTTCAGGTCTCCAACCTCGACATCTAGGGCCGACCATGGACGAGGAATACCGCCCGATACCCTGCGCCCTTCAGGACCGTTACGAGCGCGCCATCATCACCGGGCGCCCGCTCGCCGTCGGCTGGTCGAGCCACGACCGGTATGTCACGGACCGCGTGCATGTGATCGCCCTTGAGACGGCCGACGGTGCCGAATACGTGCGCTTTACTGACAGCCACGGCGCCATCCACCGCCTGCGTCTCGATCATATCCGCCTGCAAGACGACGCCTGACCACGCCCACCCGCGCTTACGGGGGCCCCGCCGCGTTGACCGCGGCGATGCGGCGAAACCGCAGGTCACGCGCCCCCTGCCCCAGCCTCAAGCCCCGGCGCTCGAAGCGCGTCCAGGGCCGCATGCCCCGCTCCTGATCGGAGAGGGCGAGCGTCGGCACGCGCGCTGCGGCCTCGAGCATGGCGTCGGCATAAGGGCCCCAGTCGGTGGCCAGATGGAGTGCCCCTCCGAGACGCAGGATGCGCGCCACCTCGGCGAGAAACGGCGCCTGCACGAGACGGCGCTTATGATGCCGCGCCTTCGGCCAGGGGTCTGGAAAAAAGACATGAACGGCGCCGATGCGGGCGTCGCCCACGGCGCGCACCAGCGCCTGGGCGTCGGCCTCGATCACGCGCACATTGGTCAACCCGGCCTGCTCGATACCGCGCAACACCTTCACGAGCCCCGCGCGGTAGACCTCCACCCCGACATAGTCGCGCGCCGGATCCGCGGCCGCCAGTGCGAGCAAGGCCTCGCCGTCGCCGAACCCGATATCGAGCACCACCTCGCGCATCCCGCACCCGAGGTCCGCCCACGCAAGGTCATCGAGCGCAAGCTGTCCCCAGAGGCGCTCACGCAGGGCCAGGGCCGCCGCCCCAAGCGGCCGCTCGCGGCGCGCGTAGCTGCGAATGACCCGCGGCATACCGCCGCTCACACGATGAGCCCGGCGATCGGCGATGAGGGATCGGCGTGCATGCGGCGCGCCATGCGCCCCGCGCGATAGGCGTCGCGCCCGGCCTCCACCGCCTTGCGCATGGCCTCGGCCATCAACACCGGATCGCGCGCCGCGGCGATCGCCGTGTTCATCAACACCCCGTCGCACCCGAGCTCCATCGCCACCGCCGCATCCGAGGCCGTGCCGACCCCGGCATCGACCAGCACCGGCACCTGTGCGTTTTCCACTATCATACGGATATTCAATGGGTTACGGATACCGAGCCCCGACCCTATGGGGGCCGCGAGCGGCATCACCGCGGCGCAGCCCATGGCCTCCAGGCGCTTGGCGGCAACGGGATCATCGGTCGTGTAGACCATGACCTCGAAGCCCTCCCGCACCAGGACCTCCGCAGCCTTGATGGTCTCCATCATGTCCGGAAACAGGCTGTCCTTGTCGCCTATGACCTCGAGCTTAACCAGCCGGTGATCGCCCAGGAGCTCGCGCGCCAGCCGACAGGTGCGCACGGCCTCGTCGGCGCTATAGCAGCCGGCGGTGTTGGGCAGGATTGTGAAGCGCTCCGGCGGCAGGACATCCAACAGGTTCGGCTCGCCCGGGTTCTGGCCGAGGTTCGTGCGTCGTACCGCCACCGTGACGACCTCCGCCCCGCTCGCCATGACCGCACGCCGCGTGGCGTCGAGGTCTTTGTACTTGCCGGTCCCCACCAAGAGCCGCGAGCGAAAGGTCCGCGCGCCCAGCCGCCATGTGTCGATCCCCTGCTCCATTGCTAACCACCCCCGATCGCCTGAACAATCTCCACCCGGTCCCCATGGCGCAGCACATAGTCCCCATGCCGGGCCCGCGGCACGATCTCCTGATTGATCTCGACGGCGATGCGCCGGCCGACGAGCCCCATCTCCTCCAGCAACGCGAGCAGCCCCATCTCTTCGGGGAGGGCGCGGTCTGTCCCGTTGACACAAACTTGCATAGGCAATGGCACGAATTCCCAGATAGCGGTATATTGTATTGCCTATTGGGTCGTGCGGCTATGCGGGTGTAGTTCAATGGTAGAACTTCAGCTTCCCAAGCTGATAGCGAGGGTTCGATTCCCTTCACCCGCTCCACCCTTCGGCCCCTGGCGACCGGCGTAGCGCCCGTGCCGCATAACGTGGCGGTCACGGTTGCGCGGTCCGAGCGTAAACCCTGTTGTCTTCAGGCGGTCTTGTGAAGAAGCGCACGCGCGTCCTCGTTATTACCGCGGGCCTGTTTCTGGCCCTGATTGCCATCGGCATAGCCTCCCTTCCGGCCCTCGTGACCCTCGACGACGTCAAGGGACAGGTGACGGAGACCTTAAGCCGGGCCACCGGTCGCACGGTCACGATTCACGGGCTGGGCGTCTCGCTCTTTCCCTGGCTTGGTATCCGCCTCGACGGGGCCGCGCTCGGCAATGCCCCCGGGTTCGGCCGCACCCCGCTTGCGCGCATCGCCCACGTCCGCATCGAGGTACGCGTGCTCCCGCTCTTACGGCGTCACATCGTCTTGCGCCGGGTGGTGCTGACCGGCCTGCGCCTCAACCTCGAGGAAAACGGCGCCGGCGTCACGAACTGGGCGGCCCTGACCCAGGGCGCGTCGCCCGCCCCCAAGACCCCGGCTGCCGCGCGTGCCGAGGCCCGCGAGGCGCCGGCCTTCACGCTCCTGCGGGTCGCCGGCCTCACGGTGCGCCATGCCGACATCCGGTACCGCAACGCCCGTACCGGCAGCCGCGATACCCTGGCAGACCTCGGCCTGCGCCTGGGCGCGATCGCCCCCGGCCGACCGGTGGCCGTGGAGGCCCATGCGCGCATCGAGACCGCAGGCCACTTGCCGCTGCCCCTGCGTCTGGCCGCCCGGGCCACCTACTCCGCGTCCGGGCTCACCCTCTCCGCGCTGCGCCTGCAGGCCGCAGACCTCGTCGCCCACGGTCATCTTGCGGTCTTGCGCACGGCCGCCGGTATCCGCGCCTCGGGTGATCTTGCCGTGCCCGCCTTCGCCCCGCGGCCCTTGCTCGCCGTGCTCGGCATCCACTATGCGCCGCGCGACACGCACGTCCTGCGCCAGGCCTCGGCCGACATCGGCTTCCATTGGGACCCGGCGGTCCTGAGGCTTGCCCCGCTGCGCCTGACCCTCGATCACACCACCATGACGGGCACGATCACGCGCACGGCCCGTCCGCTCTTTTACACGCTGCATCTTTCCGTCGACCATCTCCGCCCCCTGACCTATCTCCCCGCCCCCGCCCCCGCGGCGCCGCACGCCGCGCCGGCCGCCGCACACGCCGCCGCCCTATCGCCTGCGGCCCTCAATACGCCGCTTGTGGCCGATATCGCCTGCGGCCGCCTGCGCGTTCATGGATTGGTCGCCACCCAGGTCAGCGCCCATATCCGCGCCAGGGCCGGCCATGCGCTGGTAAGACCCCTGCGCATGACGCTCTATCAGGGACGCCTCGTGGGCAGCGCCGCCGCCACGCTTGGCACCGCCCCCCGCGCCTGGCGCGTGCACGCCCGCCTGCACGGGGTGCAGGTGAGCGCGCTTTTGCGCGCCTTGCACCTCTTCCCGGAATTCTCGGGGGCGCTTGATGCCGGCCTGCATCTGCGCGGGTCAGGGACCACCCTGGCGGCGGCCGAGAGCAGCGCCACCGGGCGACTGGCTGCCAGCATGGCCCACGGCACCATGCGCGGCGTCGATCTCGACCTCATCGCCAAAGACCCGCGCGCGCTGGTCGGCGCGCATAATGCGAAGCTCACCCAAGGGACCGCGTTTTCGCGCCTGCACGCGAGCGCCACCGTGGCTCACGGCGTCGTTTCCATGAATACCGTTGTTTTGCATATCGCGCGCGCAGTTATCCACGGCCATGGACGCGTGACGCTTGCCACCAAGAGCATCGACTACCTGCTCGCGGTGGCCCTGCCCAGCGGATTTGTCATTCCGGTGCGCATTCAGGGCCCCGCCGGCCACATACGATTTAGCGTGTCGCTCAACCGCCTCTTTAGCGACTCGTCCCCCAATAGCGTCGGCACGACGCTGCGCGCCCTCGGCGGCGTCTTGCAGCACGCCCTCGGCGGCCATTAGTGGGGGATGATTTCGCGGAGCGCGTGCTGGCCTGGTACCGCCGCCATGGGCGCCAGGGCCTCCCCTGGCAGGTCCGCGACCCCTATGTGCGCTGGCTCTCCGAGGTCATGCTCCAGCAGACCACGGTCACGGCGGCACGACCCTACTTCGAGCGCTTTCTGGCCGCCTTTCCGACCGTTCAGGCGCTCGCCCGCGCTTCGCAAGACGAGGTCCTGGCGCAGTGGGCGGGCCTGGGATACTACGCGCGCGCCCGCAATCTTCACGCCGCCGCGCAGCTTATCGTCGCGCGCCATGGCGGTGGCTTCCCGCGCCGTGTCGAGGACTGGGTCGCGTTGCCCGGGATCGGGCCGTCGACCGCCGCGGCCATCGTGGCCTTCGCCTTCGATGTCCAAGCCCCCATCCTCGACGCCAACGTCCGGCGGGTGCTGTCGCGCTACCACGGCATAAAGGGGGCCGACGCCGGCGCAAGCCACGCGCTGTGGGCGCACGCCCGCGCCCACACCCCGGCGCGCGACGTGAGCGCCTATACCCAGGCGATCATGGATCTCGGCGCGCTCGTCTGCCGCAAGGCCCCCCGGTGCGCCGCCTGCCCCATCGCCGCGGGGTGCGCCTTCGATGGCAAGGACCCGCCCGCCGCCCGGCGCGCGCGCCCCGAGCGCGCGGTGTTCTGGGCGGTGCTCCACGATCCCGGGCGCGGCGTCTTGCTGGCGCGCAGGCCCGCTTCCGGGATATGGGGGGGCCTCTGGAGCCTGCCGGAGGCCCCTGTGCTCAACGACCTGCCGGCGGTCCTCGAGGCCTTAGGCCTCACGGGCCGCCTGGGCCCCCCCTCGGCGCCGATTCATCATGCCTTTACCCACTTTCGGCTTACGATCACGCCGGTGCCTGTGGTGGCGGCCGCCCCAGGGCCTGGGGTGGCGGAGAACCGCGACGTGGTGTGGTATAAAGGCGAAGGCCCCGCCCCCGGGGTACCGGCCCCCGTTCGCCGCTTGCTCAACCGTTTGCTGGAGGCACCATGAGTCGAACCGTATTGTGTGTGAAGCTCAAAAAAGAGGCCGAGGGTCTCGCCTACCCCACCTATCCGGGCGAGCTTGGCAAACGTATCTTCGAAAACGTGTCGAAAGAGGCCTGGACGCAGTGGCTGGGCCACCAGACCATGCTCATCAACGAATATCGCCTCAGCCCGATGGACCCCAAGGCGCGCAAGTTTCTCGAAAAAGAGATGGAAGGATATTTCTTCGGGGAGGGCTCGGCGGCCCCCGAGGGCTATAAGCCCCCGGGCGCCAAATAACAAGACGCCCGCGGGGGCCGCTACGCGCCCGCGGCGCAACGGGCAAGCTGCGCCGTCGTCGGTTCCGCGCAGCAGTACCAGGGCTCGGAGAGCTGGGGGCAGGCGGGGCCCGCATCCCCCCGTGTCAGCGCGGGCACCGCGCGGCCTGCCGCCTCATGGGCCAGGCGCCAGAGGCCGGCGAAGGTCTCCCACCGACCCCGGCCCTCATGACCGGCCTGCTCCACCCACGCCTGGGC
Organism: Pseudomonadota bacterium; assembly: GCA_021819245.1. GTDB lineage: Bacteria > Pseudomonadota > Gammaproteobacteria > Acidiferrobacterales > Acidiferrobacteraceae > Acidiferrobacter. The sequence continues at coordinate 1,914 of JAKARI010000017.1, read as the reverse complement.
GCGGGCCTGCAGGGTATCGACGCGCGGGTCGGGGCTTGCCCAGGGGTAACCCAAGATGGTGTCGGCAAACGGCATGAGCCGCTCGCGAAAGCCCGGTATGCGCAGCAGATAGGAGCCGGCCGGGATGAGCAGCCGGATCGTCAACTGGACGCCCGCCACGCTATTGATGAGCCCCAGGTCCCGCACGCGCACCAGCAGGTCGCAATAATCCTCGAGCGTCGTCCAGGGCGTGAACGGCACGAAGGTGGGCGCGAGCGCCATGCCCGATGCGCGCACCAGCGCCACGGCCCGGCCGATGTCCTCGCCCGTGTGCCCCTTGTCGAGGCTACCGAGCACCGCGTCGTCGAACGACTCCGCCGCGCTCGTTATGAAGAGCCCGCCGTACTCGCGCAACCGCGGCAAAAGGTCCTTATAGGTCAGGATGTGTGAGATCTTGATCGTGGCATCGAAGGTCACGTGCGGCCAGCGATCGTGCAGGACCGCCAAAAGGCGCAACGCGTGCGTGGGCCCATTCAGAAAATCCGGATCCCCGAACGACAGATGCGTCGCCCCGGCCGCGATCTGCTGCGCGGCGTCGCTGATGACCACCTCGCGCGCAATCGCCCGAAACCGGCCCTCGTATACGGGCACCAGGGGGCAGTGTCGGCACAGATACTTGCACCCGCGCGAGGCCTCCACGAAACCCACGGTCTTGCGCGTGCCGTCCGGCAAGGTGAGGTGCGCGTAGCGGGTCAGTGGCGGCAGGCCGGCCCGATCCGGGGTCACGAACGTGACCTTGGCGGGCCCAGCCGTTGCGGTCTCGCCTGCCGCCAGCGCCAACAGCGCGCCCTCGAACTCCGGGCCCAATACGGTGTCGACACCGAGCCCCTGCAACAACGCCGCGTTCGGTGGCGCATAGACCCCATAACAGACGATGCGCGCCCCCGGGGCCTTGCGCCTAAGCCCCGGCAGCAGGCTGACCGCGATGCGCGTGGCGGTGTGCATGCCCAGGGCGATGCCGATGATCTGAAAGTCCCCTAACCCAGACCGCGGGAGCGCGCCGAGCGTGAGGTCGATCAAGACGACCTCATGACCGCGCGCGCGCAGCAGGGCGGCGGGGTGGGCCAGCGAATGGGGTTGACGGCCGAGCTCGTAGGGACTGATCAAAAGCACCTTCATGGCCCCATGATACGGGAAACCCGCCCTTTTGTCGGCCCATCGTCCGTCCTGGGGGCCGGCCAGCCCTCTCGGGGCGCCGCGCTGTGCTGCCCATCCCCATCGGGGCCGCCCGCCCCACCGTGCGTGGCGGCGGCTTGACGCGGCGTAAGCGAGCGGCTTTAATGCGCCCTTCGCCCAGGTAGCTCAGTCGGTAGAGCAGAGGACTGAAAATCCTCGTGTCGGTGGTTCGATTCCGCCCCTGGGCACCAAATAAATCAACGCGCCCCTAGTCCGCAGTGTTGGTCTGGTACGCGCCCGCACCCCCGACCTGTACCGTCGCCCGGCCTTCATTCAATCCCCCTTCGGACCATCGCAGGCGGGGCGCAAGGCGAAGCGGCGGCTGCGCGCATAGCCTGCTGGGCGGGGGCGAGCCTCATCTGCGCAGGCGGCGGCAGTCCGCCCCCCGAATCCAGAAACCTTTAGGGTAGGCGCACCCCCAGGCGCGCGCCGGATCTCGTCGCCGACGGCTTGATTCAGGCCCCGGATGAAACCGGCCGGATCGGGCCGCCGCGAAGACCTTTCGATCGTCCGGCGCGATTTCGGTTCGGCCGGCCCATCGACGAGCGGCCTCCTGCGTCCTGCCGCCCCCACACAGCAGGCGGCGATCCCGAAAACGGGACGGAGGGGACATCACGGCCCGGGGCTCACGGCGGCGCCGGGTGATTTGCGCACCCGTCCTTTTCGTGGCAGCCTTGGGCCAGCCCCTTAAACCCGGCC
>JAKARI010000016.1 GCA_021819245.1 Pseudomonadota bacterium | reverse complement strand
GGGCCTGCGCATGGCCCCCCTATTTCCCACAAGAGACCCCTGGGCGCGGAATACCCTGTGTCACATAAGCGACCAACAGAGACCGTTTTGTCCGGATCTGTCGTTATTGCGACATGCCCCCCGTGCCCGTAGCGGGCCGCAGCCGCGCTACGCGGCCGCTTGCGCCATGCCCCGCGCTGGCACGGCGTTTGCTCAAAGGCAGTCATGCGGCTGCGTCTTTTACGACAGGCCTGATGCAAACCCGGTTTCGGCCACGGCCAGAGGAGCCCTTCCATGGAATCAGAAACGCATGTAAACGCCCCTGCCGTGCCCGTTTCGGAACACAAGGGGTGCGGGGCAACGAGCGGGTCAGGAAGGGCCAGTTGCGGATCATCCATGGCGCCCCAGGATATGGCCCCTGGTGTCTGGGATAAAGTCAAAAACCACCCCTGTTACAGCGAGGAGGCCCACCACCATTATGCGCGCATGCATGTCGCGGTGGCCCCGGCCTGCAACATACAGTGCCACTATTGCAATCGGAAATATGACTGCGCCAATGAGTCCCGCCCCGGGGTCGTAAGCGAGCGTCTGACGCCCGAGCAGGCTGCGCGAAAGGCGCTCGCTGTGGCAAGCGCCATACCGCAGATGACCGTTCTCGGGATCGCTGGTCCCGGCGATCCGCTCGCCAACCCCGAAAAGACCTTCAAGACCTTCGAGCTTATTGCGCGTGAGGCGCCGGACATAAAGCTTTGCCTATCCACAAATGGCCTCGCCTTACCCGACTATATAGACCGGATAAAGGACCTCAATGTCGACCACGTCACGATCACCATCAACATGGTCGATCCGGATATCGGCGCGCGGATCTATCCGTGGATCTATTATCGGCACAAACGTCACATGGGGCGCGAGGCATCCGAGATTCTGCACGAGCGCCAGATGCGGGGCCTCGAGATGCTCACCGAGCGCGGCATTCTCTGCAAGGTCAACTCGGTCATGATTCCGGGCATAAACGACCAGCACTTGGTGGATGTCAACAAGGCAGTCAAGTCGCGCGGCGCCTTTTTGCACAACATCATGCCGCTCATATCGAGTCCGGAACACGGCACGGTATTCGGCCTCTCGGGGCAGAGGGGCCCTACGGCACAGGAGCTCAAGGCCCTGCAGGATCGCTGCGAAGGCCAGATGAATATGATGCGTCATTGCCGCCAATGCCGCGCTGACGCCGTGGGTCTCCTGGGCGAGGATCGTTCGGCGGAGTTTACCACCACAAAGGTCATGGAGATGGAGCTTTCCTACGACCCTGCGGCGCGCCGCGCCTACCAGGAGGCCGTGGAAGGCGAGCGCCAGGAAAAGGCCGCCGCCAAAGAGGCAGAGCTTGCGGGCCTCCAGGGACGCGGCACCGATATCACGATCCTGGTGGCGGTTGCCACCAAAGGCGAGGGCCGGGTCAACGAGCATTTCGGGCACGCCAAGGAATTCCAGATCTACGAGGCAAGCGCGCGCGGGGCCAAGTTCGTCGGCCACCGGCGCGTCGATCTCTACTGCCAGGGCGGCTACGCCGAAGATGACAGCCTGCCGGCCATCATCCGTGCATTGAACGACTGTACCGCGGTCTTGGTCGCCAAGATCGGCGGTTGCCCCCGCGCGACACTCGAGGAGGCGGGAATCGAGCCGGTTGATGCCTGCGCTCACGAGTTTATCGATGCGGCGGTGCTTGGCTATTACAAGAGCTATATCGAGCGGGTGGAGCGGGGCGAGATCACGTGCGCCGCCAAGGGTGATGCCATGATTCGCCAGGGCGCCTACGTCGCCGCCTAAGCGCTACGCGACTTTTGGTAAAAACACGAGGAGATTACCATGCCATACAAGATCATCGTCTCGCAGTGCACGGCATGTTCGGCCTGTGAGCCGGAATGCCCGAACAACGCAATCCGTGAAAAAGACGGCACGTATATCATAAAGGCCGAAAAGTGCACGGAATGCGTAGGATACTTCGACGACCCACAATGTGTCGCCGTGTGTCCCGTCGAAAACACCTGCGTAATCGATGCGGGCGTTCCGCGTTACCAGGCGTGAGGGCAGAGAGTCCATGTGTACGACCATCACCCCATCCGCCCTGGCGTTCATGCGCCGTATGCTGCGGCTTAGCGGAAACCCCGCCTATGCGATTCGCCTGCTCGCCACCCCCGGGGGGTGCTCGGGACTGGGCATAGACCTTAGCGTCGAGGCCAAGGCCTCGGAGGGGGACGTGACCACGGAGTATGAGGGCTTGACCCTCCATATGCCGCCGGCCACCCAGGCGCTGCTTGAGGGCTGCACTCTCGATTTTGCGGATACGGTCCATTCCTCGGGCTTTGTGGTCCGCGGTTCCCAAGGCGCGTGCGGTTGCCAGGGCGCTGCCGTGGCCCCCGCGGTGATCGATGTAAGCCGTCTGAGGCACAAGGTCTGACAGGACCCACCCATGGTGGCGCCGTGCCGGACCTAAGGAGGACAGACATGAGAATGAGCCGGGATGGCGATGTCGTCGAACTAAACGGCCCGCCCCAATTCGAGTATGGACAGAAGGTCCGCTCGCGTAAGACCGTGCGCAACGACGGCACGTTTCCAGGCAAAGACATAGGCGATGTTCTCGTCAAAAAAGGCGATGAGGGCTATGTCACGAGCATTGGGACATTCCTGCAGCAGTTTTACATCTATGGCGTGGATTTTGTCGCCAACGGCTATCGGGTAGGCATGAAGGCCCGGGAGCTCGAGGATATGACACCCGCCGATGGGAAGGATCGGGGCTGTTAGCGCCGTGATTGCGGTTTGGCCCGGCCGGTGGCTTGGGGTGGGAGGCGTGAGGGCGATGGAAAACAAGGGCTTGGCGCACACGGACCTTGATCATAACGCGACGGGCACTGTTGCGCGCGAATGCCTCGAGGCGATGCTCGGCTGCCTGCAGCCGGGGATCGGTAACCCGTCGAGCGCCCATGCAGCCGGCATGCGCGCGAAGGGCCTGCTACAGGAATCACGCGCGGAGGTCGCCAGGCTTATAGGGGCGCAATCGCGCGAAATCGTCTTTACGAGCTCTGGTACCGAGGCCAATCACACCGCGATTTTAGGCATCCTTACGGAGCGCCCCGACCGAAGGCATATCGTCACGAGCCGCGTGGAGCACCCCGCCACTCTGAGGCTTTTGCGCCATCTGGAGGGGTCCGGGGTACGCGTCACCTATCTACCGGTCGACGGTGAGGGCCGCCTTGCGCCATCGGCGGTACGCGAGGCGATCACCCCGGACACCGGCCTTGTGACGCTCATGTGGGCCAATAACGAGACCGGCGTCTTGTTTCCGATCCCGGAGATCGCCGAGGCGACCCAGGCGGTGGGTGTGGCGTTTCATGTCGATGCCGTGCAGGCCGCTGGACGGGTGCCGATCGATGTGGCCCGGGTGCCGGTCGACATGCTGTCTTTGTCCGGCCATAAACTGCATGCGCCCCCGGGGGCCGGGGCGCTTTTCGTGCGCAAGGGCCTTAAGATTGCCCCGCTCCTATACGGGCACCAGGAACGTGGCTTGCGCGGCGGGACCGAAAACCTCCCGGCGATCGTGGCGTTTGCGCGCGCCTGCGCGCTCGCCCGCGCGGATCTTACAGATCAGGCCGTGCGCATAGCGCGATTGCGCAATGATCTCGAGCAGGCGATCTGCGATCGCTTCCCTTTCGCAAGGGTGCACGGGGCGCTTGCGCCCCGTCTGCCCAATACCAGCAATATCGGCTTTGGCACCCTCGATGGCGAGCGCATCATGACATCCCTCGACCGGCGGGGCATTGCCGTGTCCCTGGGCGCGGCCTGCGCAGCCGGAGGCATGGAACCATCGCATGTGCTGATGGCCATGGGCCTTGACCGGCAGGCGGCCCTGGCCGCGATTCGTTTTTCATTCGGGCGCTATAACACACACGCGTGCGTCGACCGGGTGTTGGCTCACCTCCCGGAGATTTTGCGCGAGGCGGCCGCACGCGTGGCGTAGTTGGCAGATTCTGCAAGGGGATACGATATGAAGGTCATGATTCGCAAAAATCACGAGGGCGTACTGTCTGTCTACGTCGCCAAAAAGGACCTGGAAGAACCGATCGTCGCTATGGAGCTGGCCACCATGTGGGGCGGCTCGGTAACCCTTGCCAATGGCTGGCAGCTGGCGCTGCCGGCCCTGGCCGCCGATACCGCGCTTCCGATCACAGTCGATGTCCGGCGCATAGGGGAGACACAGGGGCCATGATGGAATCCGACTGGGACCGCCTCGTAAGCCAGCTGGAGAAAAACTCGCCTCTGCCGGCGTTGCGGCGCGAGTTTCCGGGGTTTGCCTTCGTGCGCTGCGATGCAGCCGATATGGCCGGTACAACGCCATTTCGGGTCACGCCCGCGGCCAATGTGTACTTGGTAGACGGGCGCGGGCATTGCGTATCGGTAACACCCGATCTGGCCGCCGCCACGGGCGTTTTGATTGCCGTACGCGAGCCCTCATGACGGGCCGCATGACGCGAGAAAGCCCGGTGGGCCGCCTCGACACCGCAACCCAATGACAAAAAGGAGCGCCTCATCATGACCATACCCGGCGACTTGAAGGTGGCCTGGGCCGCGCGCGACGTGATCCCCTATCTGGGGCCAGGCGTGCTCGGGCTCGACCCGGCGTGCCCGCTACCAGAAACCCCCGAGGGCCTGGCCGCGCGCCTTACCGAGAAGGTCACGGTGCCGCACAAAATCCGAGGGAACCTCACGGCGGCCGCCCAATTCATCGAGAATTTCAAGCATCGCAAGACGGTCGATACCCTCATGAAGGGTGCGTTCGCCGCACATGCCGAACCCAATGCCCTGCACCACTGGATTGCTGAGTCCGTCCCCCCGCTCGTGGTGCATGCATGGTATGACGATCTTCTGCGCCTGGCGCTTGCCCGCAAGCGCCGCGATTGGGGCCTTGTGCAGGCCGTCAGCCAGGCTGAGCATTATGGGCAGTGGGTCCATTATTTTCGGGATGACGGGACGCGTGCAGGCCCCGGCGATGAGGGGGGGTGGACAACGCTCGCCTACGAGCCGCTCGGCGCGGTCTATCCCGCCGGAAACTTCCTCGTGTCAGACTCGGATTTTGTCGAGGTCCTGACCGAGATCGACATCCAGACCCCGATTCCACCGCGCGTGCAGGAATTGCGCGCGCGCCGGGGCTTTCTGTTTCTTGGGTGCCGGTTCAAAACCCAGCTCGAGCGGGCGTTTGCGCGCCAGATCATGAAGCGATCACAGGGCCCCCACTGGGCGGTGTTGCCGGGTGATGCCACCCGCAACGAGTCACGCTTCCTTGCCGAACAGCAGATAACGGTCATCACCTCGGGCCTTTCCGCCTTCCTGGGCGATATGGCAGGCGCCGGCGCTGGCAACCGGGCGCGCGCCGCGTCTTAGCCCGGCGCCACGCCGATTGCGATCATGACGGGCAGGCCCAAGGCAAGACGCACTGTGCGCCGGACCGCCTCTATGGAAAGCGGCTGCGTGATGAGGCCATGGGCGCCGCTGGCCAGATGGCCTGGCCCCTGCGAGCCGTGGGGCGATCCGATCACGACCAGTACGCGCGTGTCCGGGCTCGCGCCCCGTATCTTGTCCACGGTCTGTGCCGCATCGGGCCCCATCGCATCCTGACCTATGATCACCGCTTGGGGCCTGCGGCTGCGTATTCGTTCAAGCGCCAGCTCGACGGCGCGCCATTCATGGGTCTCATAGCCATCTTGCAGCATGCACTGCAGGGCCGCGCGGTTTACCTCACAGCTGTCTATTATAAAGACGCAGTGGTTCGCCACCGCCTCGTCAGTTGCGACGCCTATTTGCATGCCACGGTCTCCTCAGGTTGGCTGGGCAGAACGCAGCAAGTTTCATACCCCGCCCGGCGTGTCTTTTCAGACGGCCTTCGTAGCCCGCGGATAGGGTCCTCCGGGTCTGCCGTCGGACTTTTATGTTGTCTTTGAGACAACTCCAACATTCGTACTCAGACTTTGTCGCAAGGCCGACAGCCGGCACCTCTAAAAAGCGCCATTTAGCAAGTTTTTCAGGTGGCACGGCATTTGCTCTTGGCTACACCGTAACGGCACGCCGCAGCCGGCCATCAAGAATCAAGGGCCGAATTCGGCCGCTGCCATGAAGCCCGGCGGGTCTTAAAGAGGCGCGCGGGCCTCGCGAATGGATTGGGACACCCACGCCACGAAGAGTCTTAATACATAAGGAGATCGGAAATGACGGGACTACGGCAAATCGCTTTCTATGGCAAGGGCGGCATCGGCAAGTCGACGACCTCCCAGAACACCCTCGCCGCGCTCGCGGAGATGGGACAGAAGATCCTCATCGTAGGCTGTGACCCGAAGGCTGACTCGACGCGCCTCATTTTGCACGCCAAGGCCCAGGATACGATCTTAAGCCTGGCGGCCTCTGCCGGCAGCGTCGAGGACCTCGAGCTCGAAGATGTCATGAAGATCGGGTACCGCGATATCCGGTGCGTGGAGTCCGGCGGACCGGAGCCCGGGGTTGGATGTGCCGGCCGCGGGGTCATCACGTCCATCAATTTCCTCGAGGAAGAGGGCGCCTATGACGGGGCCAATTATGTCTCCTACGACGTGCTGGGCGATGTGGTGTGCGGTGGGTTCGCGATGCCGATTCGCGAAAACAAGGCGCAGGAGATCTACATCGTCATGTCGGGCGAGATGATGGCCATGTACGCCGCCAACAACATCTCCAAGGGGATTTTGAAGTACGCCAATTCCGGCGGTGTGCGCCTGGGCGGGCTCGTCTGCAACGAGCGCCAGACCGACAAGGAGTACGAGCTCGCCGAATCGCTGGCGAAAAAGCTTAACAGCAAGCTGATCCATTTCGTGCCCCGTGACAACGTCGTGCAGCATGCCGAGCTCAGGCGCATGACGGTCCTTGAGTATGCCCCCGACTCGAAGCAGGCCGATGAGTATCGCGCCCTGGCCCGGAAGATCCACGAGAACGTCGGCAAGGGGACCATCCCGACGCCGATCACGATGGATGAGCTCGAGGATCTGCTCATGGAGCACGGCATCATGAAGGCAGTGGACGAGTCCATTGTAGGCAAGAGCGCCGCCGAGTGTGCGGTAGCCTGACGATGTTGACGCCGGCCGGGGGTCTGCCCCGGCCGCACTGACAGGAGTTCGCTATGGATCTCACATTGGACGAAGTAAAGGCACGTAACGCCGATGTCATCTCGGAGGCGCTTTCCGTCTATCCGGACAAAACCGCCAAGAAGCGCGCCAAGCACCTCAACGTCTATGAGGGCGACAAACCCGACTGCGGCGTCAAATCGAATATCAAGTCGGTGCCCGGCGTCATGACCATCCGTGGCTGCGCCTATGCCGGCTCAAAGGGTGTGGTCTGGGGGCCGATCAAGGATATGGTGCACATCTCCCATGGTCCGGTCGGCTGCGGCCAGTACTCGTGGGCGGCGCGCCGCAACTATTACATCGGGGTCACGGGTGTCGATACCTTCGTCACCATGCAGTTTACGTCCGACTTTCAGGAAAAGGATATCGTCTTCGGCGGCGACAAGAAGCTCGACAAGATCCTAGACGAGGTCCAGCGCCTGTTCCCCCTCAACCACGGCATCACCATCCAGTCCGAGTGTCCTATCGGCCTCATAGGGGACGATATCGAGGCAGTCGCCAAGAGAAAGTCCAAGGAACTCGGCGGCAAGACCATCGTGCCGGTGCGGTGCGAGGGCTTTCGCGGCGTGTCGCAGTCTCTCGGTCACCATATCGCCAACGATGCGGTCCGCGACTGGGTCTTCGAGAAGGGGGGCGATAAGGCCCCGCTCTTTGAGAGTACACCCTATGATGTCGCCATAATCGGGGACTACAACATCGGCGGGGACGCCTGGTCGTCGCGCATCCTGCTCGAGGAGATGGGCCTGCGCGTCATCGCGCAATGGTCCGGAGACGGGAGCCTTGCCGAGCTCGAAAATACGCCTAAGGCCAAGCTCAATATCCTCCACTGCTACCGCTCCATGAACTACATCTCCCGCTACATGGAGGAGAAGTTCGGGATCCCCTGGGTGGAATACAACTTCTTCGGTCCCTCCAAGGTGGCCGAGTCGCTGCGTGCCATCGCCAGTCACTTCGATGACCGGATCAAGGAAGGGGCGGAGCGGGTCATCGCCAAGTACAAGCCCCTCATGGATGCGGTCATCGCCAAGTACCGGCCGCGCCTTGAGGGCAAAAAGGTCATGCTGTATGTCGGGGGGCTCAGGCCTCGCCACGTCATAGGGGCCTATGAGGACCTCGGCATGGAGGTTGTCGGAACCGGCTATGAGTTCGGCCATAACGATGATTACCAGCGCACCACGCATTATGTGAAAGACGGCACGCTCATCTACGACGATGTCACGGGGTACGAGTTCGAGAAGTTCGTTGACCGTCTGAAGCCCGATCTTGTCGGGTCGGGCATCAAGGAGAAATACGTCTTTCAGAAGATGGGGGTGCCGTTTCGGCAAATGCATTCCTGGGATTATTCAGGACCCTATCATGGCTACGATGGGTTCGCGATCTTCGCCCGCGACATGGATATGGCGATCAACAATCCGGTATGGGGCCTCACGAAGGCGCCCTGGAATGCGGGACGGTAATCCGGACGCCGGGTCGTCCTATTAGAGCGAATGGAGAGCGTGTATGAGCCAGAATGCTGACAAAGTCGTCGACCATTTTTCCCTGTTCCGGTCACCGGAATATATGGGCATGTTCGAAAACAAAAAGGCCTTCGAGAACGCGGTTCCTGTGGCGGACCTGCAGAAGGCCGCTGACTGGACCAAGACCCGGGAGTATCGCGAACTGAATTTCGCGCGCGAGGCCTTGGTAGTGAATCCTGCCAAGGCCTGCCAGCCCCTCGGGGCGGTGTTTGCGGCTATGGGATTCGAGGGCACTTTGCCGTTTGTGCATGGTTCGCAGGGGTGCGTCGCCTACTACCGCAGCCACTTCAGCCGGCACTTCAAGGAGCCGACATCGTGCGTATCGTCGTCGATGACCGAGGATGCCGCGGTGTTCGGAGGCTTGAACAACATGATCGACGGGCTGGCGAACGCCTATAACCTTTATAAGCCGAAAATGATTGCGGTGTCGACGACCTGCATGGCCGAGGTGATAGGCGATGATCTGAATGCCTTCATCAAGACCGCCAAGGAAAAGGGCTCCGTCCCTCAGGAGTTCGATGTCCCGTTCACGCATACCCCGGCCTTTGTGGGCAGCCATGTGACCGGCTACGACAACACCATGAAGAGCATTCTCGAGCACTTCTGGGACGGCAAGTCCGGGACTGTGGCGCCGCTCGAGCGCAAGGCGTGCGAGAGCATCAATATCATAGGCGGGTTCGACGGCTACGCCATCGGAAATATCCGCGAGCTCAAGCGCCTTTTAAGCAGCATGGGCGTCGACTATACCATCTTGGGCGATACCAGCGACGTCTGGGATACGCCAACTGACGGGCAGTTCCGCATGTACGATGGCGGCACGACCCTTGCGGATGCGGCCGCGGCCGTGCATGCCAAGGCCACGATTTCCATGCAGGGGTTCTGTACGCCCAAGACCCTGGCCTACGTCGCCAAGAAGGGCCACGAGGTGGCGGCATTCAACCACCCGATGGGCGTCGCCGCAACCGACCGGTTCCTCATGGAGGTCGCCCGGCTTACGGGGCGCGCGATCCCGGAGGACCTGACCCGGGAGCGCGGCCGCCTCGTCGATGCGATAGCCGATTCCTCGGCGCATATCCATGGCAAGCGCTTCGCGCTTTATGGAGATCCGGATCTGACACTGGGGCTTACGGGTTTTCTGCTCGAGCTCGGCGCCGAACCCGTGCATATTCTGGCCACCAATGGCACCCCGGAGTGGGAGGCGCGCGTCCAGGCGCTGCTGGATTCATCACCGTTTGGCAAGGGCTGCCATGTCTATCCCGGCCGCGACCTCTGGCACATGCGCTCGCTCTTGTTCACCGAGCCGGTCGACTTCCTGATCGGCAACACATACGGGAAATTCCTCGAGCGCGACACGCGTACGCCCTTGATCCGGATCGGTTTCCCGATCTTCGACCGGCACCACCACCATCGCTATCCGTTGTGGGGCTACCAGGGCGCGATGAATACCCTGGTCAAGATCCTGGACAAGATCTTTGACGTGACCGACGCCGATACCAGCAATCCAGGCAAGACCGACTATAGCTTCGACATCATCCGCTAAGGAGTTGATTGCCCGCCCAATGGGCGGGCGGGCAATCCGGGATGCGTCAGGCAGGGATGCGGTCAGAGGTGGCCTTATGGGCAGCGTGACATTGATTGCTCCACCCTTCGATGTGGAGCGCGTGATTCACATCGATGCGTCGCGCGCTGCGACGCTGCTTGCCCTGGCCCGCGATGTCCCGTGGTTCCTGCACAAGACGTGCGGTCAGGGGCGGTGCGGGGCGTGTGCGGTCAAGGTGGTGTTCCGAGACCGCAGTCGCGCCCCAGAAAGGGTGGTCTTGAGCCCCGACGAAAAGACCATCCTTTACCGAGCGGGGAAGCTGACCGACGCCGAGTTGCGCGCCCTGGACATTCCGGCGAGCCCCGCGCTTTGGCGGCTGGCCTGCCAATACGTGGTGGAAGACGAGGACATACTCGTTTTTGCCTAGGCACCCACGATCGTTAGGGAGGCGATATGGACAGCTTGGCCAATACCGTGCAGGAGGTGTTCGACGAACCCGCCTGCGCCAAGAATCAGGTGAAAACTGCCAAGGAGCGCAAGAAGGGATGTACGCAGGCCCTGCAGCCTGGGGCGGCCGCCGGGGGGTGCGCATTCGATGGCGCCAAGATCGCGCTTTCCCCCATAACCGATGTCGCGCACCTTGTGCACGGGCCGATCGCCTGCGAGGGGAACTCCTGGGACAATCGCGGGGCCAAGTCATCGGGTCCGCTCCTCTATCGCACCGGATTTACTACGGATATCAATGAGACGGATGTCGTCTTCGGGGGCGAGAAGCGGCTCTTTCGCGCCCTAAAGGAAATCATCGCCAAGTACGACCCGCCGGCGGTGTTTGTCTATCAGACCTGCGTGACGGCGCTCATCGGAGATGATATCGAGGCGCTGTGCAAGGCGGCCAGCGCCAAGCTCGGAAAGCCCATCATACCGGTCAATGCCCCGGGCTTTGTCGGCAGCAAGAATCTCGGCAACAAGCTTGCCGGAGAGGCCTTGCTCGAATATGTCATAGGCACGCAGGAACCCGAGTACACGACGCCTTACGACATAAACATCATAGGCGAATACAATCTTGCGGGCGAGCTATGGCAGGTAAAGCCGCTCTTGGCCGAGCTTGGGATCCGTGTCTTGTCTTGCCTAAGCGGGGATGCCCGGTATCGCGAGGTCGCGTCCGCCCATCGCGCGCGCGCCGCCATGATGGTGTGTTCCAAGGCCATGATCAATGTGGCGCGCAAGATGGAGGAACGCTACGGCATTCCGTTTTTTGAAGGATCATTCTACGGCCTGTCGGACATGAGCGAGGCGCTCCGGGAGATCGCGCGGCTGCTCGTGTCTCGCGGGGCGCAGCCTGACCTCCTGGGACGCACGGAGGCGCTCGTGGCGCGCGAGGAGGCCCGCGCGTGGGCGCGGCTTGCCGAATATCGCCCGAGGCTTCAGGGCAAACGGGTGCTTTTGATCACAGGTGGTGTCAAATCATGGTCTGTGGTCGCGGCCCTGCAGGAGATGGGGATCGAGATCGTTGGCACGAGCGTCAAGAAGTCGACCAAGGAGGACAAGGAGCGCATCAAGAAGATCATGGGCGATGAGGCCCATATGATCGAGGATATGACCCCGCGTGAGATGTACAAGCTGCTCAAAGACGCGCGCGCCGATATCATGCTCTCGGGCGGCCGCTCGCAGTTCGTGGCCCTGAAGGCCAGGGTGCCGTGGCTCGACATCAATCAGGAGCGCCACCACGCCTATGCCGGCTACGATGGCATGGTGGCCCTGGTGCGCGAGATCGATAAGGCCCTCTTCAATCCGATCTGGGCGCAGGTGCGCCGGAGTGCGCCGTGGGACATGGAGGCTGTATCATGAACGCACCCGCAGTCGTCTCCAAGGCCTGTGCGGTAAACCCCCTGAAAATGAGCCAGCCGCTCGGCGCTGCGCTGGCATTTCTTGGTATCGATAACGCCATGCCGGTATTCCACGGGTCGCAGGGCTGCACCGCCTTCGGTCTCGTGTTGTTCGTGCGCCACTTTCGCGAATCGATACCGCTTCAGACCACCGCCATGAACGAGGTGACGACGATTCTGGGTGGGGGCGAGAACATCGAAAAGGCACTTTTGAACATTCACAAGCGCGCCAAGCCATCGTTTATCGGCATAGCCTCGACCGGGCTTACGGAGACCAAGGGCGACGACGTCATGGGCGACCTGCGGCGTATCACATCCGCCCATCCGGAACTCGATATGCCGATCGTCTATGTCTCCACGCCGGACTATAAGGGCGCGTTTCAGGACGGTTGGGCAAAGGCGGTCACGGCCATCGTGGAGTCCCTGGCGAGCCCCCTTGCGACCATCGCGGGCCAGGTCACTATCCTGCCGGGGTGCCACATGACGCCGGGCGACATCACGGAATTATGCGAGATCGTCGCGGATTTCGGTCTGAAGGCCATCGTGTTGCCGGATCTGTCCCGCTCGCTCGATGGCCACATACCGGATGACTTCACGCCCACCTCCCTCGGCGGCACCACGCGGCCGGAGATTGCGCGTATCGGGGCCTCGCAGGCCACCATCGCGATCGGCGAACAGATGCGCCCCGCGGCGGATGCCTTGACCGCAAAAACCGGGGTCCCAGCCAAAATCTTCGACACCCTGACGGGCCTTGCCGCGGCCGACGATTTTTTTTCCTATCTCAGCACTCTGTCGGGCCGGCCAGTCCCCGAGAAATACCGCAGGCAGAGAAACCAGCTCGTCGACGCCATGCTCGATGCGCACTTCTTTTTCGGCGGCAAGCGTATCGCCATAGGCGCCGAGCCCGATCTCCTGTGGGCCCTGGGGGCATGGCTTAAGGACATGGGGTGCACACTCACCGCTCTTGTGAGCACCACCGAGTCCCCGGTGCTGGCGCGGTTTGCGGGGGAAGGTGCGTGTATCGGGGACCTCGAGGACCTGGAGGGGCAGGCACACGATTGCGACCTTTTGATCACCCACTCGCACGGGCGCCAGGCCGCCGCACGGCTTGGCATCCCATTTTTGCGCATGGGCCTGCCGGTCTTCGACCGGCTGGGCGAGGCGCATCGCGTCATCGTGGGCTATAGGGGCACGCGCAACCTCGTCTTCGAGATCGGCAATATCTTTCTTGCCAACGACCACGAGCCGCAACCGGACGGCGAGGCGTGCGCCGGCGTGTGCCACCCCCATCATTCCACCTCGGAGGCTTGATCGCCATGAAGATCGCGTTTGCTACGCAGGACCTAAAGCGCGTCGACGCCCATTTCGGTTGGGCCCGGAACATTGCCATATATGAGGTATCCGAGGATAGCCACGAGCGCCTAGAGGTGCGGCGGTTCGACGGTGACCTAAACGAGGATGGCAATGAAGACAAGCTTGGACCCAAGATCGAGGCGGTGGCCGATTGCGCCATTTTATACGTCGCCGCCATAGGCGGATCGGGGGCGGCGCGGGTTGTGGCGAAGAATGTCCACCCCGTGAAGGTGTCGAGCCCGGAGCTGATCGAGGATCTTCTAGGCCAGCTGCGCAAGGTGCTCGCCGGTACGCCGCCGCCTTGGCTACGCAAGGCCTTATTGAAGGGCAAGGCGCGCAAGTTTGCGCTGGACGAGGAGGCCACCTATGGTGCCGAGTGAGGCTGTTTTGGAAGATGATGCCACCTTGCAGTCGCCGTTCATGCGCGAGCTCGTTAAGCAATGGCGGGCGCAGGATACCCACGGGGCCTGGGATTCCAGGAGCGACCGCGATCTTCTGGCCCCCTATATCGTCGACAAGGCCAAGCGTCGCGAGATCCCGATCATTGGCGATCCGGACCCGGAGACCCTGTGGCGGCTCGAGCTTTTCTACAATGCCGTAGGGCTTTGCGTGGAGCGGAGAACGGGGGTTATGGCGCAACCTATGATCAAGATGCATCACGAGGGGTTTGGACGTCTTGTACTGCTGGCAGGACGGATCGTGGTGGTGAATAAGCACCTGCGCGATGTGCACCGCTACGGCTATCCGACGTTCGCGGCCTTGGCCGCGGAAGGCGACAGACTCGTTGCCGACGCCGTTGTCATGATCGAACAGTATCCCGATCTGGCCAATTACGGGGGTTGAAACCATGACGCAAGACACCGCGAGCGACACCATAGAATTTCTGAAAAAGCGCATCAAGAAGCTGAGCTCGCAGTCTCTTGAGCACAAGATGCGCCTTCACGATCTCGCCGAGGAACTCCCGATCGGTTGGGAGACGATCCGCGACGTGGCGGCCGAGACCTATGAGTCCTACCGGGCCCTGGCCGAGGCGCGCGCCGAGCTCTCGGGCGCGGGAGGCGGCGGTGGCTGACGTCGCAGTCATTATGCCGGATGGGCGCAGCTGGGTGCCACGCTTCGTCCAGGGACTAAACCGCGACAAGTGCATCGGTTGCGGGCGTTGTTATCGGGTGTGTGGGCGGGATGTCCTGCAGCTCGTGGGTCTGACCGATGAGGGTGTGACCATACCGCTTTCTGTCGGTGCCGGTGATGACGATGACGATGACGGCGAGTACGAGCGGAAGGTCATGACGATCGCGCGACCCAAGAACTGCGTAGGGTGCGAGGCCTGTGCCAAGATCTGTCCAAAAAAGTGTTATACCCATGCACCCATGCAGGAAGGAGGCTAGGGCCATGACCATGATGCGATCGAATGATGGGTTCATTACATCTCCGCCAGCCAAGGACGGCCTCTTGGCCCGCGCATTCGCCGGCGTGCTCTCGCGATTCCATACGCTCGGCCTGGATCCCCGGGAGCACTCGGCCCTGCGACGCTGCCATTTCGCCGGGCCCGGCGGAGCCCAGGACGTGTCCGAGGCCGGCGGCTGCGACCCTATGCGCGCCGAGGAGCATGGCGACCTCGTGGAGCTCTTGTTGGCGCATCGCGCCGACCCGTCCCGGGAGACGCTGTGGCTCGCCTTTACGATCGCCACCGCGTGCCTAGGTGACAACCACCTCTGGCAGGATATGGGTTTAAACGGGCGCGAGGAGCTGTCGGCGCTCTTGGATAAGCATTTCACGGCGCTATATCAAAAAAATGTCCACAACATGAAGTGGAAGAAGTTCTTCTACAAGGAGCTCTGCCGCAAGGCGCAGGTGGCGCTCTGCAAGGCCCCGAGCTGCCGGGTGTGCAGCGACTACGCGGCCTGTTTTGGACCCGAATAGCGGCTGCATAAGGCCCGCTATTCCTCTAAGGTTAGCGGGGCCCAAGGTGGCCCGCCCAAGGCGCGGCAAGGGGCCAGTTCCTGCGCCGACGCACGGTGGCAGTGGGTGCCTGCGTACCGGCTGCGGCCACGGATGGTGTGTTGCCTAGCACCCAAGGCGGGCATATCTTGCCCTGCCCGCGGCCAGTGCGCGGGCCTTGACGGCTTGGACGTTCGTGCCGCTTCCCCCAGGGCGTGACCGGACGCCCAATCCCGCCAGGGGCGCACCGCGGGCACACATGTAGCAGTTGGCAGGCGGCGGCCGGGTGGCCCAAACGGCGCCGAGATGGGCCAGGCATAGGGCGCCCGCGCGCACGGGGCATTTTGGCCCCTAGCTCTCGCCACGCCATTCCCCTACAGAGGCCAACGGGTGCGGGGTTGCAACCCTACGCGCGGGGCCGGTCCGGGCCGGCTCGACAGGGTGTTGGTGTTACTGTCGTCAAGCGTCTTCTATACTCCCTCTAAGGTTGATCACGGCCGCGGACATCTGGGTAGGCCGGTGCTGGTGTCCGCGCGCCCTGACTGTGGGTTAAATGACAGGATCCTGGAGCGTGGCCGATGGGACTAAGGCGGCGTGGATGGACGATCAATATCGTGGCCGCGTTGCTTATCGTGGGCGCGGGCCTCGTCACGGGCCTTGTGGTTTTTACCGTGATGCGCACCAATACCGACGTCGTCTTGCGGCGCGATCTCGTTTCGGGTCTGGCGCTGCGTGCCCAGTGGGTGGCCCGGGATATTCGTGATGCGCAGCAGAAGGTACGCATGGTCGCCACCCGCCCGTTCCTCGCCGATCAACTGGCGGCCGGCCTCAGGGCCAGGCACGCCGCGTTACCGGCTGTGGATCGGGGATTGCGCGCCTTCCTTGCTATGCGGCTCTCGGCGCTCGCGCTCTACATGAACAACGGCACGCCTTATGCCCGCGCGGGCCACTTCATGGCCCATCCCGTCGTCGAGATGCCCTTGCGGGGAAAGCTGGGCATGACGCTCTTGTGGAACGCACGCCGCGGCTTTGTGCTGCGCGCGGCCTTGCCGATCTACCGCCGCCGCGCGATCGTCGGGTGGGTGGTGGGTGATGCCCCCTTGCCGACGATAACCCGCTTACTGCTCGGGGCTAAGGCCCTGCGTTCGGCCGCCAACATCGGCCTATGCGGTCCGACGGGCACGCGCATGACTTGTTTTCCGAATACCTTCGATCCCACCCAGGCCTTCTCGAATGTGGCTCGGGGCTATGAGGGCAGGCCTCTGCCCATGAGTTATGCGCTGGCTGGCCGGACAGGCTTTATCGTGACCCGCAACTATCTCGGCCATCAAGTGGCGGCCGCCTATCGCCCGGTCGATCACATAGGCCTTGGCATGGTGCTGACCATGGACACTTCAGCGCTCTATGCCCCCGTGTATCGGGAATTTGCCGTGGTGTTGCCGCTCATTATCCTGGTGCTTGCGGGCGCGCTTTTGGTCCTGCGCTGGCAGCTGGCGCCTTTGGTTACTGATCTTGTGACCTCGGAGCGCGACGCGCGCGACGCCCATGCGCGGCTCAAGGACAGCGAGAGCCATGTGCAGGCGGTCTTGAGCAACGTCGACGAGGGGATCATCACGATCTCGGAGACAGGCATCATCGAAACCTTCAATCCCGCCGCGGGGCGCCTCTTCGGGTATGCGCCCGATGAGGTGATCGGCCGGAATGTGGGTATGCTCATGCCCGAACCGCACCGTAGCCACCACGATGATTACCTGCGCCACTATCGGGAGACGGGCGAGGCGCGGGTCATCGGCGCAGGGCGGGAGCTTATGGCTATGCGCCGCGACGGCAGCGAGTTCCCCGTCGATCTGCGTGTCTCCGAATTCTATCTGGGAGACAAGCGCCATTTCATCGGTACTCTGCGCGATGCCACGCGGCGCAAGGAGGCGGAGCGCCATATGGAACATATTGCGACCCATGATGCGCTTACCGATCTACCGGGCCGCGCATTGATTCTGACGCGTATCGGTCAGCTCATCCGCCGCGCCGAGCGCAGTGGCCAGCTGTTCGCCGTGATGTTCATTGACCTAGATAATTTCAAGGAAATAAATGATTCGCTTGGCCATGATGGGGGTGACACAATTCTACGGTTCGTGGCGCGCCGACTGCGCGAGACTGTGCGGGCCGAGGATACCGTCGGGCGTCTCGGGGGTGACGAATTCGTGGTCCTGACAGCGGCCCTGGTTGCGCCGATGGATGCTGCCTTGATCGCCGAAAAACTCCTAGGCACGCTTTCGGCGCCATACCTCCTTGCGGGCCATACGGTTTATACCGGCGCTAGCATCGGCATCGCCCTGTATCCTCAGGATGGCCGCGATGCCGACGCACTATTGAAGCATAGCGATGACGCCATGTATCAGGCCAAGCGTTCCGGTCGCGGCCAGTACCGCTGCTACGATGAGGCGGTGAATGCCGCCTCCAGCGACGAGGTCCGGCTCGTAAGCGCCTTGCACAAGGCCTTGAGCGCCGATGAGCTGGCGCTTTACTACCGGCCGGTGCGCGCCGCCGACGATCACAAGGTGGCTGCTATCGAGACGGTCCTCAAGTGGTGGCATCCGGAGCAGGGCCTATTAGAGGCGGACGACTTCCTGGCGATCGCCGAAGAGGCGGGTCTGGCCGTGCCGCTTGCTGAATGGGCGCTGCGCCAGGCAGGCCGGGACATTGCTGGCTGGCGTAACACCGGTCTTGCGGTGCCGCCCCTGTTTATTCGCCCGGGTCCCTTGGCATTTCGTGATGCCCGGCTCCAGGACTCGTTCGCGGCACTGCTCACAGAGTTCGACCTCGGCCTCGAATCAGTAGGGGTCGAAATTCACGAGGACGATTTTATGGACGACCCTGAGGCGGCCCTTGAGGCGCTGTCAGGCTGGCATAGGCGAGGGATGGACGTGGTGCTCACCGACTATGGGGCAGGGGATTCGAGCCTTCCCTACCTCAAGCAGATGGCATTGCGCGTGGTACGACTCAGTGATGCGCTGACCATCAATAACGCGGCGGATTCGGAGTCCATGGCGGATGTGGCGACGATCATCGCAACACTACACGCGCTCGATATCGTGGTTACCGCCTCCCAGGTGGCCACCTACGCCCAGTATGATGCCATGCGCCACCTCGGTTGCGACCGCTTTGCTGGGGATCTGGCCGGCCCCCTGGTACGCGCGGGCGACTTCGCAGTGCATCTCGTGCCCGGCACTCACGCCCGCGGGCGGCTATCGGGTCATGAGCCGCGTCGCGCGGATCCGCTCTAGCCGGCCGTCTCACTCGCGCCCTCGGCGGTGCGCTGGCTGCGGCGCGCAAGGCGCTTTTCCACCGCCCCCGGGCGCTCGGGGATGGTATTTTCCCCAAACAGCGATTGCTTCAGGAAGCGAAAGGCAAAGTGCATGAGGGCCACGTCGTCTCGCATCAGCTGTTCGCGCTCTTGCGGCGCCACTTCATAGACCTCATCGAAGGACGGCGCGGCAATGAAGTCGCGGAATCCATCCAAATCATAACTCGCGAGAAAAAAGAGCTGCAGGCTGCGGTCCGACGGCTTGCCTATGGTCGGCCCGCACGAGCGCTTCTTTAATATCACTTGCCGCCATTGCCGATTCATGTCGTCGTAGAGGTCGACGCCCTGGCTCTCGCGGTAGGCGCGCACGGTCTGCGTGTGCGGCTCATGATGCCCCAGGCAATGGTCCTCTTTTACGATGAAATAGGCATCTTCATCGACCGGGGAGTCCTTTTTGCGCATGGACATGAGGCCCAGCGCGTAATACCGGCACGCCGTGGGCCGGTCTTCATAGACGCCGCATCCCTGATCGGTCAGAAACTGGCAGCGCGTCGATTCCTCCGCGGTGCGCAATTTGAGGCCTGGGACGCCGTGTGCGTCCATCTCGAAGGGAACCGTGTGGCGAAACAGAAATTCGCGCGCGCTTAATTGAAGTCGCGTCTTGAGCCGCAGGATGTCATAGGGTGTCAACTGAATGTCGATGCTCTCGCAGCATTTATTGAAGCAGGCTATGCCGCGATGGCAGGCAAACTGAAAGCTGTCGTCGAGGCCGAGCTGGACGGGGGTTATCGGGCTTTGCGAGCGCGCATCGCAGAGGTCTTGGCTCATGGCTTCCTCGTGGCAATTTCGGGATACGGCATAAAAAAAAGGGGGGTCCCGCGGGACCCCCCCATTATACCTCGTTTTAAGCCCGTGCGTACTGCGTTTACGGCGCGGTGGGCTTGGAGACGAGGTCGACGTGCGGCCGCTTGAACACGTTCCACTTCTTGGTCTTGCGGTCGTAGGTCGAGTTCACGAAGCACTTCCAGTTCTTTTCATCGACCACATTGAAGTCCATCCGGTAGTAGAAGCCGGGGTAGCGGGACTCCTCGCGGAACTGAATGTGCTTCATATGGGCCTCGGCCGCTAGCACGCGGTGGTAGTTTTCCCAGGCGCGCAGCAGCTCGTGGAGGTCCTTGGCACGCATCTTCAGCGCGTCTTCCTTGAGCATCTCGAGCTTCTCTTCAGCAACCGCCAACATCTTGGCGTTTGTCTGATACCAGGTCGCGACGCCGGCCACATACTCGTCCATGATCTTCTGCAGGCGGAACTGCAGCATGCGCGGAGTGATGTAGTTCGGGTTCACGTCGATGGCGGTGGTGTAGTCCTTGTGCTGCAGGAAGGTGCGCACCGGGCGGTAGATCTCTTCCACCAGTTCACTGACCGGCGTGTCGAGTTCCGGTACCCAGCTCTTGTTGTCAAGCGCGAACTTGACCATGCCCTTGGCGGCGATACGCCCTTCGGCATGCGAGCCCGAGGAGAACTTGTGGCCCGAGGCGCCCACGCCGTCACCGGCGGTAAAGAGCCCCTTGACGGTGGTCATGGAGCGGTAGCCCCAATGCCAGTCGTCCGGTGCGCCGAGATCCTCAGGTCCGGAGACCCAGATTCCGGAGCAGCCCGAGTGCGAGCCAAGGAGGTAGGGCTCGGTCGGCATGAGCTCCGAGGGCTTCTTCTCGGGCTCGATGTTCTCACCGGCCCAGACGCCGGCCTGACCGATACACATGTCGAGGAAGTCTTCCCAGGCCTCGGCCTCGAGGTGCTTGATCTCCTTCGGGGTCATGGTCTCGGCAAGCTTCGCGAGCGCAGTCGGGGTGTCCATGTAGATCGGGCCGCGGCCTTCTTTCATCTCGTGCAGCATGAGATGGTTACGCAGGCAGCTCGCCGGCACATGGGCCAAGCCGTACGGAGGATACTGCTTGAGCATCTCCTTGTTGCGCTCCATGTAGACCTCGCCAAAGGCGTTCACGGCCTTGGCCTTGAACAGCAGGAACCACGCACCCACCGGACCGTAGCCGTCCTTGAAGCGGGCCGGCACGAAGCGGTTTTCCATCATGGTGAGCTCGGCACCGGCCTCGGCGGCCATGGCGTAGGTCGAGCCCGCGTTCCACACCGGATACCAGGCGCGGCCCGTGCCTTCACCCACGGAGCGCGGGCGGAAGATGTTGACCGCGCCGCCGGCGACCAGCAGGCAGGCCTTGAACTTGTAGACATAGACCTTGTGGTCACGAACGCTAAAGCCGACCGCACCCGCGACACGCTTGGGGTCTTTCTTGTCGTTGACGAGCTTTACGATGAACACGCGTTCCTGAATGTTGTCCATCCCCAGGGCCTTCTTCGCGGCCTCGGCGACGATGACCTTATAGGACTCGCCGTTGATCATGATCTGCCACTTGCCGGACCGCACCGGCTTGCCGCCGTCTTTGAGCGGCTTGTCTTCATCGCCCGGCTGCTTCCAGATCGGCAGGCCCCACTCCTCGAACAGGTGTACGGAGTCGTCGACGTGGCGCCCGACATCGTAGGCCAGATCGTCACGGGTGATACCCATGAGGTCGTTGGCCACCATGCGCGCGTAATCCGCGGGGTCCTGACCGCCCATGTAGGTGTTGATGGCGGACAGGCCCTGGGCCACGGCGCCGGAGCGGTCCATGGCGGCCTTGTCGACCAGCTTTACCTTAAGTCCTGTCCCTTCCGTCCAGCGCATGATCTCATAGGCTGCGCCGCAGGCGGCCATACCGCCGCCGATCAGGAGGATGTCGACGGTCTCCTCGACGACCTGGGGGTTACCAAATGTCGCTTCTGTTGACATGTTTCACCTTACTAGAGAGACCCCGGCTCGGGATCACGGCCCGTTGCGCCGGGTGTCGATTCAAAAACCGCGTCGAGATTACTTGACGCGGATCAGCTGGCTACGATCGCACGGATAGGGCTTGCCCTCGGTGAAGAGCGCCATGTCCGCAATCTTGGAGATATCGGCCTTGGGCTTGTTCGCGTACGGGTTGATCGAGCCTTCCGGCGTCGTGCGGATAGGAAACTTGAAGCGCTTCATCGAGCCGTTGCGGAACTTGATGGTCCACATGATGGAGTCCGTTCCGCGCAGCGGCTGCACCGAACCGCCCATGGGGACGACGTCGGCGTAATGGCGCGCCTCAATCGCGTTTTGCGGGCAGATCTTGACGCAGGAATAGCATTCCCAGCACTGCTCCGGCTCTTGGTTGAATGCCTTCATCGCATGCCCGGTCTTGGAACCGTCCTTGTCGAGCAGCATGAGGTCGTGGGGGCAGATGTACATGCATGCGGTCTTGTCTTGACCCTTGCAGCCATCGCATTTATCGGTACGAACAAACGTCGGCATGGTTGACTCCGCTTCTAGGAAAAAAATATAAGGACACGTCCTGGTAAGGCTCGCCCTGGCTATTTCGCCGAATGACCGCTGAGCTTGACCTCGACCTTTTCGTCGTCCCTGAGATTCGCGTAATAGTCCCGAAGGATTGCCAAGACCTCGGGCCGGCTGAACTCCGCCGGGACGTCCTGGCCTTCCGACAGGGCCTTACGCAGTTTAGTGCCTGACAGCAGCAGGCGGTCTTTCTCGGTGTGGGGGCATGTCCGGGTCGATGCCATGCCGCCACACTTGTAACACCAAAAGGTCCAGTCAATCTTGAGGGGCTTGGTTTCCAGCGCCCCCGCCGGAATCTCGTCGAAGATCTTGTGGGCATCAAACGGCCCGTAGTAGTCGCCGACCCCCGCGTGGTCGCGCCCGACGATAAGATGGGAGCAGCCGTAGTTTTGCCGAAACAGGGCGTGCAGCAGGGCCTCACGCGGTCCTGCGTAGCGCATGTCCAGGGGATAGCCGGACTGGACGACGGTATCCTTGACGAATGCCACCTCGATCAGCTTGGCGATGGCCTTCGACCGCACCTCAGCCGGTATATCCCCCGGCTTGAGCTTGCCGAGCAGCGAGTGAATCAGAACGCCGTCGCAGATCTCGACGGCGATTTTTGCGAGATATTCATGGGACCGGTGCATGGGGTTGCGGGTCTGAAAGGCTGCGACCGTCGACCAACCCTTGCTTTCAAACAGCGCGCGGGTCTCCGCCGGCGTCATGTACGTCCCCGCGTACTTGGTCGGGAAGTCCCCTTGCGAAAGGGCCTTGACGGGGCCCGCGATGTTCACGGCCTTTTGTTCCATGACCATCTTTACGCCGGGGTGGGCGAGGTCGGTGGTCTTGTAGACCGTCTGGCATTCGTGGGCCTTGTCGATCTGGTACTTCTCGGCCACGGTCATGGTGGCCATGATTTCCTGAGTCTCGCTGTCGACGAGTGCCACGTCCGAGCCGATCGCAAGCTTGGAGGCTGTCGCCTCATCCGCCGACAAGGTGATCGGAATCGGCCAGAACACACCATTTGACAGACGCATGTCGTCGCAGACACCGCGCCAGTCGGCCTGTCCCATGAAACCGCTCAGGGGCGTGAATCCCCCAATACCCATCATGATGACGTCCCCGACCTCGCGCGAGGTCATGGGGAGGGCAGGCAGGCCCTTGGCCCGCTCTTTTTCGGTCGTCGCGGCCTTTCCGGTCAGAAGGAGGGGTTTTAGCGCTGCGCTACCGTGGGGTCTCACCAATCTCGACATTAACGATTTTCCTCGATTATATGGCGGATACCGGGGGGAGCCCGGTCGCCGAGACTCTATAGCCTTACGGTTTGTAAAACTAATTAGATTTACGGAAAACCGATAAACCCGTTTTATAAAAGAAAAAACTTAAATATAAGACCTGCCCCCGAATCTCGGCAAGGTTTTTTCGTGTAGTGTGCGACGTCCTCCCGATCTTAGCAAGGCATGTCCGACCATCGGCCCCTATGGGGCGGGCCTTATGCCGCTTCGCGCGGGCAAGACCGCAGCGGACACGGCCCCGGATCGGTGGCGGCCAAGCGCCCCGCGCCGGCCGCCGATCGCGCCTATCCTCTTGAAAAGAGAGGCTATGTGGGGCATTCCCAGGATAGAGGCGCCGGTTTGTGTGGATGGTCAGGCATCGTGCCAGGGATATCGGCCGGTGGTTCTTAGCGGGATTGGAGATCGCGGCGCGTGGTGGCGATGTCGACGGTGACGGCTTTGAGGGCAGTGCGCCGCCAGCGGGCGAGGGCCGGATCACGCGGCACCGGGGTGGCGCGCAAGGCGCGCAAGGTGGCCTCGTCGCGTTGCAGGCGTTTGCGCAGGTCCTTGCGCGAGGCGGCAGGGGCGGGGTCCGGCGGTCTTCGGATGTCCGCATGCGCGCCCGGGGGGTGCACGAAACGGGGCAGGGGAAGCGCGATCGGGGCGCTGTGGCAGCCGGCCGGGGGGTGATCGGCGTAGACCCAAAGCCCGTTGGCGGACCGGCATTTAAAGATCGCGCCCAGGGCCGGCGTGGCAGTCCCCGCGCCGGCGATCAGGGCCAGGGCCAGCAGGGACGCGATAGGAGGCTGTGTCGGCATGGATTACAATTAAGGCGTAGGATTGCGGGAAGTCAAATGGTGAGTCGGCCTGTACTTTTGGTGGGCGTGGCGTTTTTGGCCAATGGGTTCGCGGCGATCGCCGGGGGTGGCGTGGGCCTCATTCAGCTGCCCCTGCTCTTGTTTTTGGGGCTCCCCTACCCGCAGGCCTTAGCCACCCACAAGGTGGCGAGCGTGGCGCTGGGCGTAGGGGCCGGGGGCCGCTACTGGCAGAGCGGGCAATTGAGCCGGGGCCTGGGGCTTCTGGTCCTGGCCTCGGGCCTGCCCGGCGTCTTTCTGGGGGCGCTCGTGGTGCTTACGATCCCAGAGGCCGTCATGCGTACCACCCTGGGCGTGCTGACGGTGGGCCTCGGGCTCTATTCGTGGCGCCGCCATGATCTCGGGCAGGTGGCGCAGGTCCGGCACCGTGACGCGCGCGGTCTGGTCATGGGTGGTCTCGGTCTTTTTGTCATCGGGGTCCTGAACGGGTCGGTTACGTCAGGGACCGGGCTTTTTTGCACCTTGTGGCTGGTGCGCTGGTTCGGCCTCGATTACAAGGCCGCGGTCGCCTACACCTTGACCCTGGTGGGGCTGGCCTGGAACGCCACCGGCGCCGCGACCCTGGGGTCATTCGGCGAGATCCGCTGGTCGTGGCTCCCCTGGCTCCTTGCGGGGGCGCTCGCGGGAAGCTACGCCGGTGCCCATGTCGCGGTCGGGTCCACCAACCGCCTGATCAAGCGCGCCTTCGAGGTGGTGACGATCGGCGTGGGCGTGCGCTTGCTCGTATAGTATAGCGGGCCATCCCGAGGGCCCCACCCGTCCCGCTAGGCCCTTTGGCCCTCGAGGCCCGCGCCATACCGGGCCCGGTAATGTGCGATCGCCTCCTGATATTGCCCCAGGTCCTTGCGCCGCCCGAGATAGGCGAGCAGCCCCGAGAGCTGCCCGAGGCTTACCACCGGGACATGGTGGCGGGCCATGACCTCGGCGCTCGCCGATTGGGCGCCACTGCCGCGTTCCTCGCGATCCAGGGCGATGACGATGCCGGCGAGCGTGGCGCCCGCGTCCGCTATGATCTTCGCCGATTCCGCGATCGAGGTCCCCGCCGATATGACGTCATCGACGACCAGCACCCGGCCGCGCAGCGGCGCACCCACGGTGATCCCCCCCTCGCCGTGATCCTTGGCCTCTTTGCGATTAAAGCAGTAAGGGAGGTCGCGACCGTACTCGAGGGCCACACCCGAGGCCAGCGCCACCGCCAGCGGGATCCCTTTGTAGGCCGGCCCGAATATCATGTCGTAGTCGAGCCCTTGGGTCTCCACAGCGCGTGCGTACAGGCGTCCGAGCTCGGTCAGGGCGCGCCCCGAGGCAAATGCCGCGGCGTTAAAGAAGTACGGGCTCTGGCGCCCGGACTTGAGGGTGAAGGTGCCAAAGCGCAGCGCGCCGCACGACACCGCCAGGTCGAAAAACGCGTCCTGGCCCTCACTCATGCGGGGGCTCTCCCGGCGGCCGCATGCGGGGGCTTTTTGTGTCCGGATGCGTGCGGGGCATTGCCCATGCCGGGATTGAACCGCAGCGTGCTCACGATCCGGCCGGTCTTTCGGTCAAGGGCCAGCATCACGCTCGTGTAGGTCCCGCGCAGGGGCACGAAGACGTAATCCGCAAGCCTCGGGTGGTCGTCGCGAAAGCGCCTGATGGCGGAGGCGGCCACATGATTGGTGCGTGCCACCGCCACCAGCGGGTAGCCTTGGGCGGCGGCCTTCCTCTGTTCGGCCTGCGTGTAGGGTTGATAGCGCCAGCCGCGCAGGAACACCGGGGGCTCGCCCTGCAGGGTGCGGATCTCGACTTCGAGCATCGCGAGTTTATTGTGCGGCAGCTTCACATAGACGTAGGCGGGGCGTCCCGGCAGGGTATGCAGCAGGGCCTGGCCCTTCGCGCCGATCAGGGCGATGTGGGCCGCATCCAGGGCGTGGAATGCCCCCTGGGAGTAGACCACCAATTGAATGCGGCGGATGTAGAGCAGATGGACGACGAATGCGAACGCGGCGAGCTGCGCTATGATGATGAGCGCAAGGTCCGAGCGCAGGCCCTTTTTGCCGGCACGAAACACGACGAGCGTAAGGAGCGGCCCGAGCGCGAGGCTCACCCCCGCCAGGAGCCCATAGGTCTGCAAGGCCCCATCGGCGATGAGCAGCGGGTGGGGATACCAAAGTGTGCGGACAATCGCATAAACAGCGCCGAGCGCCACTACGGTGAGCGCCAGGTGCCAGGATGCGGCCTTTAGGCGTGCCATACCGAAATCCTCGAGAAGTTCTCCGGGCATAACGCCCGGCGTGCGTCATATATCATAGTCGATAATGAGCGGCGCGTGATCGCTGAAGCGCTGGTCTTTATAGACGCGCGCCTGCCGGGCGTGGCCCGCGACACCGGGTGTGGCGATCTGGTAGTCGATCCGCCATCCGACGTTTTTGGCGTACGCCTGCCCGCGGTTGCTCCACCATGTATAGCACCCCTCGCCCTCGGATGGGCACAAGGCACGGTGAACATCCACAAACGAAAGCTCGGTCAAGACCCGCGTAAGCCATGCCCGCTCTTCGGGCAGGAAGCCGCTGTTCTTGCGATTGCCGCGCCAGTTCTTCAGGTCGATCTCGTGGTGCGCGATATTGAAATCCCCGCACAGCACGACCTCGCGCCCGCTTCGCGCAAGGGCGGCAAGTTGTGGGAAAAAATGCTCCATGAACGCGAATTTTGCGGCCTGCCGGTCGGGACCGCTTGATCCGGATGGGAGGTATACGGACACGACCGACAACGCGCCGAAGACGAGCTCGAGATAGCGTCCCTCGGCATCGATGTCGCGCTGCCCGATGCCGGCGATGACGCGATCGGGCGATTTTTTCGTGTACATGCCGACGCCGCTGTAGCCGCGTTTGTCGGCGTAATGAAAGTACCCTTGGTAGCCGGCCGGCGCGCGCATTTCCGGCGTCATGTCCGACTCCTGGGCCTTCAGTTCCTGCAGGCACACGACATCGGCGTCCTCACGGGCGAGCCACGCAAGAAGGCCTTTGGCGCATGCCGAGCGTATGCCGTTTACATTGATGGTTATAATGCGGAACATCGATATCGGGACCTCGGCCATCATAAAGGGTGCGTGGCGTATCGCCGATCAGGTCTGCCGCGGCTCGGATTCGGCATGCATGACCGCGAGCATGCGTCCGGCCGCCGGCAGGAGCAGGTAGGCCGGGAAGGCCAGCAGAAAGGTCAGCAGGAAATAGGTCGCATAACCGAGGTCCTCGGCCCCGAAGCCGCTCGCAAAGCCCGCGAGCCGCAGGCTCACCGCAAAGAGCGATGACAGCAGCGCATACTCGGTGGCCGCGCGCTCCTTGCGCACCACCGCCATGAGAAATGCGAGAAAGGCCGCCGTGCCAAGCCCGGCAGCAAAGGAATCCAGGGCGCTTACGGAGTACAGGAGGATCTGATGGCCTGGCGGAATCGGGGCCCCGAGGGTGGCGCGCGGCAGGATGCGCGCGCATGCCGCGTAGCCGAGATTGGGCAGGACCTGGACGATGCCGAGCGCCCATAGCGATTTGTAGATGCCGATGCGATCGGTGATGTAGCCGCCTACCAGGCCGCCGAGAATCGATAGCCCAATGCCCGCCATGACCGATACCGTCCCGATCTGCGCGGCGCTAAATCCCCGATCGACCCAGAACGGCTTGATCATAAAGCCGATTGCGCTATCGCCCAGCTTGTAGAGGATTATGAACAGAAATACGGCCGGCATCCCGGGGCGCCCGGTCATCTCCAGCAGCGCACCAAAGAGCGGCCCATCGGAGGCCGTCTTGGTCTGCGGGTCGCGGCGCCACAGGCTCATGCCCCAGGCGAGCACGCTCACCGCCACCGCGTAGGCGAACAGGTGCGGTAGGGTGCGCGACCAGTGCAACACATCGTTGGCGAGCCACAAGGCGCCAAGGAGCAGGATGAGCACCATGGCAAGCGCCTTGGGGCGGCGGCTCAAGGACGCAATCTCCTCGCCGAGAGATTGCCGGTTGATGGCGGGCCGGGCCTGCTCCCGGGGGGCTGCCAGGCAGGCCAATCCGTCGGCGATCACGAGGGCGGCCGCCAGGATATAGGCATAGCGCCAGCCAATGTATGTGCTTGCGATCAGCACGAGGCCGGCCGCCAGCATGCCGGCGCGGTAAAATCCGATGCGCAGGCCGTTGCCGACCCCCATCTCCTCGACCTCGAGCAGCTCCAGGCTATAGCCATCTATGGCGATATCGTTGGTCGACGACAGCACCGTGAAAAACCCGATCGCGATGAGCGCCGCAGATCCCACGCCGTGGTACCAGGCGAGGTGCCCCAAGGCGATCGCCATGAGCAGGTCCGCGCCGAGCATCCATAGCCGGTGATGGCGGAAGTGATCGATGGCGGGCGCCCACAGAAACTTCAGTGTCCATGGCAGCCCGAGAAGGCTTATGACCCCGATCTCCGAAAGGGGCGCATGGCTCTCGCGGAACGCCACCGGGAAGACGTCGCTAAAGAGCCCGAATGGCAGGCCCTCGGCGACATACAGCACCGCAATCCAAAACAGTCGTACGCGGACGTCACGGCGCTTAAGGTAACCGCGCACGCCGAAACCTGTAGAGGGCGATCTCGCCTAGGAGATTGGGGAGCAGCCGCAGCGCGAGCCTCTGTCGGTGGGCGTGATCGACCACCTGCGACTCGAGGACCTCGATCCGCTCGCGCTCGCACAGGCGCGCAAAATCCCGCAGCGTGCACAGATGAATATTGGGTGTGTTGTACCACTCGTGCGGAAGGGCGGCCGATACCGGCATGCGTCCCAGGACCCCAAGCTGCCAGCGCGTGCGCCAATGGCCGAAGTTTGGGAAGGTCACGATACCCTCGGTGCCCACGCGCAGCATCTCGCGCAGGAGCCGGTCCGGGTAGCGTACCGCCTGCAGGGTGAGCGACAGCACCACATAATCGAAGGACCGTTCATCGAATTCCGAAAGGCCCGCGTCGAGGTCGGTCTGAATCACGTTCACGCCGCGCTTGATGCATTCTCCGACATGGGCATCGTCGATCTCCAGCCCATAACCGCTCGCGCCCTTGCTGTGGGCAAGGTACGCAAGAAGCGAGCCGTCGCCGCACCCCAGATCCAGGACCCGGCTTCCCGGCCGGATCCAGTCGCCTATGATGCGAAAATCAACGCGTGCCGGGGTCATGACGGCAGCCCTGCAAACACGCGGTCCATGTAGGCCGTAAAGATGTCGACATAGCGCGGGATGCGCATCAGAAAGGCGTCGTGGCCGTGGGAGGCCTTGATCTCCGCATAGCTTACGTTGAGATCATTGTCATGGAGCGCCTTGACGATCTCTCGCGAACGCGCCGGGGCAAACCGCCAGTCGCTGGTAAATGCCATCACCAGGGTGTCGGCCTTGACCGCCGCGAGCGCCGCGGCGAGGCCACCGTCGGCGGCGCCCGCCGGATCAAAATAATCAAGCGCCTTGGTCATGAGCAGATAGGTGTTGGCGTCGAAGCGGCCGACGAAGCTGTCGGCCTGATGGCGCAGGTAGCTTTCGACCTCGAACGCCACCTGATAGTCGAAGTTGAGTTTCTCGCCACGCAGGCCGCGCCCGAATTTCTCGTGCATGATGTCATCGGAGAGGTAGGTAATATGCCCGAGCATGCGTGCGATACGCAGTCCCCGGCGCGGCTCGGTGCCATGGTCGTAGAACCGCCCCTCATGAAAGTCCGGGTCGGTGAGTATCGCCTGGCGCGCGACCTCGTTGAAGGCGATGTTCTGTGCGGTGAGCTTAGGGGCAGCCGCGATGATGACGGCATGGGCCACGCGATCGGGGTAGTCGATCGCCCATTGCAGGGCCTGCATGCCGCCCAGGCTGCCACCGACCACTGCTGCCCACTTGCCGATCCCGAGCTCGTCTGCGAGGCGCGCCTGGCTTGCCACCCAGTCGCCGACCGTCACCATCGGGAACTCAGGACCATAGGGGCGGCCGCTTGCCGGGTTGATGGATGCCGGGCCCGTGGAACCGAAACAGCTGCCTAGATTGTTGCAGGCCACGACGAAAAACTTGCGGGTGTCCAGGCTCTTGCCGGGACCGACGTGGTGCTCCCACCAGCCGGGCCTCTTGTCGCTTTCGTCATGGTAGCCGGCGACATGATGGCTGCCGCTTAGGGCATGACAGACAAGCACCGCGTTGCTGGCCTTGGCGTTGAGTGTCCCGTAGGTCTCGTACACGAGCTCATAATCGGCCAATACGCCGCCGCTAGCCAGGACCAGGGGCTTTGCGAATCGCAACCGGGCTGGGGTTACCAGTCCCACGGAATCAGGGGGGATGGGCTTCACGAATCCACGGGATCACGCAAAGCCCGCAGTGTACTGGCTCAAAAGGGGGGCCGCAATGCCCTTAATGGCCGGCACCCCTAATCATCATGGCTATGGCCGCAGCACCCATGATCGTGCTCGGCCTCTTCGGCCGCCACTTCTCGGCGCACCGTATCCATATCCACGGCGCGCACCTGGCTTATCACGTCTTCCAGGGCCTTTTTCGGCAGACTGCCAGGTTGGGCAAACAGGATGATCTGGTCGCGGAAGATCATCAAGGTCGGGATCGAGCGCACCTGAAAATGGGCGGCGAGCTCCGTTTCGGCCTCGGTGTTGACCTTGGCAAAGACGATGTCCTTGTGCTGTTCCGAGGCCTCCTCGAAGATCGGACCGAACGCCCGGCACGGGGCGCACCAGGGCGCCCAGAAGTCGACTATGACAAATGGATTTGCATCGACCAGCTGCTCAAAATTCGCCTTTGTTGCCTCAATCGTGGCCATAGATATCCCTCGGAAAATGGATCATTATACAGAAAAAGGGGTGGGTCCAGTCGCAGAGAGCGCGAATAAAGCGCCGCAACGGGCCCCCGGGGGGGATGGATGTATCCAAAGCTGCTTTATGAGGTCTTGCCGGTCCTTTATGCGGTCGCGGCGTGGCTGTGCGCGAAGGTATTGGCCCCGCCGTATGGGCTGTTGCCGACGGTAGCGTTCGCGGCTGCATCCGTGTTGGTGATCATCCAGCGCTGGTACTATCGAAGACAGCTGCGTGATGAGGACTAGCGCGGGTTTAGAGGTGGAGGCGCGCCAGCCAGAGTCGGGCGAGCAGGCCGGCCTCGGTGGTGTAGCCGGCGACCACGAAGCGGATGCGTCCGCGGGGCCCAATGACGAAGGCCATCGGCAGGACCCGTACCCCATAGCGTTGCGCGATGCGGCCGTGCCGGTCAAGGACCACCGGGGTGCGCCAATGGTGGTCTGCCGCGAACGCCCGGACTGCGGCGGCCGGGGATTGGGTGGCCACCACGACCACGGGCGCATGGCGGGCCACCGCCTGCACGACCCCCTGATCGGCGCGACAGATCGGACACCAAGTGGCAAAGAAATCGATGAGCATGGCGTGTCCCGCAGCGCTGTGCATGGCGGGCCCGTTGAGGGCTGCACGCGGTAAGGGCATGGCGCGGCCGCAGGCGGCATGGCGCGTCAGGTAGGCGTTGCCGGCCAGAATCAGCGCTGCCGCTGCCAGGACTTCGAGGGTGCCCCGGCCTAAGCGGTTCACGTAAGGAGTGAAAGTCCCAGGTCGTGGAGGGGTTGCACGACCAGTATGGCGATGAGCTCAAGCCCTATGACCACCAGCACCGGCGACAGATCGATTCCCGAGATCAAGGGCAGCAAGCGCCGCGCCGGGCGCATGAAGGGTTCGGTCAGGTGTGTGGCAAGATCTGTAAGCGGGTGCTCACCATAGGGACTGACCCAACCCATAAGCACACGCACGAAGATCGCCGCGATCAGGACATAGAGTGTCAGTTGGAGCAGGCCCGCGAAGCTCAGAATGAGGATGCCTCCAAAGTGCGGGACGAGACCCCGCACGAGCGCCATCAGCGTGATCTTGACGGCCTCAAGCACGATCAGCAGGACCGCGGACGCAAAATCGATCCCAAAGAAGCCGGGTATCAGCCGCCGCAAGGGTAGCAGAGGGCCGTTTGTCACACGCACGATGAACTGGCTAAAGGGGTTGTAGAAGTCGGCATGGGTAAGCTGCAGCAAGAAGCGCAAAAGGACCAGGATGGCGTACATCCCAAACAGGGTGTCGATCAGGAAGGCCAGGGCCTCGCTTAAGTAGCTCATGCCGCCCCCCATTGCTCGCCGAGCTCGCGCGCCCGCAATTGCGCCGCCTGCGTGGCGTGCGCACACATCTCCATGAAGCCGTTATCGAGCAGGCTTTTTATCGCGCGTTCCGTGGTTCCGCCCGGCGATGTGACGCGCGCCCGCAATTGCGCGGCCTCCCCGGGGTGGTCGTGCACCATGCGTCCGGCGCCGGCGGCAGTGCCCGCGGCCAGTGCCGCGCACACGTCCCGGGGCAACCCCATCGCTGTCCCCGCTGCGGTGAGCGCCTCGACCATCAGAAAGAAGTAGGCCGGCCCGCTTCCGGAGATCGCCGTGGCGGCGTCCATGAGGGCCTCGTTTTCGAGCCAGAAGACCTCGGATACCGCGGCCAGCACCGCTGCCGCCGCCTGGCGCTGCGCCGGAGTGGTCCGGGCGTTGGCCCAGAGCGCGCTCACCCCGGCATTGATCAACGCCGGGGTGTTGGGCATGGCGCGCACCACGGAAAGCCCCCCTCCCAACCAGCGCTCGATATCCGTGCCGCGAATACCGGCGGCCACCGAGATCACCACCGGTCGGCGATTCTGAACCCCCTGCGCAATAGCGCCACACAGGTCGCGTAGGCCCTGAGGCTTGACTGCCAGCACCAGGAGGTCGGCGTGCGCGATCACGGGATCGTTATCGGCATGGGCGGTAATGCCGAGATCGCGAATCCGCTGCTGTTTGTCGGGATGCCGGTCGGAGACGGCAATGCGTTCCGGTCCCATGCCGGCCGCTAGGCCCGCGGCCAGCGCAAGGCCCATGTTGCCGGCGCCAATGATGCCTATCGAGAAGGTCTGCATGGGGTGAGTGTAAGGGGACTTGGGCTTTAGGGTAAAGACGCCTTGTCTCCCGGTTTGCGCCCGTTATACTTCAATATAACTCCACCCTGGCAGCCTAGATCTCATGGATATCGCGGAACTCCTGGCCTTTTCCTATAAGCAGAACGCCTCGGATTTGCACCTGTCGGCCGGTCTGCCACCCCTCATTCGCGTCGATGGAGACGTCAAGCGCATCAACGTAGACCCTCTGGATGATCGTGCCGTGCACAACATGGTCTACGATATCATGAACGATAAGCAGCAAAAGGAGTACGAGGAGCGACTGGAGTGCGATTTTTCGTTCGAATTGCCGAATATCGCCCGCTTTCGTGTCAATGCCTTCAATCAGAATCGGGGTCCTGGCGCGGTTTTCCGAACCATTCCCTCGAAGGTGCTGACCCTCGAGCAGTTGAACGCCCCGGCCATCTTCAAGCAGATCTCCGACCAGCCGCGCGGCATCGTGCTGGTCACGGGTCCCACGGGGTCCGGCAAATCCACCACCCTGGCGGCGATGATAGACCACATCAATGAGAGCCGGCGCGAGCACATACTGACCATAGAAGACCCGATCGAATTTGTGCATACGAGCAAGAACTGCCTCATTAACCAGCGCGAGGTCCATCGCGATACCTTGGGGTTCGAAAACGCCCTGCGTTCCGCCCTGCGTGAAGACCCGGACGTGATCCTGGTCGGCGAGTTGCGTGACCTGGAGACGATCCGCCTGGCGCTCACCGCGGCCGAGACCGGCCATTTGGTGTTTGCCACCCTGCACACCAGTTCGGCGGCCAAGACCATAGACCGCGTAGTCGACGTCTTCCCGGCGGCGGAGAAGGAGATGGTGCGGTCGATGTTGTCGGAGTCGCTGCGCGCGGTCATTTCCCAGTCGCTGCTCAAGAAGGTCGGCGGCGGGCGCATCGCAGCGCACGAGATCATGATCGGTACGCCTGCGATTCGCAATCTGATTCGCGAAAACAAGATTGCGCAGATGTATTCTGCCATTCAGACCAGCCAGTCCGTGGGCATGCAGACCCTGGACCAGTGCCTTCTGGAGCTCGTGCGGTCGCGCCAGGTATCGATCGAGGAGGCGCGCGGCAAGGCGGCGAACAAGGACTCGTTTACGACCAATGCGGGAGGGGCGGCGGCTGCCACCGCCGCGCGGAGGTAGCATGGGTTTTGTCGACCTCCTGCGGCTCATGATTGAAAAGAATGCCTCGGATCTGTACATCACGGCCGGGGTGGCGCCGAGCCTGCGCGTGAACGGGAAGCTGACGCCCGTGAGCCGTCAGGCGCTCACCGCCGAGCAGGCCCGGCAATTCGTTTACAGCATCATGAACGAGGACCAGCGCAGCGAGTTCGAGGAGACAAACGAGTGCAATTTCGCGATTAATCCCCAGGGGGTTGGGCGGTTTCGCGTCAATGTCTTTCGCCAACAACAGCGGGTTGGCATGGTATTGCGCAAGATCGAGACCCGCATCCCGCATTTCGAGGAGCTGAATCTCCCGCCGGTGTTAAAGGAGATCGCCCTCACCAAGCGCGGTCTTGTGATATTCGTGGGCGCCACGGGATCCGGAAAGTCGACCTCGCTTGCCGCCATGGTGGGCTATCGCAATCAGTATTCGAACGGGCACATCATCACCATCGAGGACCCGATCGAGTTCGTTCATGAACACAACAACTGTATCATCACCCAGCGCGAGGTCGGTGTCGACACGGACTCATTCGAGGCGGCCCTGAAGAATACGCTGCGCCAGGCCCCGGATGTGATCCTCATAGGCGAGGTGCGGGCGCGCGAGACGATGGACTACGCCATCGCGTTTGCCGAGACCGGACACCTGTGTCTCACCACACTTCACGCCAATAGCGCGAATCAGGCCCTCGATCGCATCATCAATTTTTTCCCCGAGGATCGGCGCGCGCAGCTCCTCATGGATCTTTCTTTGAACCTGAAGGCGGTGATATCGCAGCGCCTCATCCCCAAGAAGGATGGTGCCGGGCGCGTGGCGGCGGTCGAGATCATGATCAATAGCCCGCTGATCGCCGATCTCATCCTCAAGGGCGAGATTCACGGCATCAAGGAGCTCATGGCCAAGTCCGAGGAGGCCGGCATGCAGACCTTCGATCAGGCCCTGTTTGGCCTCTACGAGGCGGATCTCATTGACTACGACGAGGCCATGCGCAACGCGGATTCGCAAAACGATCTGCGGCTGCGTATCAAGTTGCACAGCAAGGGTGCGAAAGAGGGCGCTCTGGGCGATTCCCTGCGCAATATCACCTACTAGACGGGATCGGCTACGGTGCGCTGCACTGGGGCGCCGTAACTGGTAAGATGCGCGCGTGCCCACCCCTGTCCCATATCGCAAGATGCGCGCATGCCTTAAGGCGCGGCCCGTGGCGGTTGCGTGAACCGCGACCGGCCCATAGGGGTGTTCGATTCGGGTATCGGCGGGCTCACCGTCGCGCACGCCCTCATGTCGGCCGTTCCCAATGAGCGCATTGTCTATTTCGGCGATACCGCGCGGCTCCCCTATGGGACGAAATCATCGGCGACCGTGGCGGGCTATGCCGCGCAGATCACGGATTTCCTTTTGAAGCGCGACGTCAAGATGCTGGTCGTTGCCTGCAATACCATGGCGGCGGTGGCCCTGCCGGTCGTGACGGGGCTGTCGCCGGTGCCGGTCGTCGACGTCCTCGACGCCGGGGCGCGCTCGGCCGTCGAGTCGAGCCGGTCGGGGCGTATTGGCGTGCTGGCCACCCTGACGACCGTAAGCTCAGGGGCCTATGACCGTGCGATCCGCGCGCACGCCCGCGATGCGCATGTCGTGTCGCAGGCCTGTCCCCTGTTTGCGCCGCTTGTCGAGGAGGGGTGGCTGGATCATCCCG
This sequence comes from Pseudomonadota bacterium, assembly GCA_021819245.1. Lineage (GTDB taxonomy): Bacteria > Pseudomonadota > Gammaproteobacteria > Acidiferrobacterales > Acidiferrobacteraceae > Acidiferrobacter. The sequence goes on along the minus strand of JAKARI010000016.1, from coordinate 21,834 downwards.
TGACCGAGCTTACCGCCCGCGAATACCTGCGGCCGGTGCTTGCCGAGGCGGTCGACACCCTGGTGCTCGGCTGTACCCATTATCCCTTGCTAAAGCCCCTGCTGGCGCGGCTCGTGGGGCCTGCGATCAGGTTGGTCGACTCGGCTCAGACGACCGCGGCCCGGGTCGCGGCGCTGCTTGCGGCACAAAATCTCGAGCGCACCGCCCCAACCGAGCCTGTGCACGAATACTACGTCACGGACCTGCCGCAACGGTTTCGGGCGGTGGGCGCGCTATGTCTCGGGCGTCCGCTCCCCGAGGTGCAGCTGGTGCACTGGTAGCAGACGATGGGGAGTGCGCCATTATTGCGTTTTTCGCAGTGGTATTGGCCCGGTAAGCCCCCGCTGGCCGACGCCTGCTGGATCGTCACCACCGCCGAGCGCTCGCGTGCCGGCGAGGCGCTCTTTGCTGCGCTTCAGGAGGCCCGCCATGGGCCGCTTGCGTTGATAGTGCTTGACGAGGCAGGTTATGACGGACCGTTGCCATGGGTTCCCATGCCTGCGCAGAGCGCATCGCGTATCCTGTCACGGCTCAAGCCCCGTACCCTGCTCTGCCTAGTGGACGACCCGCGCTCACGGGCGCTTGCGTCGGAGGCGTCTTGCCCGGTCGTATGGGTCAATGGCCGGTCATCGGATCTTTTGACGCTGGGTGCCGTGGCGGTGGCCAGCGAGCCCGTGGCGTCGCGCATCGGCGGCGGCTCGGTGACCGGGGATCCCTTGATGACATGGCCCGCGGCACCGCCACCACCAGTGGCCGCCGATACGGGGTTTTGCGAACGTTTCCGGGGGGTGCGCAAGGCCGGCCGCTGGATCATCTATTTCGCGGGCACCGAGCCTCACGAAGAGGCGCTCGCGTACACGACGTTTCTGGCCTTGTCCGCCGGCAGCGGCGGCTTGCTGGCGCTTGCGCCCCGCGACGGGGGGCGCCACGAGGAGGTCTACCGGGAGGCCATCAAGTATCACCTGACGACCGTGCGCCAGATGCGGCTCATGACCTCCGAGGTGCCGCCCAAGACCCGCGTCTATTACATCGAGAGCCCCGAGGCGCGGCGCGCCATGTCGGGGTGCGCGGATCTCATTGTGGCCGGTGGGACGCTCGTGGCCGGTCCGCCCTTGCCATTCGAGTGGCCGGACGCCGGCGCCGCGATTCTGACCGGCCCTTACCCGCGCAATCCCCTGCTCGCCGCGGCCGCGCAGGCCGAGGTCGTGATATCCTGCGCGACCACCGATCCCCTGGACCGCGTCGCGGCGCTATGGCTTGGCGACGCCGCCGGGCGCGGCCGCATGGCACAGGCCCTGCAATCCTGGATGGCGGCGCAGCCTACGGCATGTGCGCGCTTTATCGCCTGGTTTGGCGAGGTATCGCGTCACGCCGTCTAAGCCGCACGCGGACGCCGCGGGCCGGCGCGCGGCGATCTGGCCGAACCGCCGTCGACCGCACCGCCCCCTTGAACCGGTGACCACTCAAAGGGGCGCCCATGGTGCACCCGGCGACCCCGATGGGGGTATGTTGCCGCTACCTCGGCCCGGGCCGTTCGTAGGCGATGCGCCCCTCGTGAAGGGTCATCGCGACCTGGCCACGCATCGTCGTCCCGAAGAACGGGCTGTTGCACCCGCGGGTATGGACCGATGCCGGGGTCGGTGTCCATTCCGTGCGTGGATCATAGAGGCAGATATCTGCACACCGGCCTACGGCCAGTGTCCCCGCGGGGATTCCGAGCAGCGCCGCCGGGCGGGCGGTCACCGCCGCCAGGGCGGTTGTGAGGGGCACAATGCCGAGCTCCACGAGGCGCAGGGTGAGCGGCAAGAGGGTCTCGAGTCCCGCGATCCCCGGTTCGGCATCGCTAAAGGGCCGTTCCTTGGCGTCCGCTTCATGCGGTTGGTGGTCGGAGCACACGGCATCGATTGTGCCCGTCGCCAGTGCCGCGCGCAGGGCGTCGCGGTCAGCGGCCGTGCGCGCCGGCGGGCGCAGGCGATAGTTGGTGTCAAAGATGCCGACATCGTCTTCCGTGACGTATAACTGGTGGATAGGCGTATCGGCGGTGACCATGGCGCCTCGCCGCTTGGCCTCGGCCACCAAGGCCGCGCTGCGCGCAGATGAGATACCGCAAAAATGGGCGCGCACGCCCGTCTCCTCGATCAGCATGAGGGCGCGGGAGATTTCTATGGTCTCCGCACTTTCGGGAATCCCCGCAAGCCCCAGGCGGGTCGCCATCCGGCCCTCGTGCATCACGCCGGCCTGCGATAACCATGGGTCTTCTGGCGTCAGAAACACAAGGAGCCCGAGCCCTGCGGCATATTCCAGGGCATGGCGCAAGACCGCGGTGTCCTTGATGGGCATGAGGCCATTGCCGACGCCCACGCAGCCTGCCTTGTGCAAGGCATGCATGTCGGCAAGGTGTGTTGCGTTCAAGCCGCGCGTCAGGGCGCCGATCGGCCGGATGTGTGCGCCTCCCAAGGATCGCGCCCGGTCGATCAACCATTGCGCCGCGACTGCGGTGTCGATCGCCGGGTTGGTGTCCGGTGGGCAGCACAGTTGCGTGATGCCGCCTGCGAGCGCCGCGCGCGTCTCGGTCTCCACCGTTCCCTTGTGCTCGCATCCCGGCTCGCGCAGCCGGGCGCGCAGATCGATGAGTCCCGGGCAGACCACCAGCCCGTCAGCATTTATCGTGCGTTCGGGCATGAAGCCCGAGGGGGCCTCCCCGAGGCCTGCAATGATGCCGTCGCGCACGAAGAGCGATGTGGTGGCATCGACATCATGTGCGGGGTCGATGACGCGCCCGCCCACTATGGCGATATTCATGATGTCCGGCCCTCCCCGGCGGATGCCCCGGCAAGACGCGCGAGGATGGCCATGCGCACCGCAATGCCGTTGGTGACCTGCGGCAGGATCACCGACTGGGGGCCGTCGGCTACGTCCGAGGCGATTTCGAGACCGCGGTTCATGGGGCCCGGGTGCATAACGATGGCGTCCTTGTCGGCGCGCGCCAAGCGTTCGCGGGTCAGGCCGTAGAGAGAGAAGTATTCACCGGCGCTCGGGATGAGGGCCCCGCTCATGCGCTCAAACTGGAGCCGCAGCATGATGACAACGTCGGCGCCGGCCAGCCCCGTCTCCATATCTGTGTGGGCGCTCACTCCCAGGGACTCGACTGCAGCCGGCAGCAGCGAACGCGGTCCGACGACGCGCACCTCCTTGGTCCCAAGCGCCGTCAGGGCGTGGATCTGCGAGCGGGCCACGCGCGAGTGCAGGACATCCCCCACGATCGCCACCGTCAGCCGCCGGAAGTCACCCTTGTAGCGGCGGATGGTAAACATGTCGAGCAGACCTTGAGTGGGGTGGGCGTGGCGCCCGTCGCCGGCGTTGACGACGTGCACATGCTTAGGCACGGAGCGGGCGATGAGATCGGCAGCCCCGCTCAGCGGATGACGGACCACGAACAGGTCGGTATGCATGGCCTCGAGATTGCGCACCGTATCGAGCAGGCTCTCGCCTTTTTGTGTGGATGACACGCTGGTATTGATGTTGATGATATCGGCCGATAGGCGTTTGCCCGCGATTTCGAAGGTGGTGCGCGTTCTCGTGCTCGCCTCAAAAAACAGATTGACGATCGTCTTGCCGCGCAACAGCGGCACTTTCTTGATCTCCCGTTCGCCGACACTGATGAAGGATTCGGCGGTATCGAGGATTTCGCCGATTGCTCCGCCACTGAGGTCCTCGGTTGTGAGGAAGTGCCGGAGGTGGTAGGCATTGTCGGGCTCAATCGCCATCACTCACTCTTCTCCATGATCCGGATACCCAAGGGGTCGGGCCCCGTGAGTTTTATGTGTTGCCATGGCTTGAGCGATATGGCCACTCCGGCGATATCGGGCTGCACGGGGAGCTCCCGTCCATCGCGCACGATCAGGACCGCAAGCGCGATGGATGCGGGCCGCGCAAAGTCGAATATCTCATTCATGGCCGCCCTTATGGTGCGCCCGGTATGGAGTACGTCATCGACCAGAATGATGTGACGCCCGTCGAGCGGGATCGGGAGGTGCGAGGTCTTGACCTGAGGGTGGATGCCGACGCGACTAAAGTCATCGCGGTAAAACGAGATATCGAGTGTCCCGAGCGGCTCAACGAGCCCCAGGCCCTTGTGCAGGCGCTCCGCGATCCACACCCCGCCGGTGTGAATGCCGATAAGCACGGGCTTGCGTTCCCTGAAGGATCGGGCGCCGTCGATGACGCGCGCAAGCGCTTCTTCCACGTCGATCACGGGTACCCCATCCTTTTATGGTGCTCCTGAGCGCATGCGATATTGCGGCTCATCAAAGAATGCCTGAAGGATTGCGACGGCTGCGAGGGTGTCGAGCATGGCCTTGCGCCGGGTCTTGCGCACACCGGTCTCCAGGACATGCTCGCGGACCGCGACCGTCGTGAGCCGCTCGTCGACCCAGTATACCGGGATATGGTAGCGGCCGTCCAAGCGCCTTCCAAAACGCAGACTGAAGGCGGTCATGGGGTTGTCGGTGCCGTCCATGTTGCGAGGAAGCCCCACGACCAGCCCCTGGGGTTGCCAGAGCTCCACAAGCCGCGTGATGGCATTCCAGTCCGGTCCGCTCCTCGATCCGGCGATGCACCCGGCCCCCTCTGCGCGCGCGCCCGGAAGGCGCCCGACCGCGACCCCTATGCTCTTCGTCCCGTAATCGAACCCCAGGTAGGTCTCCGCACTCACGCGTGGCCCACGTCCCCGCAGAGCTGGGCCATGTCGACGCCAAGCAAATGGGCGGCCGCCGACCAGCGCGCCTCGGAAGGCGTCTTAAAGAGGATCTCGGCGCTTGCCGGCACGCATAACCAGGCGTTATCGGCAATCTCTTGTTCCAGTTGCCCGGGGCCCCACCCCGCGTAGCCCAAGGCAAGCAGGAAGTGCGCCGGGCCCTTGTGATTGGCAATGGCAGCAAGGACGTCGCGTGAGGTCGACACGCCCAGTGTCGCGCTGACGGCCAAGGTCGATTCATAGGCGCCGAGGGGCTCATGCAAGACAAAGCCGCGGTTATTCTGAATGGGACCGCCCAAATAGACCGCCTGTCCGGCCGCTCGGGAGTCGGAATGGGCGATGTCGAGCTGCTCGAAAACCTCGCCCAGGGTCAGATCGACAGGCCGGTTGATGATGATACCCATGGCCCCTTCCGCGCTGTGTTCGCAGACCAGGGTGACTGTGCGAAAGAAGTGGGGGTCGCCAAGTCCGGGCATGGCGATGAGAAATTGATTGGCGAGCGGTGTGGTCATGTTCATGAGGTCCTCGCAGCGACGTGATGGATAGGCCGGTTTCGCGCATCCAGCGCATTGCACGTGCCGATTGCCGGATGCGGTGGGTGACAGGCCTCTCGCCGATGGCTATCACCAAGACGCACGGTCTTTCATAAGCCCACGGCTAGTATCGGGCATGCCTGCGGGCCTTTCAAGGGACGCCCGGATTTACGGAGTGGCGTTTGTCGAGGGTATGACATCCGTCATATGCCCCCCTTCAAAACGCCACGTCTCAATGATCGGCAGGACCTGACGCCCGGGCCCGCGCACGGCCGGAAGGGGCGCAAAGGGGGCGGCGCGCCGCACCATGATGATGGCCGCGCGGTTCAATGCGGCATAAGGCGATGGGCGCAGGATCTTGACGTCTTTTAGGCTGCCATTTCTGAGAATGCTGACCTCGAGCACGAGCGATCCACTAAGATCCTGCCCGGCAAACATGCGCCGGTATTGCCGGCTGCCAAAACGCTCCATGTGCCGCACCCAACGTATGATGTAGCTCGCGTAAGCGAACTCCCGCGCCGACACCCCACTGCGGCCACGGCCCGCGGCGCGGGCGGCGCGCCAGTCGCGATGAATCTCGGCCTTCAGGCGCGCCTCTTCGCTGGCGAGTTGCTGGGCGATACCCAGTTGCTCGGCGATCGCGGCATGGAGCTGCCAGGCGGGTTGGGCGAACGTCACGCGCAGCGGGCTACGGCGCGTGTGCAGCAACCGCAGGCGATCGAGCGGCGCGTGATGCGCGCGCCGCTCGATCTGCGGCCGCGGGGTCCCTCCATCCTTGGCGGTGGCGACGAGCGGGGTATGGGCGGCGCGTTTTTTGTGGAGGCCGCCCCCGCCGTCCACGTTGACCTGGGCGAGCCTTCGCGCATGACGGGGCTTTGTGCGGCTCGCCGCCTGGACCAGCGTCACATCGAGCGCGTGCCCATGCGATCCACGGGGCATGTCAAAGCGCACGCCCAGGATCAGCACGAGCTCCAGGAGCCCCGTCAGGAATACCGCAATGCCGAGGCGGTCGGCAGGCTTGAGCCGGGCTTGCGTCATGGCGTGCGGGCGCCCTTGGTCATTTTGCGCTCCAGGACATCGAAAAGGTCCGCGGCGATATTGAGGTGAAAGAGCCGGTCGAGTTCACGCAGCCCGGTAGGGCTTGTGACATTGATCTCGGTCAGTGACTCCCCTATGACGTCGAGTCCGACAAAGGTCAGGCCGCGTGCGCGCAGTGCTGGGCCAACCCGTTCGCAGATCCGCCGGTCCGATGCGCTCAGTGGCCGGCCGACCCCGGTGCCCCCGGCCGCGAGATTGCCACGGGTCTCGCCGGGGGCAGGTACGCGCGCCAGGGCAAACGGGACCGGTTCCCCATCTATCATGAGGATGCGTTTGTCGCCTTGGGCGATCTCCGGCAGATAGCGTTGCGCCATGGTTGGGCGCTGTTCGTTGCCGGTCATGGTTTCAAAGATCACATTGATGTTCGGATCGTGCCTCGTCACCCGGAAGACCGAACTCCCGCCCATGCCATCCAGGGGTTTTACTACGATGTCTCCATGTTCGCGCAGGAAGGCATGCAGGGCCTCCTTGCGGGTGGTCACGAGGGTAGGGGGCGTGCAGTCCGGAAACCAGGTCGCAAACAGCTTTTCGTTGGCATTGCGCAGGCTTGCCGGATCGTTGATAACGAGCGCCCCGGCCGCCTGCGCGTGTTCGAGCAGATAGGTCGCGTAGATGTAGTCCATATTGAAGGGCGGGTCTTTACGCATCAATATGACATCAGCATCTTCCAGCGCCATGTCGCGCGCATCACCAAGTTCGCACCAGTCCTCGTCCGAGTCGCGTACAGTCATGCTGCGTACCCGCGCCACGGGGCGATTGGCGGCGAGCGCAAGGTCGCGCGCCTCGAGGAAATCTATGCTATAGCCACGCGAAGCGGCCTCGCGTAGCAGGGCCACGGTGGTGTCCTTGTAGGCCTTGATGTGATCGACCGGATCCATCACCACCGCGAGTCGCCGCGTCATTTTGTGCTCCCAGGCGCCCCTTGGAGTTCGCGCGCGGCGGCCAGCAGGGCCAGGCGCGCGATGACGCCATAGGCATAAAAGCGATTGGGTCCCGCATCCGGGGACAGGGCCCCGTCGGGGTTTGCGCAGCATTCGGCGAAGGCGAGTGACCGGAATTGCATGCCGGGCGCGTTCAGGTTCTCATCTGTGCCGCGCGTCTCATGGAGGCGGTAAAAACCGCCCACCACGAAGTGGTCGATCATATAGACCACGGGCTCCGCCACGGCAAGCTCAGGACCGAGCGTCTCGAAGGTGTAGACGCCCTCTTGCACCATGACCTTCTGGACCGTCTGGCCCTCCTTGATGACCGCCATCTTGTTGCGCTGGCGGCGGTTGAGCTGGCGCACCTCGTCTGCGTGGCGTACGGTCATGATGCCCATGCCGTAGGTCCCGGTGTCGGCCTTGACGATCACGAAAGGTTCCTGGCTGATGCCGTACTCCCGGTATTTTTCGCCGACCAGACGCAAGACCTCCTCGACATTCCGGGCCAGACAATCCTCGCCCTCGTGCTTTTGAAAATCGATCTGCCCGCAGCGGCGAAAGATCGGGTCTATAAGCCAGGGATCGATGTCGTTTAGCGCACCGAATTCCTGAGCAAGTTGCTGATATTGGGTGAAATGGTCGGATTTGAGGCGGTTCCACCAACCGAGCGATAGGGGCGGCATGACCGGCTGGGCGAGGCCCTGCAGGATCGCCGGAGGGCCCGCCGACAGGTCATTGTTCAAAAGCACGAGGCAGGGGTTGAAGCCCGGGACACCGACACGGTCGCCGGTCCGTATGATGGGTGCCAGGGGGATCGCGCGCCCGCTTGCCAGGGTCATGGAGGGGGGTATGTCGCTTGTGAGCGACCCCACACGGACCTCATAGCCTGCGCGCTCGAGAAACATGACCAGCGCGCCGATGTTTTCCCAGTAAAAGGTGTTGCGGGTGTGATTCTCGGGTATCAACAGGACGCGGGCCGCCCGGGGGCAGAGGCGTTCCACCGCCGCCTGCAGGGCCTGCACGCAGAGCGGGTGGAAGGCCGGGTTCAGGTTATTGAATCCGCCCGGGAACAGGTTAGTATCCACAGGGGCGAGCTTGAAGCCGGCGTTGCGCAGGTCGACCGAGGTATAAAAGGGGGCGGGGGTCGCCAGCCAGCGCTCGTGAAACCACTGTTCAATGCGCGTCTCGCGTTCCAAAAACCGCTTCTCAAGGGCCAGTAAGGGCCCCGTGAGGGCGGTTGTGAGATGGGGGACAGGGTGAATACTGGGCCCATGGCTCATGACCAAACCTCGTTACATGTATGAGGGGCAATAGTGACACCATGCGTGAATGAAAGGAAAGGCATGACCGGGATCTTCTCGCATGCCGCGGCTGGCCGCGCGGGCCGAGGGCCGTAATCGCGGTATCCGGGCCTGGGGCCGGAAATTTTTTATCCGCCCGCTAAATGGATTTTGTCCATGGCTTATGCTAGTAAATCATAAGGGTGCGAAAAGAAGCGCAGGAGCGGCTCAAGGCGGCCGCCTGAACCATAGCGGCGAGGATTCCCGTGAGCATCAAGGTTATGGTAATTGACGACAGCAATACGATACGACGAACGGCCGAGGCCCTTTTGAAGAAGGCGGGTTACGACGTCTATACGGCAGGGGACGGGTTCGAGGCCATGTCGGTCATTACAGACCGCCGGCCGGACATCATCTTCGTGGACATCATGATGCCGCGCCTAGACGGCTACCAGACCTGTCTTTTGATAAAGAATAACAAGGACTTCAAGCATATACCGGTCATCATGCTCTCGAGCAAGGATGGCTTGTTCGACAAGGCGCGCGGACGCATTGCCGGGTCCGAGGAGCATGTCAACAAGCCTTTTACCCAGGAAGAGCTGGTGGAGGTCATTGCCCGGCATGTGCATTAGGCCCGTGGTCGCAATGTCCTGCATTATGCGTGTGTTAAAGAGAGAAAGAGGAGAGAAGCGCTAATGGCGATTAAGAGTATTTTAGTGGTGGATGATTCGCCAACCGAACTGCACCTTCTGCAGGAGATGTTGGGGCGCAATGGGTTTACGATCTCCACGGCAAGAAGCGGCGAGGAAAGCCTCGAGAAGCTCAAGACCATGCGCCCGGATCTCATCCTCATGGATGTCGTGATGCCTGGCATGAGCGGTTTCGAGGCCACCCGGACGATATCGAAAAGCCCGGCGACCGCCGGCATCCCGATCATTATCTGCACCACCAAGGGACAGGAGACTGACAAGGCCTGGGGCCTGCGTCAGGGTGCGAAGGATTACATCGTGAAGCCCGTAGTGGAAAGCGTGCTGCTCGATAAGATTCGCGCGCTGTGAGCGATATCGCTCAGGACAGTGCGTTCGCGCTCCTCCTTAGGATGCAGGCCGAGGCGCGGGCGTCAGCCCCGGGCCTGCCGGAGCAGACGCAGGCCGCGCCGCTCTGGAGCGGGTTGGGATTTCGGCTGGCGGGCCTGTCTTTGCTTGTATCCCTCGATCAGGTCGCAGAGGTCCTGGTGCGGCCGGAGCTCACGCGGGTCCCGGGCACGAAACGCTGGGTCAAGGGGGTGGCCAATGTGCGCGGTTCGCTTTTGACCATCATCGATCTTGCCGAATACTTCGGGAAGGCGCCTGTGCCCATGGATGACAAGGCGCGCCTGCTCGTGATGCATGTCGGTGAATTCAGTACCGCGCTTGTGGTTAACGAGGTTTTGGGATTGAAGCATTTCGATGCCGAGCGGGATCGGCGCGACATCGCGGGGCTCGACAACGCCGTTCTCATGCATGTGCAGACTGCATATGCCCAGAACGATACGTTATGGGGCGTCTTTGATCTGCGTTCATTGACGGAAAGCCTGACTTTCAAGCACGTGGCGGCTTGAGGTCGCGGCACGGCAAGCCATCGGGCGCATACTGGAACGTTTACGAGGAATAGCAATCATGGTGGCGAGACTATCCAAAAAGAAGGGGGTCGTTTTGGATCAGCCGACCGAAGAGCTGGCATCCATGGGCGGCGCAACCGGCGAGCGATTTGTCGAGGTCCAACCTGCGCCGGCAAAGCGCGCCAAGGGCGAGCGCGGCAGCGGGGGGGTGCGTGTGGGTCGCACCATCACCGGCGTCTCGGTGCTTTTGATCCTGATGGTGGCAACGCTCGTCGGGGTCGCGATCCTGTTCGGATCGGAGGCCCAGCAGGCCAATCGGGACGCGAAATACATCGAGCAGTCGGACCAGCTGCTCATGCTGTCACAGCGCATTGCGAAGGATGCGGCGGCGACAACGCTGGGCGAGGAAAGCGCATTCCGGGATCTCAAGCGCTCACGCGCCGACTTTCAGGCCATCATAAACAACCTCAAAAACGGTAACGCAAGCCAAGGGATCCCGCCAAGCCCGATGGTGGTGCGGCCGGCGCTCATGAAGCTCGATGCCACGTGGCGCATCGTGCGCCATCACGTCGATGAGATCGTCAAGGAAGAAGACCCGGCGCTCATGACGCATGACTATGTGGCGACCGTCAATCAGACCGCACCCATGCTGCTTGCATTATGGGATGAGATCGTGACGCGCGGCATGCGCGATCATATGTCGCCCCAGCTCATTTACCTGGGCGCGCGTCAAGGCATGTTGAGCCAGCGCATCACCATGGAGGTGAATCTGTTCGGCGAGGGCGGGAGCACGGCGGCCGTGGCTGCCGCCGAGTTCGGCGAGGACGCCAAGCTCTTTCAGCAGACGCAGACGCAATTGGGGCCGCAGCTGCCGGCCAATACGCAAGCCCTGTATGCCCGTGCGGTCCGGACCTTTACCGCCATGGACCAGGGCGTGCAGGGCATCCTGGCGGACGCCGCCCCGCTGTTCGTAGCGCAACGCGCAAGCACCGTGATTCTCCATCAGAGCAATAAACTGCTGTCTCAAAGCCGCAGGCTTGCCAATAGCTACATCGCGCTTTCGCACGAGCGCCAGTTCGAGAAATTCGCGGGCTACGCCTTGGCCGGGCTATCGCTCCTGTTCCTGCTCCTTTTGGGACGCAAACTCGTCGGCGACGAGCGCCAGCGCGCGCGTCAGAGCGCCAATCAGAACCGCGAGACGCAAGACGCGATTTTGAAGCTTCTCGATGAGATGGGCGACCTTGCCGATGGGGATTTGACGATTCAGCCGCAGGTCACCGAGCAGATCACGGGCGCCATCGCCGACTCCATAAACTACGCCGTAAAGGAGATGCGTAACGTCGTGTACCGCATCAACTCCACGGCGCAGGAAGTGGCGGCGGCGTCGAATCGCAGTCGCCGCACGGCCGTCGAGCTCCATGAGGCGGCCACGCGCCAGGCTGCGCAGATCCTGGCGACCACCGAGCGCATACGCACGATGGCCAAATCCATGGACGACATGTCCCAGAGCGCCGGCCGATCCGCCGAGGTGGCGCAAGGCTCGGTGGTGACCGCCAAGCGCGGCGCGGAGGCCGTGCAGAATACGATCAAGGGCATGGATGAGATGCGCGAGCAGATTCAGGAAACCGCCAAGCGCATCAAGCGTCTCGGCGAGAGCTCGCAGCAGATCGGGGAAATCGTCGAGCTCATCAATGATATTGCCGAGCAGACCAATATTCTGTCGCTCAACGCCGCCATTCAGGCGGCCATGGCCGGAGACGCCGGGCGCGGGTTTGCGGTGGTGGCAGATGAAGTGCAAAGGCTCGCAGAACGGTCCGGCGGCGCCACCAAGCAGATCGCCGACCTGGTGAAGACCATTCAGGCCGATACCAACGAGGCGGTCAATTCGATGGAAAGGGCAACGAACGGCGTGGTCGAAGGTACGCGTCTGGCGGACGCGGCCGGCCAGGCGCTCGGCCAGATCGAATCCGTATCCGAGCAGCTTTCGGCACTGATTGTACGCATCGCCAGGGATGCGCGCGCACAATCTGAGGCGGCCACCACGGTCTCGACGAGCATGTCCGAGATTCAGGCGGCGACAGCGACTACGTCCGCGGGCACCCAACAGACGGCCGAGTCCATTGCCAAGCTTTCCGATCTCGTGGGTGAACTGCAGGCGTCGGTTGCGGGCTTCAAGCTGCCGGCTTGAGGGCGGACGTGCCGGCCGGGGGTAAGATGGTCACCGAAAGCCGTATCGATCTCGGGACGCTCGGGTGGGTCAAAGACGAGATAGATGAGACCTTGAAGCAGGCGCGGTTTGCGCTCGAGGCGTTTGTCGAGCATCGCGCCGACGAGGCCAAGCTGAGACTGTGCGCGAGCTATCTCCACCAGGTCCGCGGTACACTGAAGATGGTGGAGGTAGACGCCCTCGCAGACCTCGTGGGCGAGGCCGAGGCCTCGGTGCAGGCCTTGCTGACCGCCACCGAGCCGCCGCGTGAGGAGGCCCTCGAGCCGTTGGCGCGCGCGCTGCTGCTGCTGCCGGATATCCTCGATCGGGTGCAGACCCGCGGCCTGGGCGATGGTTTGAGCCTGCTTGGGCTGGCCAACGAGCTGCGCGCCGGCCGAGGCGCAGAACCGCTCCCGCCACAGGCCTTCTTTCAGGTGGATCTCACGCCGCGGCCACCCGGGATGACGGCCACCAATGATGCGGGATTCATAGAGGCCTTTCGCCGGCAGCGTTCGGTATTTCAGATGGCCCTGCTCAGATGGCTCAAGGGCACCGCCGACGATGGGCAGCGGCGCAGTATGCCGGACCTTGTACGAGGCTGGCGTGCCCATGTGGCGTTTGCGCCGGCCGCCCAGTGCCTGTGGGTGGCCGAGGCCTTTCTGCGGCTCGTGACCGTCAAGCATGATCCGCATGTCGAAGACAAGAAGCTTGTGTCGCGACTCGATCAGCTGCTCAAGCGTTTCGCTGATGGCCAGGACAAGAGCGGTATCCGGAGCGCGTGCGAGCGGTTGACGCGTGACATGCTGTTTTCGTTACGCGAGGGGCAATCGTCCGATCCTGCGATCATAGCCGTTCGTGAGGCCTTTGCCCTTGCGCCGCCGGTTTCGGATCAGCCCCCCGAGGCCGCCATGGCTGCGCTGCGATCGATTGCAAGCGCGCTCAGCCAGGAGATCGCGCAGGCCCAGTCTTTGTTGTCGCGTTGCTTCGATCCGCACGAGATCGAGGGCAACGCCAATGGCGAGCTTATAGTGCTGCTCGACAAGATGGCAAAGACCTTCGTGACCCTCGAGGTAGCGCCGCTGGGGGCGCTCGCGTCGGCAGTGGCCGATGCCTGCCGGTCGCTCGCCGATGGGCGTTTGCAGAAGTCGGGGGCTGTGGCCATGGCCTTGGCCCAGGGGCTCTTGCAGATCGAGAGCGCGGCCCGTGAAATTCCCTATGGCGCGTCTGACTGGCAGCTTGGCGTCGCCGAGCAAACTCGAGCCCTTGCGAATCTCTCTTCGGCGCCGGATACCAGTGGCATGGAGGTCTCCGAGGCCCCGTTGTCGGCCCAGGATCGGCGGCAGCTGGTCGGCGCAGTGGCTGCGGAGATTCGCGCCAACCTCGCGCGCATTGAGGCGGCGTTCCTGGCGTTTGCCGCCTCCCCCAGGGATCGCGAGGGGTTGGCAGGGGCGCCGGGTCTGGCCTCGCAGGTGGAGGCCGCCTTTCGGGTACTCGAAGAAGAACCGGCTGCCGATCTGGCGCATGCCCTGCTGGGCGCGCTCAACGGCCTGGTACAGGGCGGCCTCTCGCCCGAGGGGGCGCTTGCCGAGGCCCTGGCGGCCGCAGTCGCCGGGCTCGAGGCCCACGTCAACGGTCTGGAGCGGGGCCGCCCCATGCGTCCCGCCGAACTCATGGATTTGGCGCGGCCGCTGAGCGGACTGTCGAGCGGGGCCGTTTCCTCTCCCGTTGTATCGCCCGCCCCGATCCCACCCAAGGGCCCGGCCCCGGTGGTCATGGCATCGCAGCTTGCCATAGACCCGGAGATCCTGCCGGTATTCCTGGAAGATGCCCATCAGGCCGTCACCCAGCTCGAGGAGGCGTTGCCCGCATGGCGTGCCGACCTCTCGGATGAAAGTGCCGTGGCCATCGCGCGCCGCGCGTTTCATACCCTGAAAGGCAGCGGACGCATGGTTGAGGCAGGCGAGATCGCCGAGCTCTCCTATGATGCCGAGATGCTGTTGAACAAGGTCCGTGCCCGCGAGCGCACGGCCAACCCCGATATGCTGGCCTGGGTGACGCGCGCCTACGAGGTGGTGCGGGATTGGATAGTAGCCGTGGAGCAGGGTCAGGGGCTACCGGAGATGGCTGTTGTTCGGGACGCCCTTCAGGCGCTGGCGGCCGGGCGCGAGCCGGGTGCGCCGCGATCCGAGGCCGCAGCCGACGAGGTTGTTATCCTGTCTCAGGCGGATCGGGGGGCGGCGATGCCGTCCCCCGAGGATGCCGGGGATGGGGACAGCCCGGCGGCCGGGGATGGGGGCGGATCACGACCTGCGGTGAGGGCCACGGCGCCGGGGGGGGTATCACCGCTCGCGACGGACCCCGTGCTGTGCGATATCTTCGTGACCGAAACGCGCGATCATCTGCGCGTGTTGGCAAGCGCCCTTGCCGGTGGTCCCGATCGCCCGGTGTCGGCGGACCTGCTCCGGGCCGTTCATACCATGCAGGGCAGTGCCCGTTCCGTGGCCTTGCTCGCCATGGCCGAGTCGTGTGCGGGCCTGGAGCGCTATCTCCAGGCCCGTGAACTCGACCAGAAACCTCTCGGGGCCGAGGCCGTCGACTTCATGACGCATCTGGCCGCTGCGATTGAAGGGCTGTTTGCGGCCCTTGGTAGTGACGGCGACCCAGAGGCACCGTTTGTAGACCTCGCCAGCGGCCTCGAGGCGCTCGTCCGAGAGGGCCTGCCGACGCCGGGACTCACCTGGTGGCAAAAGAATCTGGCCTTGCACGAGGGGACCCATGAGCCGGGGCCCGAGGAGCGCAGCGAGACAGAGGCTCGCGAGGACCGGGCCATGGCCGATCAGGTCTCGGCCAAGCCGTCCGAGGCACAATCCGTTGAGCCGATTCCCCGATTTGCCCCGCCGGGCGCAGATACGCAGACCACGGATGATATGCCCCCCGAGGCCGTCGATCCGGAGCTGCGCGCCATCTTCCGGGACGAGGCGCGTGATCTCCTGGATAGTCTCGAGGCGGCGCTCGTCCAGTGGCGCGATCGCCGCGATCGCAGCGATCTGCTCGATTCCCTAAAGCGCGTCTTGCATACCCTGAAGGGGGGCGCGCGCATGTGCGGGGCGGTGCGCATGGGTGATTTGGCGCACGCCACGGAAGATCTCCTGCGGCGCGTCGAAGAAGGCCTGCAGCCGCGTGATGACCGCTTGTTTGCGCTCCTGGATTCGGCGGCCGAGCAGTTGGGCGAGCTCTATAGCGCCTTCGTGTCGGGCCGCGATGTCGCGGGCGAGGGCCCCGCGCAGGCCTTGGCGGCACATCCCGCCGATGGGGGCCGGGCCCCCGATGGACCGGCTCCGCCCCCGGCCCCGATAC
This sequence comes from Pseudomonadota bacterium, assembly GCA_021819245.1. GTDB lineage: Bacteria > Pseudomonadota > Gammaproteobacteria > Acidiferrobacterales > Acidiferrobacteraceae > Acidiferrobacter. The sequence goes on along the minus strand of JAKARI010000016.1, from coordinate 6,042 downwards.
CCGCAGTGGCGCCCGCTGCCGCGACCGTCGAATCGCCGGCGCGAAACGATCCCGCGGAGGACCTCTTCAAGGCCGAGGCGGCAAGCCAGGTGCGCGTGCATACCGCGCTCCTCGACCGGCTGGTGGCCTATGCCGGAGAGGTCAGCATTGCACGCGCGCGCATGGAGCAGCAGATCTTTAGCCTAAAGGCCCACCTCACGGAGCTAAACGGCAACGTCAAGCGTTTCCGGGATCAGGTCCGCGAACTCGAGATACAGGCCGAGTCCCAGATCATGTCGCGCTCTCGGCTCGACGAGGGCAATGCCGCCCCGGACTTTGATCCCCTGGAGTTCGATCGATACTCGCGGCTCCAGCAGCTGTCGCGAGGCCTGACAGAGAACCTGCACGACCTGATCACGGTGCATGGGACGCTAGACGGCGTGGCAGGTCAGGCGGAGGCGGTGCTCCAACAGCAGGCGCGGGTGAATACCGAGCTTCAGGAAGGCCTGATGCGTACGCGCATGGTGCGATTCGCCACTCAGGCCCATAGATTGCGCCAGATCGTCCGGCAGACGGCGCGTGAGCTGAATAAGCGCGTCGAACTGGTTTTGGCGGATGCCGATGTCGAACTCGACCGCCACCTTCTGGAGCGCATGATTGGCCCGTTCGAGCACATGATTCGCAATGCCATCGATCATGGGATCGAGTCGGCGGCCGAACGCGCGCGCCTGGGCAAGCCCCCGGTGGGGACCATTACCATACAGGCCGCTCAGGAGAGCGGAGAGATCGTGGTCCGGGTGTCGGATGATGGCGCCGGACTTAATGTCGAGCGCATACGCGCCAAGGCTATCGAGCGCAGGCTCATGCCGACGGCGGCGGTTGTGAGCGATGAGCAGGCCATGCAGTTCATCCTGCTGCCTGGTTTCTCGACGGCCGCGAAGATCACGCATCTGTCGGGCCGCGGCGTGGGCATGGATGTCGTGCATAGCGAGGTGAAAAAGCTCGGGGGCGCGATCAGTGTCGAGACCCAGGCAGGCCGGGGGACGACGTTTGTTATCCGGTTGCCGCTTACGCTCTCGATTGCCCAGGCCCTGCTGGTGGGGTGCAACGATCAGATGTTCGCGATCCCGCTTGCGGCCATCGTCAATATCGTGGAGGCGCCGTCCGGGGCCATCACCGAGGCCTTGGCCGCCGATCGCCCGAACCTGCGCTATGGGGGTAAGGACTATCCGTTCATGGACTTGAACGCGCGACTTGCCATCCCGCGCGGGGGCGAATGGCCACGCAAGCTACCGGTTCTGCTCCTGAGGCTCGATGCGCGCGAGGTGGCGGTGGCGGTAGACGACCTGTTCGGGACGCGCGAGATCGTGGTCAAGTCCCTGGGGCCGCAATTGAGTGAGATCCGCGGGCTTGCCGGGGCGACCATCATGGGCGATGGGCGGGTATTGCTGATTCTCGATATCCCGGCCCTGTGGAGCGAGGGTGGGGGCCTGCAGGTGACGGCGGTGCCTGAGGCGCCGGTTGTCGAACGGCCGTATGTCCTGGTAGTCGATGATTCGCTTACGGTGCGCAAGGTCACGAGCCGCCTGCTGCAAAAACAGGGTTACGATGTCGAGACGGCCAAGGACGGGGTCGAGGCCCTTGAGCGCCTGCGCGACCGCATTCCCGATGTCATGCTCGTGGATATCGAGATGCCGCGCATGGACGGCTATGAGCTTACGACACGGGTGCGCGCCGATACGCGCGTGCGCCACGTCCCCATTATCATGATTACCTCGCGATCGGGACACAAGCATCGCGAGCGCGCCATGGCGCTTGGGGTCGATGTCTACCTCGGGAAGCCCTATCAGGAGGAGGACCTGCGCAAGGAGATTGAGGTGCTGCTGCGGCGGGGCCACGCATGACCGACGTACGCCACTACCTGCAATTGCGGTTTTCCGGACAGGTGTTTCTCATGCCCAATCTCCCGGATATCGTCGTGGAGCCGCGCGAGAACATGCTTGTCGAACCGAAGGGGCAGGCGGCCGCCCGCCGCAGCGTCCAGGGGGCGTCGTGGGTCGCCTATGCCCTGGGGCCGGATTGGACACCGGTCCCCGAAGGCCCCTGGACGCGGGCGGTATTCTTGGGTATCCATGGGGCGCGGCCGGTCGGACTGTTGGTCGATGACCTCAAGTTGTTGCCCGCCATCGGGTTGCGCATCGAGCCCTTTACCCCGCTTGGGCCTGCACCCGTCCCCGGCCGTAATCTGTTCCCGGGGGTGGAAATGCGGCAGGGCAACCCGACCCTGGTGTTGGCCGCTGATGTGCTCGCCTCTTACCTGCATGCCTTGGAGGGCAACCATGGCCTTGGCCAATGACCGTGTCCACGCCCTGTTATTGCCGGTCGGCGATCGCTATCTGTTGGTGCCGAGCGCGCTGGTCGCGGAGGTCGGGACAGTCGAGGCACTGACACCGGTACCGCTCAGTCCCGCGTGGGTCTTGGGGGTGATGGGGTGGCGCTCGCGGCCCGTCGCGGTGTGCGACGTGGGGCGTTTCTGGGGGCCGCCGGCAATCATCGGGCCTAAGTCCCGGGTGGCGGTGTTCTATCCGCTTCCCGGCCGCGCACCGACCGAGTTCTTCGCGATCCTGGTCAACGCCGAGCCCCAGTCGCGGACCATAGAGACCCCGTCTGTACTCCTCACGGATGAGGACGCCGTCCATCCCTATCTGGCGGTGTCGCTCGATATCGACGGCAAACGCGCAGGCATTCCGGATCTGGTCGGGTTAAAGGAGCTCTTTTACGAGACGGCGGCCATCAAGGCCTAGTCGGCTTGTGCGCCCGTCTGTCCCGGGCCCCACCCCATTGTCCTGCCTGGGTCCACCCGTGCGGGTATCGCGAATCTCCGGCGCGGCGGTTTAAGCGCGGCCTATGCCCGCGCCCCTTGTGCCCTCAAAAAAGGTCCCGCGAGGGGACCCAAGATAAAGACCTCCCGCAGACCGCACGGACCGCGCGGCCTTGAGGGGTGCCGTGCCTGATCAGAAGGCGGCGTTCATACTGACATAAAAGCCGTTTTGATTGGCATTGTTCGAGTCGGGGGGGATGTTCGCCATGTTGCCAAGATCCAAAATGGCGGCCACTACCGAGAACTTCGGATTGGGCATGTAGGCGATGAACCCGTCATACCAGTCGCTTTGTTTCATATCGACGCCAGGGTCTGCCATCTGTGTGGCGAGATAGGCCTGGGCGGCGGCGAGGTTGTTGCCCGGGAAGCTGCGCCATTCCGCCCCGACCACCACGTCCTTGGCCACGAAATAGCCGACGCTCGCGCCCCCTTGAGCGCTGTAGCTGCGGTGGTCCGCGCCGCCTTGGCCGAGCAGGCCGAGATAATTGGAGCGCGTGATGTAGAGGTCGGCGTTGAGCACGATGTGGCTGCCCAACAGCGGATAGATCCCGGTCCCCGTCACGTAATAGTCGGCGCCATTGGCATGCGCCGTGAGCGCGAGCGGCAGGGGCGCGGACGTCATGTGGTAGTTCATGCCCACGGCGATGGCGGGGATGAGCCCGCTGCCGTGATAGACCTGGAGCTTGCCACCGATGATATCCTGCTCGACGCTGTTGAGATTGGTGACGTCGGTTGGGAGAAAGCCGCTTTTGACGCCGCTATCGAGGGTGGCCGTCATGCTCTCCGGCAGGCCCATGTACTGGTGGGTGTAATAGACCTCGGCATATTTCGAGATGGAGAGGTTGACGCCCGCCGAATACAGGTCATATTCGGGTGTGGTGCCGAAGGTGCCGAATACTGCCGGTGTGACGATGTGCTTGGAGCTGCCGTTTGCGATCAGGGCCCAGGGGTTGAGCCCGCCGCCGCCTGCACCTTCGATCATGATGGGCAGGGCCATAGCCGCCTGTGATGCCATCAGGGCGGTCGCCGCGATGAGCGGCATCATGCGCTTTATTTTCATAGGTATTTCCTCCGTGTGGTCAATGGCCTAAGACATCCAATCCCCCCTGTATATCGTTATGGGCATTAGCAATACTGATACTAAGATAAGTGTCACACCCCTGAAACGCAAGGGCCCGGCCTGAAGGGCCCACGTCATGAGGCGCGCGCCACGGCGCTTTTCCGGCAGATCCGGCGGCAGGCGGCGCCTGTCTGCACGTCGAGGGCGCTCGTGGCCATGGGCCTATGGCGGCCGCACCGACCCCTTCGAAAAAGGCTTTCATTAAAGCGCCTTGCGCCGCTCGGCGAGGATGTGCATCTCCTCGAGAAACCAGGTGCCCATGAAGGCCGCGATGCCAAGGAGCATGGCGATGGTGAAGTCGGTGCGCAGCCCGGCGACGATGCGTGCCGCCTCGGTCGCCGGGCGGCTCGCAGGCATCCTGCGCAGGAAGGTGGCCAATATGCCGCCAAAGGTGGCCACACCCAGGGTGCCGCCCATGGAACGAAACAGCGATATGGTGGATGTGGCAACCCCCAGATGGCGATGGGCGACCGTGATCTGTGCCGACAGGACCAGCACCTGCGTAGTCATGCCGAGGCCAATACCGAGGACGACGAGGATGATGTCCAGGTGCCACAAAGGCATGGTGGCGGTCAAGCCGGACAGACGCCACAGGGCGGCCGTGATGAGCGCGGCACCGGCGATGGGAAACGCGCGGTAGCGCTGCCTGCGGCTGATCAGGCGACCGCTTACGATCGACATGACGAGCATGCCGACGAGCAAAAACAATAACTCGAGTCCCGATCGCGTGGGGTCAAGGCCGCGCACGGCCTGAAGATAAAGCGGCAGGAAGCTTATCGACCCGAGCATCGCGCCTCCGACGAAGAAGGCGGTGGTGGCGCTAAAGGCAAACGTCCGGAAGCGGAAGAACGCAAGCGGCAGGACGGGTTCGGGATGCCGCCGTTCGACGAGCACAAAGGCGACGAGCAGCGTAAGCGCCGCACCCAGCAGGATCCATGGAAAGGGCGACGGCCAGGGCAGTACCGATCCCGAGAGGCTCGCGCCGAGCACGAGCATGCCAAGGCCTGCCGTCAGCAGTATCATGCCCCCTATGTCCACTGCGGGATGAGGCTCGCGTGCGCGACGCGGCAAGGCCGCCGTCACGACGATGAAGGCGGCCACGCCGATCGGTATGTTGATATAGAAAATCCAGCGCCAGCTCACGTGTTGGACAATGAAGCCCCCGAGAAAGGGACCGATCAGGGTGGCCAAGCCGAAGGCGCCTCCGACGAGGCCCTGATAACGGCCACGTTCCGTAAGCGGGATAAAATCAGAGATCGACGCGACCGCGGTGACGAGCAGCCCGCCGCCACCGATCCCCTGAAGGGCGCGTAACACGATGAGCTCGAGCATGTTCTGCGAAAGGCCGGCCAGCGCCGAGCCGGCCAGAAACAGCACAATGGCGGCCTGCAACAGGGGCTTGCGCCCGATCAGATCGCCTAGCTTGCCATAAACGGGAAGGCACATTGTGGAGGTCAGCAGGTAGGCCGTGACCACCCAAGGCAGCTCTTTGACGGCGTGCAGGTCACGGGCGATCGTCGGCAGCGCCGTCGATACCACGGTCTGATCCATGGCGGCGAGAAATATCGAGGAGAGGACGGCAAGCAGCATGATCTTTGCCGGCCAGTCGAGATGAAATGAGCGTTTGTCGGCAGGGCTTGTAGCGGGGTGTGCTAAATGAGGCGGCATCCTGATTCTCTTGACGGTTGAATCGTTGCATGGGGCGTGGCGCGCGGGCGGTAAGGCGCCTACGGGATCCGCCGTACACGGCCACAAACGGCCACAGGCCGGGCCGGCAAGGCCCCGCCGGTCAACCCCCCGGTCGATTCCATAAGCCCAGCGCTACCTGGCACGTACGCGACAGGCGGCATCGCGCCGCCGCGCCAGGGGGCGTTGCAAAGGGTCCATGATACACGGCCGTGCGCCCCTTGCCTTTTACGCACGAGCCTAGACAGAGGCCGATCAAGGTGTGACATAATGCACCCCCCACACGGCCCGTCAGGTTGATGAGGCGTTTATGGTCAGCACAGAAACCCCCGTTTGCGATTTCGGGCGTCCGGCGCCTGATTTTCGGCTCCCGGCC
>JAKARI010000041.1 GCA_021819245.1 Pseudomonadota bacterium | reverse complement strand
GCAACGTGGCGCATCGCGCGATCGGCGATCTGAACGCGCAATGGAAGGATCTCGTGGCGCGCGCGCGCCTGAAGCGCCTCAAGCCCGAGGAGTACTCGAACCCGACATTTGCGATCTCCAACATGGGTATGCTCGGTGTCGCCCAATTCGATGCCATTCCGGTGCCCGGGACCTCGGCGATCTTTGCCATCGCGAGCACCCAGCCGCAGGGCATGCCGGTTACGATCACCGCCGACCACAGGATCGTAAACGGCGCGGAGGCCGCCAAGTTCCTCAATACCTTTAAGGGGCTGGTGGAAGATCCGCAGTGGCTTATACAGCCCGGGGCGCCCGCCCAGCCGGTCGAGGCAAAAAGAGAGGCGCCGGCCCAGGCCTCGCGCGCCGCACAACCTCGCGCCGCGGCGATCCTCGCAGCCGACATGAGCGGCTACGATTGCGATGTGTTGATCATAGGGGGCGGGCCCGGCGGCGAGGACTGCGCGCGCGAGCTTGCCGATCACGGCCGGCGCGTGGTCATGGTCAACGATGCGCCCCTGCCGGGCGGCGAATGCCTGTGGCGCGGCTGCATCCCCTCGAAGGCCTGGCGCGCGGCCGCGGACCGGATTCGCGATCGCCGGCACGACGCGGATCTGGGCGTGCAGAATACCGGCAACCCCACCCTCGATTGGGGGGGTCTCGACACCATGCGCCGGCGGGTGCTTACGACCCGTGGGGAAATGGCGCTGAAGACCGACAAGGGGGTACGCATCGATGTCCGCGAGGGCTATGCGTATTTCGATTCGGCCCATAGCGCCGTGATCGTGCCGGGCGCGGCCAAGGACCCCTATGAGCGGCAGGCGCCAAAGGCCGGGGCCAGTGGCGCCCGCATCACCTTTGGGAGCGCCGTCATCGCCACCGGCGCGCCGCCCTTCGTCCCGCCGATCCCGGGGGCTGACGGCAAGGCGGTGTTGACGTCCGACACGGTCTGGAACCTCGACGCGCCCCCGAAGCGGCTGGTGATCGTGGGGGCCGGGGCCATCGGTCTCGAGATGGCGCAGATATTTGCGGATTTCGAATGCGCGGTGACGGTGCTGGAGGCGCGCGAGCGCGTACTGCCCGAGGTCGAAGCCGAGGTCGCGACCCAGCTTGCGGCACTGCTTGCGCGCGAACAGCGGCTTACGATCATCACGTCGGCGGCGGTGCGGGGCATCGACGGCCCCCCGGGGGCGGTGGTGGTGCGTTATGAGGGTGGCGGCCGTGAGCAGACCGTAAGCGCCGATTACGTCCTGCTTGCGACCGGCAAGCGCCCGGTGACCGATGCCCTGGGTCTGGAGCGCGCCGGGGTCGAGACCCGCCGCGGGGCGGTGGTGGTCGATACGCGCGGCCAGACGAATGTCCCGCATATCTTTGCGGTGGGCGATGTCGTGGGGGGCTATATGCTCGCCCATACCGCCGGCCATCAGGGGCGGGTCGCGGCCCAGACCCTGCTTGGCCATGACGCCGTCTATGACGAGCGCAAGGACTGCGGCGTGATCTTCACGCGGCCCCAGGCGGCGTTCGTCGGGCTGTCGGCCGAGCAGGCCCGCGCGCAAGGACACGATCCGGCCGAGATCAAGGTCCCGTTTTCGGTGGACGCCAAGGCCATGATCACGGGCGAGACCGCGGGCTTTATCAAGATGGTGGCCGACAAGACGACACGGCGCATCCTCGGCGTGCATTTTCTCGCCGACCACGCCGATACCCTGATCGGGTCGGCCGTGCTCATGGTCAGTGCCGAACTGACCCTGGATCAGGTGGGCTCGGCGATCCATCCGCACCCGACGCAGACGGAGCTTTTCGGAGATCTCGCCCGGCGGCTGCTCGCGCGGCTCAGAAGGACCGCGCGCGTCCCGGGCTAAGAGGGTTTGCCCATGAGTGATGTCAAAAAGGTAGTGCTTGCCTATTCCGGCGGGCTCGACACGTCGGTGATCCTGAAGTGGTTGACCGAGCGCTATGATTGCGAGGTCGTGACCTTCACCGCCGACATCGGCCAGGGCGAGGAGCTCGAGCCGGCGCGCGACAAGGCGCGCAAGGCAGGCGTGCGCGAGATCTACATCGACGACCTGAAAGAGGAATTCGCCCGCGACTTCGTGTTTCCCATGTTTCGGGCCAACGCCATCTATGAGGGCGAATATCTGCTCGGGACCTCGATCGCGCGGCCGTTGATCGCCAAGCGCCAGATCGAGATCGCGCGCGAGACCGGGGCGGATGCCGTAGCCCACGGGGCCACCGGCAAGGGCAACGATCAGGTGCGCTTCGAGCTCGGGTATTTCGCGCTCAATCCGGACATTCGTGTGATTGCGCCGTGGCGGGAATGGGACCTCACCTCGCGTGAGCGCCTGCTCGCCTATGCCGCAAGCCACGGCATCGCCGTTGAGCACAAGCGCAAGGGCGCCTCGCCCTATTCAATGGATGCCAACCTGCTCCATATTTCCTATGAGGGGGGTGTGCTCGAGGACCCCTGGCAGGAGCCGGAGGCCTCGATGTGGCGCTGGACCAGCGCGCCGGAGGCCGCCCCGGATGCGCCGCAGTGGCTGGAGCTGACCTATACGCGCGGCGATGTGACGGCGATCGACGGCACCCCCATGACGCCGGCCCAGGTGCTGGCGACGCTCAATGCCATCGGCGGGCGTCATGGCATCGGCCGGCTCGACTTGGTCGAGAATCGCTATGTGGGGATCAAGTCGCGCGGCTGTTACGAGACCCCGGGCGGGACCATTCTGCTGCGCGCCCACCGGGCCATGGAGTCCTTGACCCTCGATCGCGAGGTCGCGCATCTCAAAGACGACCTGATGCCGCGTTACGCGGCCTTGATCTATAACGGGTACTGGTGGAGCCCGGAACGCACGCTCCTTCAGCAACTCATTGATCAGTCGCAGGAAACGGTCAATGGTCGGGTCCGCCTCAAGCTCTATAAGGGGCAGGTGATGGTGGTCGGACGGGAGTCGCCAGGGGACTCCCTGTTCGATCCGGCCATCGCCACCTTCGAAGACGACGGCGGGCGCTACAATCAGGGCGACGCGACCGGTTTTATCCGCTTGAGCGCCCTGCGGCTGCGCACCGCCGCGCGGCTGGCCCAAAAGAGGCGTTAGCACCTCACCCTGGCACACCCCTTGCAATATTGTGGGGAGGTGGGCGCGAGGGCGGACGCGTGGAGTCAGCACAGGGGGGCGATACAGGGGGCGGGGCGCGCGAATCGGCGGCCCCGGCCGCACTCTTCCACTCCCAAGTGCACCTCCTGTATGCGAGCCTGCCCCCCGGGCTCTTGGTCACGTTCGCCAATGCTGGCCTGCTGGCCGCCATGGAATGGCACGCGGTCCCGGCCGCGCGGCTTGTGGCCTGGCTTGGCGCGGTGCTCATGGTGGCGCTGGCGCGCTATCGGCTGACGGCGTACTACCACGCCCACCCGAAGGCCCATGAGCCCCGAGTCTGGGGCCGGTATTACGCGGCCGCGACCCTTGCGGCCGGCTCGGTGTGGGGTGCGGCCGCAATCTGGCTCTTTCCGCGGGCCGTGTTGCCGCAGGTCTTTGTATTTTTCATGCTGACCGCCATGACGGCAACGGCGCTGATAAGCCTTGCCGCGGTCGTTCCGGTGGCGCTCGCATTCGTCATTCCGGTGCTCGCGCCGCTCGCCTTGCGCCTGTTTTTTGCCGGCGGGCGCTGGCATGAGGCCATGGGCGTTGTCGCGGTTGTGTTCATGGTGGTCATGCTGCTTGCCGCGCGGCGTATCGGGCGCACCATCGCCACGTCCTTAAAGCTCCGTTTCGAGAACCGCGCTCTGGTCGCGCGCCTGCAAGACGAGAAGGCCGCCATAGAGGCGTTGAACGAGGATCTGCGGTGCGAGATCGCCGCCCGCGGGCGCGCCGTGCTGGAGCTCAAAGAGCGCGAGGCCTACATCCGCGCGGTCTTGGAGCATGTCGAGGAGGGGATCGTCACCATCGATCATAACGGCTGCCTGCGTTCCTTGAACCGCGACGCCCTGCGGATCTTCGGCTACGAGGAAGATGAGCTCCTCGGATCGCACTTTACCCAGCTTGTGCCCGCGGCCGAACGGCCCGAGTATGCGCGCCTCCTGGCAAGCTGCGTGGAACAGGAGGCTAAGCGCCTTGCGGGCTATGGGCTCGAGGTCAACGGTCTTAAGCGCGATGGCACGGTGTTTCCCATGGAGCTTGGTCTGAGCGTCATGACCGTGGGCGCGCACCATGGATTTGTCGCGGTCACCCGCGACGTGAGCGCGCGCAAGCGCGCCGAGCGCTTCAAAAGCGATCTGGTGGCGACCTTGGGCCACGAGATCAAGACGCCCTTGCAGTCGGCGCTCGGGGCGCTCGGCCTGTTGACCGAGACCGGGACGGCGGCGCTCACCGGGGACGATGCCAGGCTCTTGCGCATCGCGCGCAGCAATGTCGAGCGGCTCGCGCGCATCGTGGCCGACCTTCTGGGCGGCGACGGCGGCGCGTCGGTCCCCGCGCCCTCCGCGCTTGCGCCCCTTACGCTCGTTGGCCTCGCCGAAGACACGCTGCTATCGGAGGCCGAATATGCGCGCGGGCGCCATGTGCGTCTGGCGCTCGATCCCTGCTCGAGCGCCCTGGTGGTCTACGGCGACCGGGCGCTCTTGCTGCGGGCCTTGAGCCATCTCGTCTCCCATGCCGTCGATCTCGCCCCGGCCCATACGACCATCGAGATCGCGGTCACGGCCGAGGCGGGGTTTGGGGTGATCGCGATTCGCGATTGCGGGACCGCGCTTTCGGCCGAGGCCCGTGCTCAGTTATTCGACGCCGCGGGCGCGCCCGGGGGGCTGCGCGCCGCGCGCGCTATTGCCGAACGGCACGGGGGCACGGTCGGTTGCGAGGCGCGCGAGGCCGGGGGCTCGCTCTTTTTCCTGCGCCTGCCCGCGCGTATTCCTAAAGGGGACGAGAGAGTTTGATGCCGGGGTGTCCGGGGCCGTAATAGTCGGCAAGCACGCGGTCTTCCGTAAAACCCAGACTGGCGTAGAGGCGGCGCGCCGCGTGGTTGTCACTTTTGACCTCGGCGCGCACCAGGGCCACGCCTTGCGCGCGAAACCAGGCAAAGGATGCGGTAAGCAGCTTTCGCGCCACGCCGCGATTGCGGTACGCGGGATCGACCGCCAGCGAATAGAGGCGACCCCACCGGGCGCGGCCATTGGCCGCGATGAGCAGGCATGCCGCACCCTCGAAGTGGCCGGCCACGAGCCACGCGCAGCGCGGGGAGGAGAGCAGGGTACGCAGCTGGCGGCGGCTAAAGAGCCCATCGGTCCCCGAAAAGCAGCGCCCCTCGAGGGCCACGAGGCCCTCGAGGTCAGCCGCCGTGGCGCGCCTCAACGCCCGTCCATGGGGACCCGCCGGTGGAGGATCACCTTTTCACCGAACATGGCCGGCCGGTAGCTCATCTTGACCCGGCGCAGGTTCTCAAAGCCCAGATCGTCGCCGACGTTCACATAGGTCGATTGTGCGAACACCTTGGCAAACTCGCGAAACAGGTATTGCGCGGCCCCCTGAATATGAAAATTGGTCTTCTCGATCAGCACGTTGGCGACATCCGTCGTGAGCCGTTCGCCGAACGTAAAGCCCTCGAGCACCCCGTCTATGAAAAGGCACAGCCCCTCGAGTCCCAGCTCCTCATACAAGGTGATGGTGCGGTTGATGGCCTTGCGCTCGAGCTCGAGATTGTAGAGGAAGTCCTCGAGGGAGCCCTCCGGGAGCGCGCGGATGCGGTTTTCGGTCCAGGTGTTGACGAGACGGCGCGCCGCCTCGCGATGCGCCGCGCAAAACGGCACCAGCCTGTGGTTTGGATAGGCGCGGCGGAACTGGTTGATCTCGTTGCGCTTGGTCTTGAAGGCATTGCCGCGCAGCTCGATCAGGTCGGACGTCCGGTAGATGTAATCCGGATTCGTGACCTCGACATGCCAGGGCTCGCCGTCGATCATCAATGTGCCGTCCTCGGCATGGTCGAGGATCTGCAGGAAGTCCTGATACACGAAGTCCAGCCGCGCCTGATAGGGCGAGGGGTTGTACTGATCCATGATGCGGATGCAGGTCTTCAGGGCGCGCCTTTGGCGGTGCGGCTCGCCCAGCGGCGGCAGCAGCATGGTGAGCCCGTTGCCGGTCAGGCTAAAGAGGCAAAAGCAGCCCTCGATCATCTGATAGAAGCCGCTTGCCTGGTAGAGCCATATGACGTTGTTGGCGAAGCTGTAATCGGACAGGGCCACGCCCAGCCGCGCGACGGCGTCATCGAAATAGGGTTTGGCACTCTTGTCAAACGGAAAGAGGCGGTATTTGCCCGACACCAGGTAGCGCCCCTGTGGTTCGAGGCGCCGGCGGTTATCGGAATCCAGGGGTTCTCGGCGGGATCCTGCCGGGGTGAGGAAATGCGCGTCCATGACCGCATTGACGGCATTTAACATGCTTCCTCCCGGGCCCGCGACGGGCGGGGGAGGAAGCCAGGTTCGGGGGGTTCGTTGTCGGTCTTTTCGATTTCTAGCGTCACGATATCATCCTCACGCTGCTTGTGGGCGGTTGTTTCCGATCCATAAAAAAACGGGGCCTAAAGCCCCGCCTATCCGGACGATCATCCTGCTTCGACTTGTGCCTGCCGCTTACGCGATTCACGGGTCTTTGTCTATCCTTATACTTGGTCCCGGCGCCCTCGCCATGGCCCCTGCCGCTTGCCCCCGGGGCATTGCGTGCCCGGCCTCGTATTGCCGGGGACGCGCGGCCGTCATGACCTTTATCTACACGCCACGCGCGCATATTGCAAGGGGGAAGGCCGGCCCGGGGCGCTATTTTTGCCCCCGCCCTGTGGGGATCGCGCGCAGCCGCTCCAGATAGCCGCGGTCGTCCGGCAAGACCCCCTGGCGCTGGGCCTCCCAGAGGGTCTCTTCCAGGCACTCCATCATGGCGTGGCGCGCGCGATGCGCATCCGGCCAGAGCCCCTCGAGGCGCCGCCATTGCGCCGCCACCCCCGCCGGGCGGTCCGTGGCGATCTGCTCGGCGATCGCGATATGGAGCCCGAGGTGCAAAAACGGGTTGGCGCCCGGGCCCGCGGGCGCGGCCGTCTCGGAAGGCAGGGGGGTGTCGGCGAAGAGCCCCTGATATTCCGGGTGCGCAAGCAATGCCTCGACGATCAGGGTCTCGACGCCGGTCAGCGGGGCCTGCTCGCGATAATGCCGCCATGCGGTATAGAAGACCCCGCGCAGCGCGTCGCGGTCGTAAGACCACATCAGGGCGCCTCGATCGCGGACCCCCTCAAGAGCCCGAGCACCGCCGAGTACTGGTAGAGGTGATTGGCCTCGTCGAGCGGACCGATCTCGCCGTTGCCATAGGTGCCGATGACCGGAAGCCCCGGAAAGTGATGCGTGAGGAGCTCGAGATCGCGATCCCGATTGCCGTAGAAGTGCGGGCCGCGCCCCGCGCACGGGAAGAGCAACGCACAATCCGGCGGCCCGGAAAGCGCCTGCGCGGTCTTTTCTATGGTGCCGCGCATGTCCCGCTCCGCCGCGAGCGTGTCGCGCATCGCCCAAAAGAGGCGCTCGCCGCGCGTCAGGCGCTCGGCAAAGGTGATGGACTGCTCGCTCACGTTGGCGGCGACGATATGATTGAGGCGATAGCGGCCCTCCTTGATGGCGGTCGCCGGGTCGCCGAAGGTCACACCCCCCATGATGAGGTGCAGCGGGATGCGGTCCATCTCGCGCACCCCGATGGGCAGCGCCTGGACCAGGACGTTGAGCGCCGGGTAGTGCCCGAGCTTCAAGACGTCATAGCCCTGCACCTCCGCGACCTCGATCGGCGAGGTCAGCGCGCGCACCCCCTGAGAGGCGCCCAGGCTTGCCTGCAGGCCGCGCAGCGCCACCTCGGCGCGCCCCTCGCGCCGGATCTGGCCCCCGCTCCACACCCGAAACGGCCCGCGCCCGGCGATGTCTCCCGCCACCGTGCCCACCCGCCGGTAGCCGGCATCGAGCCAATCGGCCGACAGGTCGCCTGGGGTCGCGAGGCTCAAGATCGCGTCCTCGTCGGCCTTGTGCACGTGATCGAGATAACAAGGCCCCGCGAGCACCATGGCCGCCGCCGCCGGGGCATCGAGTATCCACTCCTCCTCGGTCAGGATGCCGGCAGCCGTGCAGCCCGTAATCTGCGTGCAGCTCGCGGCGCGTGCCGCGGCGCGCAGGGCGGGCTTGGGGTCGGAGGCAAAGTGATGGGTCAAAAACAGGATGACCGAGCGCGCGCTCTTTATGTGCGCGCGCGCCGCCGCGCGGGTGACCGCCGCCGCGGCAAGCTCCGGCTGCGCGCGTGCGCCACGCCCAAGGCCTGTGGCGACTCTGATACCGTCCATGTCCGTACTTTATCGCGATAGTGACACAAGTCAAAGAGCGTGCACTGATCGCACGCCGGCCGGCGCGCCTTGCAGATATAACGCCCATGCAGGATGAGCCAGTGATGGGCATTCGGGCGGAAGCGCTCGGGCACCAGGCGCGACAGGCGGTCCTCGACGGCCCGGACCGTCCGCCCCGGGGCCAGACCCAGGCGGTTGGCGACACGGAAGATATGGGTATCGACCGCGATCACCGGTTCCCCGAAGGCGGTATTCAGAATCACATTGGCGGTCTTGCGTCCGACGCCCGGCAGGGCCTCGAGGGCCGCGCGCTCGCGCGGCACCAGGCCCCCGTGGTCGCGCATCAGGATCTCGCAGGCCGCGCGGATATGGCGCGCCTTGGTCGGATAAAGGCCGATCGCCGCGATGCAGTCCTTCAGGGCCTTGTCACTCAACTGCTGCAGGGCGCGCGCATCCGGCGCGATCGCAAAGAGCCGCGCCGTGGCCTTGTTGACCGCCCGGTCGGTCGACTGGGCGGACAGCATGACGGCGATCAGCAGCTGAAACGGGGTCTCGTAGCGAAGCTCGGTGACCGGATGGGGGTTGGCGGCCTGCAGGCGCTCGAATACCGCCTCGCGCTGCGCAGGCCCCATACGGACCCGCGGGGCCTTAGACGTGCCGGTAGCGGCCAACGTCCGGCACGGCCTCGCGCGGCGCCTTTTCGCGCTCGGCGCGCAGGGCCTTGAGCATCGCCTCGTGGTCGTGCGCGAGCTTGTGGGCGGCATCGTCGGAGAGCTTGGGGAACAAGACGTTGGTGATGAAGGCCCCGAGATCGGCAAGCGCGGTTGCCCACTTGTAGCCGTGCAGGTGGAAGTCGGCCTCGGCGTGTTGGCCGTAGGGGTAGTGCTTGAAGTCGACGCCGCGCGTGGCCTTGAGGTCCGGGTCCTTGTCGACGGCGGTCTTGGCGAAGTCATACCACCAGCGGTAATAACGCTCCTGAAGCTCAAGGCCCAGCTGGTTTTGCTCAAAGAAGGCGAAGGCGGTCACACGATTGGCCTTGCCGCCGAAGGGATAATGCCCGGACATGATCGATTCCTCGCAACGCGATTGGCGCAATTCGCCGGGCGGTATTCTACGGTCGCGACCCGCCCCTTGCCAACCGCGCCTGCGGCGCGTGGACTCGAGGGCCTCGCGGATCTCGCGGCGCTTGCGCTCGCGCTCGGCGTGCGCCGATTCCCGCCGTTGCGGGACACGATTGCGCCGGGCCTTGCGGTAGGCGCGCAGGCGCGCCTCATGGGCCTCTGCGCCCGAACGGTCAGGCCACGGGTCGTGTGCCGGGCCCTCATAGGCATGCACCCGTATACAGTCGACCGGGCAGGGGGCAAGACACAAAAGACAGCCCGTGCATTGCCCGGCGACCACGGCATGGAGCAGGCCCGGCGCCCCGACGATGGCGTCCACCGGGCACGCCGGCAGGCAGCGCGCGCAGCCGATACAGCCGCCGGGGTCTATCGCCACGAGCGTGCGCGGCGCAGGCAGGCACCCGCCCTCCCCGTCACGGTCCTCGCGACCGAGGAGGGCGGCAAGTGACCGGCGAGTAAACGCCCCGCCCGGCGGGCAGAGGGTGATGTCGGCGTCGCCTGCGCGCAGCGCCTGGGCGTAGGGCCGGCAGCCGTCGAAGCCGCACAGCCGGCATTGGGTCTGAGGCAGCACGGCCAGGATGGCGCGAAGCGGGACCTGGGTCGTATCGCGATTCATGGCGCGAGTCTGCCGCCCGTAGGGGGCCGACGCAAGCGGCCGGGGCCCCTGGCGCCAAACGCCTGCGCCCGGTGTCGCAGATACCCTCGCATGGCGCGTGGGTCAGCCCGATGTGCGGGTGGCCGCGGGACCCAGCTCGATGACGAGCGATGGATCGAACTGGCGGTTTTCCGGGGCGTGATGTTGGACATAGCCGCGCGGATTGCACACCACGCGCGTCCCGCGGATCCGGTAATCGAAGGAGTCATGCGTGTGCCCGTGGATCCAGAGGTCCATCGGGCCCATGAGGTCTGTCAGATCGCTCGCAAACCCCGCCGAGACGATATCATGCGCATAAGGGGGCGCGACGCTCCCCCGCGCCGGCGCATGATGGGTCACGACCACCGTAGGGCCCGGGAAGGGCTCTGCAAGGCGCTCGCGCAGCCAGCGCACCGATTCCCGATGCAGGATCAGGGACTGCTCCGGGGTGAAGTAGCCCGATGCCCGTTCGTTGCCATAGCGGATATTGTAGTTAAAGTCAGACAGCGCATGCTTTACGGCGCCGAGCGCCGTCGCCGCCCGGTCTTTCCCAAATAGCGCGAAGTCCGTCCACAACGTGGCGCCGAGAAAGCGCACGGATCCTATCACAAGCGCATCGTTGTCGAGTACGTGGATCCGGCTTCCCCGCGCCTCTTCCTTCATGGCGAGCAGCGTCTTGCTCAAGTGATGATGGTAAAACTCATGATTGCCCGGGATATAGATCACGTCCTTGTCGGCAAACACCCGCCGGGCCCACAACACCCCTTCGACGCCGATATGGATGTCGCCTGCGAGTATCACGACATCGGCATCCGTTTTCGGGACCCGAAAGACGCCAAACTCGTTGTGCAGGTCACTCAGGACATGAAGCTTCATGGCCTTTGCTTCGCATAGCCCACTAAAGTCATGCTCATCATCGCCCCGACCGCTCGGTCTCCGGCGTCTCGCCGGCCGGCCCGTTAATGGGGCATTGCACCCATGGTAGGGGCCGGCACCAGGGATGCCATGCCCATTCAGAGTACCAGCATGCCTTCCCCGGGGCGATAGCCTGGGTCCGTGGCGGGACCCGGTCCAGAAATGGGGGGCGGCCGCGCCGGGTCGATACAGAACTGCGCCTGTTGTTGGTTTTATGGCCTTTCTGTGGCAGTATAGACCAGAATAGACCTGTTTTGAGGATGGGACCACGATGGAAGTCAGCGCTTACGAAGCCAAAACCCGTCTTCCTGCTTTACTGAAGAAGGTCATGGCTGGGGAGACCATCACGATTACCAAGTATGGTACGCCCGTAGCGAGGATCACCCCTATGACGGCCGCGGCAGGACATGATCAGGAAGCGGCCATAGAGGCCATCAAAAACTTTGCCCAGGGCTGCACGACTGGAGGGGTAAGTGTCCGCGCGATGATTGAGGAAGGCCGGAGATGAGCCTTTTTGTTCTTGACGCATCCGTGACGTTGGCATGGTTTTTTGAGGACGAGGCGTCTGCTTATAGTGCGGCAGTGTTGGAAAGCTTGCGTAGCCACCAAGCACAAGTTCCCGGCATATGGCCCTTGGAGGTTGTTAACGTGCTGCTGGTTGGCGAGCGTCGTGGGCGATGTTCGGAGGCAAGGAGTTCCCGGTTCCTGGGCCTTTTGTCCGCGCTGCCGATTCAGGTGACAGGTGTTGCGGACCTGTCTATGCCCGTTGATTTGTTATCGCTTGCCAGAAGGCATGGTCTCAGCGCGTATGATGCCGACTACCTGCGCCTATCGATTCGTGGCGGAATACCAATGGCGACTCAGGATAAGAAGCTCGTCAACGCCGCGTCAGAATGCGGTGTAGGGCTTTGGCTGATTTGAATCCCCCCTTGAATGGCTTAAAGCCAGAAGATTCCCGTTTTCATTACGCCACCGCTTGCGTGGCAGCTTGGACTTACCAGGCCTAGGGCCGGTCCACCCAGCCAGACTGTCGGCGATCCGCGGAAGGGTCCGTACGTTCGCTGATCCCGTCCGTAGGAAGCGTCCCGGCCGATAGTCTTCCTCGACTGTTTTCTTGATGGCCACCAACAGGTCTGGCGCGCGCTGGATCTCGTCGATGACGGTTCGATCCAGGCCCCGGATGAAACCGGCTGGATCGGATTGGGCCGCTGCGAGAACCGTTTGGTCATCCAGCCTGATGTAGGTTCGATGGGCCTCGCTCATCTTTCGGACGAGCGTGGTCTTTCCGGCCCGGCGCGGCCCCACGATCAGGACCACCGGCATATCCGAAAGGGCTTCTTGCGCCCGCCGCTCCACAAACCGTCCGAACATAGGGGCTCCAGATTCCCGCCGATTGAGGTTATCACGCTCGGATGATTGGGAGTCAATGACCCCTGATTGGGAATACCCTCAGCGCTCGTTGGCGGCCGCATCTTTGTGCGCTCCTATGCCCATCCTCGTGATAGACCATTTGCCGTCATGACCGGGGCCCTCCATTCACAGACAGGCCTCCTTGGCTCATGGTCGGTCAGAATGCGTTCTTACTAAGCAATTCGTCAGTAAAACCTCATGACGTGGCGTATTTGCAAGTCGGTGCACGGAAGAAACTTGCAACAATCGCCGGCGTCTTCTGCAGTCGACACATGACGCGATGAATTTCGTCCTTTAGCCCTTCCTTTGTCTGAACCGTCGCTTTGGCGATCTTCGCCTTGACGTGCGCCCACGTCGGCTCGTCGGGGTTTTGCTCCGGCGCGTAGGGCGGAAGGAAAAACAACTCGATCCGGTCGGCGTTGTCGTCGACGAAGGTCCGCGCGCGCCGTGCCTTGTGGACCGGATGGCCATCGACGATCAGGAAGATCTTGTGATCGGCGCCAGTGATCAGGCGCGAGAGGAAGTCACGGAAGACCATAGCGGTAACGCGCCCGTCAACCGTCATGAACCGGAAGTTTCCCTGCGCGTTGACCGCGGAAAGCATGTTCAGTGAGAAACGAGCCCCCGTCGCCTGGACGATGGGCGTCTGGCCGACCACCGCCCAGGTCGTGCCCGTATGGTGATCGGAACAAATCCCGGATTCGTCGGCGAAGAAGATCAGCGCCCCTCCCGTTTGGCGCGCGCGGCAATCCGCGGATACTCCGTCTCCCGCCAACGATCGACCAGCGCCGGATCCTGCTGCCAGGCGCGGTACAGCGGCCGCTGCGGGCTCAAGCCGATCCGGTTCATCCCCACGCGCGTGGGGATGAACCGCTCGGCAAATCCGTTCTTCCATGCCTGCTGAAGTATTCCCCACGCGCGTGGGGATGAACCACATCGTGGGTTCTTGTCTATTGGACGCACTTTGGTGTCCGGCTTGGATTACGATGGGGAATCGGCAGGACCCCAGTCTGCGCTAGCGAATCGTCATGCCCGGCCGCGCGCCTTCCCCGGGCTCGAGGATCACGAGGCCGTCACTGTCGGATGCGGCCAGCACCATGCCCTCGGACACGCCAAAGCGCATCGTGCGCGGCTGCAGGTTCGCGACGCATACCACGAGGCGGCCGACGAGGTCGGCGGGGGCGTAGGCGTGGCGGATACC
>JAKARI010000015.1:59203-64504 GCA_021819245.1 Pseudomonadota bacterium | reverse complement strand
TGAGCGGCCATAAGGAGGACTTTTTCCTGGCAACGGCACGCTACGTCCATAACCCATTCGATGGCTATCGTCATTACGAGGTCGAGTCCGTGGGCATGGGCCACCGTTTTCTGCGGCATGGCCCCATGCGCCTTAAGGTCGACGGGGGCGCCGGCCTTCGGCAAAATACCTATGTAACGGGTCGGTATAACGATGTCCCCGTGCTGCGGCTCGGGGTCAACTATCGCTGGCAGATCACCAAAAAAAGCGCATTGACGCAGAGGATCACGGTCTTGGGCGCGGCTACGGGCACGCTGTTGACCTCGACCACAGGGCTTACGGCACCCATCAGCGCACGCCTTGCGCTCGATCTCTCGGAGATCGTCGATCACTATACGAGCGCGCCTGCCGGCTTCAAGCCGACCTCGACGTTCACAACCTTGAACCTCCTGTACCACCTCCCGTGAGATCACCCACACCGCCCATGGGTCGTCATGTATAAGCGCCGCGCCCGCCTGGTTTTTGCGGCGCTCGCCCCGGGGCTTGCCGAGCGCGCCGCGCGGGTCGCCCTGGCGCATGGGGCCGGCTGGATCGAGGCCCGCCCAGGGCCCGCGGGCCGGATCCCCGCGGACTGCGATCTCCTGATCACCCTGGACGCCGCGGCAGACGCCCTGGGCCCGGACCTGCCCGCGGGTTGCCGGCATATCCATTGGCCCCTGCCGGCGCATCCGAGCGACGCCGATATCGCGGCGCGTATCGAAGGGTTGGTGGGGGGCATGCGCCTCTTGGCGCGCCTCGATGGCTCGGGGGCGCCGGGGGCTTAACACGCGCACCCAGTGCGCCGGGTGTCGCACGAAGGCCCAGGTCTTCCGGGCCTCTATGACGGCGCATTCGACCATTCCGAACGCGGGGCCCCGCCCGCCGTGCGCCGCCTCCCTGGGTGCCTCGATCCAGCAGGACGACGCGCCGAACTATGACAAAACCGCAACGCATGTCACGTTTTTGTCATATTCCCCTTTTAGGATGCCGGGGTCGTCGCGCAGGCCCAATCGGCCTCTGTCAGTCGAGCGGCGCATCGTATTCTGACGGGTCACACAGGAGGGGTATGAATCGCATTTCCCGAGTCACACTGGCAAGCGCCATACTGGCCTGTGCGGGCTTAAGCCCCGCCTATGCCGGCACGGGCTTTTTTGGCGGCATGAAGATCACGGGGGACATTCGCGCCTACGACTTCACGCGCCACTACAGCGGACCGGTCGCCGGTCAGCAGGCCTTCTCCTTGGGTGGCGCCCTCGGTGTCTTGAGCGGGTCGGTTTATGGCTTCTCCGCCGGGCTCACGTTCTATACCGCGCATAATCTCGGTCTGAATAATGCCAATCGCAGCCTCGTGGATGGCACGCTTGCCGGGTATAACAGCATCAATGCGCTCGGACAGGCCTTTGTCCAATACCACAATCGACGGGTCCTGGTCCGTGCCGGGGACCAGTCCATCGCCAATCCCTGGATCAATGCCTCCGACTCGCGCATGATCCCGGCGACCTATCAGGCCTTGCTGGCGGCGGTGACGCCGGTGACGGGGCTTACGATCTCGGCCATGCGGATTACCCGCTTCAAGAGCCGGACATCCGACGAGTTCTCGCAGACCGACCTCTATAACTCCACCGGCACCTTCAACATAGGGGGCACGGGCGGTCTGCCCGGAGTGACCGAGACCGGGGCGGCCGCGGCCGGCGCCGACTATCATGGGGGCGGGCTCAAGGCCGACGTATGGGGCTACCAATTCTACGATCTCGCCAAGATGGCCTACGCGGAGGGCTCTTATGTGTTGCCGGGCTTGGGTGGCGGCCTCAAGCCCTTTATTGGCGCCCAGCTTGTGCGGGAAACCGGTTCCGGGCCGCAATACCTGGGCGCGGTCAACGCCTCCGTCTACGGTGCGCAGATCGGGGTCAAGCACGCCGGGGATGAACTCACCCTGGGCTATGATGACCTCCCGGCGCATGCCGGGGCGTTCGGAAACGGCGATGTCGTCTCGCCCTATACGACCGGTTATGCCACCGATCCGCTGTATACGACGTCGATGATTCAGGGCCTGATCGATCGCAAGACCACGGGGCATGCCATCAAGATCTCGGCCACGGCCTACCTGCTCCAGCACCGGGTGCGGCTGATCGCGAGCTTTGCGGATTACTTCAATACCCTCTACAGCGGCTATACATCGGCCCGCACCAACGAGGCCGACCTGGATCTGACCTACTTTTTAGGCGGGCCCCTGAAGGGCCTGTCGATTCGCGATCGGGTCGGCATCGCCCACAACCTGCCGGTGGTGCACCGCTTTGTCTACAATCGCCTCATGCTCGAATATGACTTCTAGACGCGGATATCGGGGGCGCGCGGGGTCTGCGCCCCCGGTCCGGCGTCGCCGGGGGGTGTGGCGCGCGTACCGACCCGTGCTGCCTCCGGGGGGAGCTGTGGCATAATGAGCGCCCGCGCTCCCGTCACCGGAGAGTCGCATCCACATGCCGAGAAATGGGCAGGATCCTTACCGATGGAACCCGCGCAGAACGCCACAAAGATCACGATTCGCAACCTGCATTTCTATTATGGGAAGGAGGCCGCCCTTCACGACATCAATCTCGCCATAGCCACCAATATGGTCACGGCCTTCATTGGGCCGTCGGGCTGTGGCAAGTCGACCCTGCTGCGCACGTTCAACCGGATGTACGAGCTCTATCCGGATCAAAGGGCGACCGGCGAGATCTGGCTCGATGACCGCAATGTCCTGCTGCCCGGCGAGGACCTCTACCGGCTGCGCTCGCGCATCGGCATGGTGTTTCAGAAGCCGACGCCCTTTCCGATGTCGATCTATGAGAACGTGGCCTTCGGCATCCGGCTCTATGAACGGCTCCCCAAGGCCGAGCTCGATGACCGCGTCGAGGAGGCCTTGCGCCAGGTGGCGTTATGGGATGAGGTCAAGACCAAGCTTGGGCAAAGCGGCATGAGCCTGTCGGGCGGGCAGCAGCAGCGGCTGTGTATGGCCCGGGCCGTGGCGCTCAAGCCCGAGGTCCTGTTGCTGGATGAGCCGGCATCCGCCCTCGATCCCATCTCGACCCTGAAGATCGAGGAGCTCATTTATGAGCTCAAGCAGAATTATACGATCGTGATTGTGACCCACAATATGCAGCAGGCCGCGCGCGTTTCCGACTATACTGCTTTTATGTACCTGGGCCGGGTCGTCGAATTCAACGACACGAATGCCATTTTCACAAACCCGGTGTCTAAACAGACCGAAGACTACATCACCGGACGCTACGGCTGACCGAGCTAGGAGTGACCATGGAGCCGCATATCAATCCCCACATATCGCGCCGCTACAACACCGAGCTTGAGGACATCCGCACGCGTGTTCTCCATATGGGCGGGCTGGTCGAGCAGCAGATTGCCGACGCCATGGCGGCCTTGGTCAAGGGTGACTCCGTTCTGGGCGACGAGGTCATCAAGAACGACTACAAGGTCAACAACATGGATGTGACCATAGACGAGGAGTGCAATCAGATCATTGCCCGCCGCCAGCCGACGGCAAGCGATCTGCGTCTGGTGATGGCGGTGATCAAGACCATCACCGACCTCGAGCGGATCGGCGACGAGGCCGAAAAGATTGGACGCATGGCCGTGCGCTTGGCGACCGAGGAGCGCCCGAAAGACGGGTACGTCGAGGTCCAGTCGCTGGGAAACCACGTGCGGCAGATGGTGCATGATGCCCTGGATGCGTTTGCGCGCCTGGACATGAGTGCGGCGATACGCGTCGCGCGTGAGGACCGTCAGGTCGATAAGGAGTATGACGGGCTCATGCGGCAGATGATCACGTTCATGATGGAGGATCCGCACACGATCTCACGGGTGCTGAACGTGATCTGGGCGATGCGCGCGCTCGAGCGTATCGGCGACCATGCCCGCAACATCTGCGAGTATGTCATCTACCTTGTGAAGGGCAAGGATGTGCGTCACACGAGTCTCGAGCAGATAGAGACCGAGATCCTCGGAGGCAAGGATTCTCGCCCCCTATAGCCCGCTAGGGGTGTTCGCGTAACCAGCGGGCGACGGTGGCCGCATAGTAGGTGAGAATGCCGTCGGCCCCTGCCCGGCGCAAGGCGATCAACGATTCCCAGACGACCTTGCGCTCATCGAGCCAGCCGTGTGCGGCCGCCGCCTTGAGCATGGCGTATTCGCCGCTGACATGGTAGGCGAGCGTCGGTACCCGGAACGTGTCCTTGATGCGATATATGATGTCGAGGTAGGGCAGGCCGGGCTTGACCATCACCATGTCCGCCCCTTCCGCGAGGTCCAGCGCAACCTCGTGCAGGGCCTCGTCGCCATTGGCCGGATCCATCTGATACGTGGATTTGTCGGCCTGGCCGAGGGCCTCCCCCGACCCCACCGCATCCCGAAAGGGCCCATAGAAGGCCGAGGCATATTTGGCCGCATAGGCCAGAATCTGGGTGTGCCGGAAGCCCTCGGCCTCGAGGGATGCGCGAATCGCCCCCACCCGGCCATCCATCATATCGGATGGCGCGACGATATCGGCGCCGGCGCGCGCATGGCTCAAGGCCTGGCGCACCAGGACCTCGGTGGTCTCGTCATTCATGACATAGCCGGAATCGTCGATGACGCCGTCTTGTCCGTGGACGGTAAACGGGTCGAGGGCCACATCCGTTATGACCCCGAAATCCGGGAGCGCGGTCTTGAGCGCGCGTACCGCCGTCTGCGCGAGCCCCTCCGGGTTAAACGCCTCCTCGGCCTCGGCCGATTTTTTCTCTCGGGGGACGACCGGGAACAAGGCCACAGCGGCGATGCCATCCGCGGCCCATGTGCGCGCCGCGGCCACCAGCCGATCCACGGACAGCCGCGCGATGCCCGGCAGGGCCGCAATGTCCTCACTGCGGTTGCGGCCTTCGATCACGAACGCCGGCATGATCAGATGTGCTGCCGTGAGCGAGTGCTCACGCACAAGATCGCGCGCGAATCCCTGTCGGCGTACGCGCCGCATGCGTGTGGCGGGGAAGGGGGCACGAGGGCTCGCACAGGACATGGTCACAGCCTAGCGCGCTTTGACCCGTCCGGGAAGAGGCCGCGCGGGATATCCCGTATGGCCGGCAAACGGGCCGAAGGTGGCCCGTTTGCCGGGACCCTTAGCGCCGACCTTTCGGGGCCTTCTTCTTCGGGGCCGCCTTTTTCTTGGGCGCCGCCTTCTTTACCGCGGTCTTTTTCTTGGGCGCCGCCTTCTTCTTCACCACGGCCTTCTTCTTCACCACGGCCTTCTTCTTC
>JAKARI010000015.1:0-59103 GCA_021819245.1 Pseudomonadota bacterium | reverse complement strand
CTTTTTCTTGGGCGCCGCCTTCTTCTTCACCACGGCTGCGGCCTGCGGGGCCGCCGCCGCGCGCGCGGGGCTTGCCGCCTGCGGCTTGACGGATGGGGCCTTCGGTTTGGCGGGCGCCGGGGCGGCCATGGCCGGCCGCAGGGTCGCTAGAGGATGGATGTGGCCCTCGATGATGGTCACGACCGTCCGGAAGATCTCCTGGACATCGCCCTCGCCGACGACCCGGCGCAGCTTGTTCTGGCTCTTATAATAAGCGATGAGCGGGGCCGTCTGCTGCTCGTAGATATCGAGGCGCTTGCGTATCGTCTCCTCGTTGTCGTCGGACCGCTGCTGAAGTTCTCCCCCGCACTTATCGCAGCGTCCCGCCACCTTGGGCGGCTGGAAATAGATATTGTACATTTGGCCGCACCGGGCGCACGTCCGCCGTCCCGTCAGGCGCTTCAAAAGAATGTCGGTGTTGACGTCGACCAGGAGCGCGAGCTGCAAAGGCTGGCCTAGGCGGGCGAGCAGGGAGTCCAGGGCCTGGGCCTGGGGGTTATTGCGGGGGAAGCCATCCAGAATGAAGCCGTTTTTCGCATCCGGCTGGCTAAGCCTGTCATGAATCATCCCAAGAACGATCTCGTCGCTTACGAGCTGACCGTTATCCATGGCCGCCTTGGCCCGTTTGCCAAGCTCGGTCCCCGCCGCAACCGCGGCCCGGAGGAGGTCACCTGTAGAGATTTGGGGGATTTTGTACTTTTCGACCAGCAGTTTCGATTGTGTTCCTTTTCCGGAGCCCGGCGCTCCCAATAGCACGATTCGCATGGTTGTCTCGCTTTGGTTTTGAATTGACCTAGTGGAGGTACTTTATATGTTTCCCCTGAGCAGGGCCGTCCCATATCGTAAGCTACCTGCTGCATCCCTTGCCGTCAATGTTTTTAGAAGGGGAACATGGGGTAAAAAAATATGCGACGCACCCTGTATTACGGGCGGTTTTGCGCTACGCTAACGGCATTTTGCGGGGCTTGTCGGCCCAGGCCGCGCCTTTAAGAAGGGGTTCTCGATGTCGGGAATACCGGATTTTAACGATACCGAACTCTGGGTGACGCGCTGCGCATTGACAGAGCGCTATGGCAAGGCCGTGGCCCTGGAGCTTGCCGATAGCGAGCTGCGGCTCGATCCGGAGTCGACCGTGTTGACCGCATGTCCCACGATCTTCTGGTCCGAGCGCGGCGCCAATTTCGTCGTTTTCAAGATCGGCGAGGGCCGTTACCGGTGCCAGTTTTTTTACGGTCCCAACGAACAATACGGGACCGGGCGGGACGCCTATGATGATATTGGGGAGTGCGTCACCCACCTCCTCCAGTTGCAGGCAGATCATGAAGGCCGCCGGGGGCTTTCCGGGTCGCCCGGGACCACGAAGGGAAGCTGATTATCCTTAAACGTATTTTAAGTCCGAGGAGCGCAAAAAAGAGTCATGGCAAAGCCCAAGAACGCGTTTTATGCCCAGTCAGGCGGCGTGACCGCCGTCATCAACGCCTCCGCCTGCGGGGTCATAGAGACGGCCCGCCGGTATAAGACGAAGATCGGCAAGGTCTATGCGGGCCGCAACGGGATCATAGGGGCCCTGACCGAGGATCTGATCGATACCAGCAAGGAGTCGGCGGAGGCCATACGCGCCTTGCGCCACACCCCCGCCGGGGCCTTCGGCTCATGCCGCTACAAGCTCAAGGGCCTGGAGGAGAACAAGGCCCAATATGAGCGGCTGATCGAGGTCTTCCGCGCCCATGACATTGGGTACTTTTTCTATAACGGCGGCGGCGATTCCCAGGATACCGCGCATAAGGTGTCTCAGATCGGCGAGCGTCTGGGCTACCCGATCGTGTGCGTGGGGGTGCCAAAGACCGTCGATAACGACCTGCCGTTTACGGATTGTTCGCCAGGATTCGGCTCGGTCGCCAAGTATGTGGCGGTGGCGATCCGCGAGGCCGGATTTGACGTGGCGAGCATGGCCAAGACCTCGACCAAGATCTTCGTGATGGAGGTCATGGGGCGGCATGCCGGATGGATCGCGGCCGCCGGGGGGCTCGCCGCCGAGAAGGCGGGAGACGCCCCGCATGTCATTCTGTTCCCCGAGCGCGTGTTCGACGAGACCGCGTTCCTTGCGCGCGTCGACACGGCCGTCAAGGCCTATGGGTACTGCGCTATCGTGGTGTCCGAGGGGGTGAAGGGCAAGGATGGGCGGTTTCTGGCCGAGAGCGGCCTGAAAGATGCCTTTGGCCACGCGCAGCTGGGGGGTGTGGCGCCCGTGATCGCGCAGCTCATCAAGGACAAGCTCGGCTACAAGTACCATTGGGCCGTCGCCGACTATCTCCAGCGCGCCGCCCGCCATATCGCCTCCAAGACGGATGTTGAACAGGCCTATGCGCTGGGCAGGCGCGCCGTGGAGCTCGCCGTCAAGGGACATAACGCGGTCATGCCCATCATCGTGCGCAAGGCCAATCGCCCCTACAAGTGGGAGCTGGGGGTGGCCAATCTGGCGGATGTCGCCAACGTCGAGAAGAAGATGCCGGAGGACTATATTACCGAGGACGGCTTTGGCATCACCCGCAAATGCCGCACCTACCTCGAGCCCCTGATTCAAGGGGAGGACTACCCGCCCTACAAAAACGGCCTGCCGCAGTACGTACGGTTGAAGAATGTGCCGGTCAAGAAAAAATTGGGCGGGGAATTCAAGGTCTAGCCATGACAATTGACAAGGCCCGCGAGCTTCTGGAGGTGCAAGCTGGCTTTGGGGGCTTTTATAACGGGAACGCGGCCAAGCTCATCCTTTCGGAGGTCTTCCGGGAGCATGGGCAGGCCGCGGTCGACGGCCTGATCCGCGAGGTCGGGCTGGATCGCGTCTTTGGGTTCGAACCGGGCACCCGGTTCGAGGGAGGGCTGGCGCTCGGGAAGTCATAACATAAACAGGCGCCTGCCCCGGGTATCGCACCATCTTGATTACATTGTCATCCTAGGGGAGCCATAGCATGTCTGTCGATCTTGCGGTCGTGTTCGTTTGTGCCCTGTTGGCCTTGTTCTACGGGGGTATTTCGATTCTCTGGGTCATGAAGCAGCCGACCGGCACGGCGCGCATGATGGAGATTGCCCATGCCGTTCAGGAGGGGGCCCAGGCCTATCTGAACCGCCAGTACCGCACCATCGCGCTGGTGGGCGTTGTGTTGTTTGTCCTGATCTTCGTCTTTCTGCAGCACCTCACGGCCATAGGCTTTGCCATCGGCGCCGTGTTGTCCGGGCTTGCGGGCTATATCGGGATGAACGTCTCGGTCCGCTCGAACGTGCGCACCGCGGCCGCGGCCTCCCATGGCATCAACGCCGCCTTGCGCGTGGCGTTCCGTGGCGGGGCCATTACCGGACTGCTGGTGGTGGGACTGGGTCTCCTGGGCGTGGCCGGCTATTTCGCCGTGTTGCGCGCGCTCACCCCCGCCTCCGGCCACATTGACGTCTCGCCGCTCGTGGGCCTGGCCTTCGGCGGGTCCCTGATCTCCATCTTCGCCCGTCTGGGCGGCGGTATCTTCACCAAGGGCGCGGATGTCGGGGCCGACCTCGTGGGCAAGGTCGAGGCCGGGATACCCGAGGATGACCCGCGTAATCCCGCAGTCATCGCCGACAACGTCGGCGATAACGTCGGCGACTGCGCGGGTATGGCCGCGGATCTTTTCGAGACCTATGCCGTGACCGTGGTCGCCACCTTGCTGCTGGGCCATCTGGATTTCGCGGGCTTTCACAATGCCCTGATCTATCCGCTCGCCTTGGGCGGGGCCTCCATCGTCGCCTCGATCATCGGGACCTGGTTTGTGAGCGCGCGCGAAGGCGGCAAGATCATGAACGCCCTGTACCGCGGGCTGATCGTGACCGGGATCATTGCCGCGGCGCTCTTTTATCCCGTCACCCACTGGCTCATGCATGGCATCAGCTCTTACCAGGTCAACGGGGTCGCGCTTTCTGTCCGTGATATCTACTACGCGGCGCTGACCGGGCTTGTCGTCACGGGCCTTCTGGTCGTCATCACCGAGTACTACACGGCCACGGAATACAAGCCCGTGCGCTATATCGCTCAGGCCTCCACGACCGGTCATGGCACGAACGTCATCGCCGGGCTGGCGGTCTCGATGAAGGCGACGGCCGCCCCGGTGCTCGTGATCTGCGCGGGCATCGCCACCGCCTACCACCTCGCCGGGCTCTACGGGATCGCGGTTGCCGCGACCGCCATGCTGTCGCTTGCCGGCATGATCGTGGCGCTCGACGCCTACGGCCCGATCACGGACAACGCCGGCGGCATCGCGGAAATGGCCAATCTGCCCCCCGAGGTGCGCGGCGTGACCGACCCGCTCGATGCGGTCGGCAACACCACCAAGGCCGTGACCAAGGGTTATGCCATTGGGTCTGCGGGGTTGGCGGCACTCGTGCTGTTTTCGGACTTCACGCACGAGCTTGCGGCGCGTACGGGCCAGACCCTGGCCTTTGACCTCTCCAATCACATGGTGATCATCGGCCTGTTTCTGGGCGGCCTCATCCCCTATCTCTTCGGCGCCATGGCCATGGAGGCCGTGGGCCGGGCGGCGGGCTCGGTCGTAGTCGAGGTGCGCCGCCAGTTCAAGGAGATCGCGGGCATCATGGAAGGCACGGCGCGGCCCGACTACTCGCGGGCGGTCGATATGCTGACCAAGGCCGCCATTCGGGAGATGATCGTCCCCTCGCTGCTGCCGGTCCTGGTGCCGGTCGTCGTCGGTATCCTGCTTGGCGCCCAGGCCCTGGGCGGGGTCCTGGTGGGCACCATCGTCACCGGGCTTTTCGTGGCGATCTCCATGACCACCGGCGGCGGCGCCTGGGACAACGCCAAGAAGTACATTGAAGATAACCACTTCGGAGGCAAGGGGTCCGAGGCCCATAAGGCCGCTGTGACCGGCGACACGGTCGGCGACCCGTACAAGGACACCGCAGGGCCGGCAGTCAACCCGATGATCAAGATCATCAATATCGTCGCGCTCTTGCTCGTGCCCCTGCTGCACCACCTGTAACGCACCACCCCGGGGGGCCCGGCCCCCCGGGTCCCCTTCTGGCTGGGCCTTGCCCATCACGGGAAGGCCGCGGCGGGATGTCTGCGCCTGCGGAAATTGCTAGACTGCGCGCATGAAGATCTGCATCGTCTCCGACAGCCACGACAACCGCGAACTCCTCAATGCCGCAGTCGCCGAGGCCAAGACCCTGGGAGCCGAGGCGGTCCTTCATTGTGGCGATATCGTTGCCCCCAGCACCTTGCGCACCCTGCGCCGCCACGCCCTGCCTATCCACGCGATTCACGGCAACAATACCGGTGACACGTTTCACATGTCACGGCTCGGCCAGGAATCCGATACCTTTGTCCGCTACTATGGCCAGGATGCCGATATCGGGCTCGCCGGCCGGCGCGTGTTCCTCGTGCATTATCCGCACTACGCCTATGCCATCGCCTGCACCGGCGACTGGGATATCGTCTGCTGCGGCCATGATCATGTGGCCGAGGTGAAGTCAGTCCTGAATGTGAAGGGCGGCAAGACCGCCATGGTCAATCCGGGGACCGTGGGGGGTGTGGGGGCGGCGGCCACCTACGTCATGGCGGACCTGGCGCAGATGTCCTTTACCATCCGCGAGGTGCCGCCGCCTGGGGCACGCTAGCGCGGTTTGCCCCCGATCATGATGCGCTGGCCGTGCGCGAGCGACCCGAGATAACTCACGAGGTCGGCCATCGTCTGGCTGCCGTAGGCCGGCGGGTGTCCCAAGAGGCCATTGCGCACACACCCGCGAATCTGTGTCTCGAGCGTGATGACCTTGTGCGCCTTGGGGCTATAGCGCGGAAAGATGGCGGCGGCATTGGTGAGGCTCGGAATCCGCTTGCCATTGGGCAGCCGGCCCATGATGCGCCCGCCATCGATATGACAGCTCGAGCATGTGGTGTGCCGCCCATTAAAGCTCTGCTCGTGGCTGCCGAAGCTGTCGGTGTTGAAGATGCGCGCGCCCTTGGTGACGGCCTGCGACAGGGCCACCGACGCGGGGGATGCGAAGGCGGCCGAGGCCAAACCCAACGCCACCGTGCCGACCAGTATTCTCATCCGGGAGTGATTCATCATGCGAGGCTCCATCCATCGGTTTTTATGAGCCTCCTAGGGTAGCGAACACCCGAAAGCCGTGCAACCACACCTCAAGTACGCCCGGTATCCTGCCCTCCCGTCTGCCTTACACCGCGCATATGTGTTAACCTGCCGCGCAAGCCCTCACATCGTCTGCCATGTCCTTACGACCTGAAACCACGCGCCCCCGCCATTCCTGGCTATCCGATGTCCTGCTCGTCACGTTCGGGGCGGCCCTGCTCTATGGCATCATGCTCGGGACCCGCGAACTCGGTGTCCCCGACGAGGCCCGCTATTCAGAGATCCCCCGCGAGATGGTGGCAAGCGGCCACTACATCACGCCGAGGCTCGATGGCGTGCTCTATTTTGAGAAGCCGCCACTCTTTTATTGGCTGCAAACCGCCTCGATCCATCTCATGGGTCTCAGCCAGTGGTCCATGCGCTTCTGGACGGCGTTTTTTGCGGTGCTCGGCTGTGTCGCGGTCTACGCGACCGGACGCGCGCTCTACAACCGCCGCACCGGCCTTCTGTCGGCCATGGTCCTCGGGACCTCGCTGCTCTATTTCGGCATGGGGCATATCGTCACGCTCGACATGACGGTCTCGGTGCTCCTGTCGCTCAGCCTCTTTGCCTTTATGCTGGCGGAACGTGAGCCGCCGGGATTAAGGCGCCGGCTGGGCATGTGGGCGGCCTTCCTGTGGGCGGCGCTGGCGACGCTCACTAAGGGCCTCATCGGCATCGTATTCCCGATGATGGCGATCGGTCTCTGGATCATCGCCCTCTGGGACTGGTCGATCCTTAAGCGCATGTATCTGCCGACTGGCTTTGCCCTCTTTTTGCTTGTGGCCGCGCCCTGGCACATCCTGATGCAGCTGAGGCACCCGACCTTCCTGCATTACTATTTCGTCCGCCAGCACTTCGAGCGCTACCTGACCCATGTCGCGCATCGCTATCAGCCGTTCTGGTATTTCCTGCCCATACTCCTGGCCGGGGTTCTGCCGTGGACGGCCTTCATCGTTCAGGCCGCGCGATTCAATCTGAGTTTTGCCTGGCGCGACCGCCGCCGCCATGCCGAGACCCTGCTGCTCGTCATCTGGGTGGCCTCGATATTCGCGTTCTTTTCGGCCTCCGACTCCAAGCTCGTCCCCTATATCCTGCCGGTGTTCCCGCCGCTCGCCATCCTGATCGGCCGCTATCTCGACGCGCGTTGGGACCAGGCGCTCGGGCGCGGCGACCGGTGGGCCTTTCGCATGGTCGCCCCGGCGGGCCTCGCGCTGGGCGCGGCGGCCGCGTTCGTGGTCCCGGCCACACGGCCGAGCCTCGAGCCGCACACCATGGCGCTGGCCATGGGGCTGCTCGGCGCCACCCTCGCCATCACCGCGGTCGCCGCGTCCTGGGCCGGCCTCACGCGCGGCCTTCGTGCGGGCGCGGTGGCGCTCGCCCTCGGATTTAGTGTCTTTTTGCTCGGCGTCAATGCCTCTGCCACCTATCTCGATACCCGCACCGTCAAGACCCTGATCCTCACGCTGCGCCCCAGGCTTACCCCGAGCGCGATCGTCGCGTGTTATGGCTGGTATTATCAGGATGTGCCGTTTTATCTGCGTCGCCGCGTCGAGGTCGTGGACTACAAGGGCGAGCTGGGTTATGGCACGACCCTGGAGAAGACCCCCTGGATCATGCGCGGGCCGGCATTCTGGCGGCAGTGGGACAGCAACCGCCCGGTCTATATGGTCACCAGCCGGCCGACCTATGAGCGCCTGCGCCAGCGCGGGATCGATATGCGCATGGTGGCGGGTAACGCCTTCAATGTCGTGGTCGGCAACAAGGCCTCCTGATCATGCGCTATCTCCCGCTCATCCTTTTTGGTGTGTTCCTGAACGCCGCCGCGCAATTGGTGCTCAAGGAAGGGATGCGGCGCATCGGCCACTTCGCCTTTAACTGGGCCAATGTCATCCCCATCGGGCTGCGCATCGCCTTCAACCCCTTCGTATTCGCGGGGCTTGTGATCTATGTCGTAAGTTTCGTGGTCTGGCTGCTCGTGCTCTCGCGCGTCCAGGTGAGCTTCGCCTATCCGATGCTCAGCCTTGGCTATATCATGAACGCGGTGGCCGCCTACTACCTCTTTCAGGAGGCGCTCACCCCGACCCGGCTTGCCGGGATTGCGGTCATTATCCTGGGCACCTACCTCATCACACGGAGCTGACATGAGCGATTTCGAGGGCGACTTCCTCCCTTTCTCGCGCCCCACCTTAAGTGAGGAGGCGATCGCCGAGGTCGTGGCGTGCCTGCGTTCGGGATGGATTACCACCGGCCCTCGGGTCAAGCGCTTCGAGGAGGCCCTTAAGGCCTATACCGGCGGGGCCCACGCGCTCGCGCTGTCGTCTGCGACCGCGGGACTGCATCTTGCGCTTGCCGCCTTGCACCTCGCCCCCGGCGACGAGGTGATTACCTCACCCATGACCTTCGCCGCGACCCTCAATACCATCGTGATCGCCGGCGGCCGGCCGGTGCTGGTCGATGTCGAGGCCCAGGGTTACAACATCGATGTCGGTCGCATCGAGGCCGCCATCACCCCGCGCACCCGCGCCCTCATGCCGGTCCATTTCGCGGGGGTGCCCGTGGACCTCGACCCTTTGTACGCGCTCGCCGCCCGCCACCACCTGCGGGTCATAGAGGATGCCGCGCACGCCATCGGCACCGAATACAAGGGCCGGCGCATCGGCGCCTTCGGCGACACCCAGGTCTTTAGTTTCCACCCCAACAAGAACATCACGACCGGCGAAGGCGGGGCGGTCATCACCGCCGATGAGGCCCTGGCCGGCGACATCGCACTGGCGCGGTTTCATGGCATGGACCGCGAGGCCTGGAACCGCTTCGGCAAGCAGGGGTCGGCGCACTACGAGATCGTAGCGCCGGGGTTTAAGTACAATATGATGGATATGCAGGCGGCGCTCGGCCTCCATCAGCTCCCAGCGCTCGAGGGCTTTATCCGTCGCCGCACCGAGCTCGCCGAACGTTACCGCAAGCGGCTTGCCGGATGGCCGCAGTGGGACCTGCCGACGGCGCCCGCTTACGACCACCGTCCGGCCTGGCACCTGTTCGCGCCGCTTTTAAACGTCGAGGCCGCAGGCATGGACCGCGAGCGCTTCATGGCCGAGATGAAGTCCCGCAATATCGGTACCGCCATTCATTATCGCGCGGCCCATCTCTATCCGTACTACCGGGAGCATTATGGCTTCCGCGCAGGCGATTTCCCCCGCGCCGAGAGCATCTCCGAGCGGATTGTGAGCCTGCCGCTGTTCCCCACCATGACCGAGGCCGATCAGGACCGCGTGATCGCGGCCATGGCCGACGTCTTTGCCCGGTCCTGACCGATGCGCCCGTATCTGAGTGCCGTGGTCCCCGTTTTTAACGAAGAGGACAACCTAAGGCCCCTCTTTGCGCGCCTTACCGCCGTGCTCGACGCCATGGGCCGGCCGTACGAGATCGTCTTTACGAATGATGGCAGCGCTGATCGTTCGGGCGAGATCCTGCGGGAATTCCATGCCGAGCGTCCAAGCCAGGTGCGGGTGATCGATTTCAACGGCAACTTCGGCCAGCACATGGCCATTATGGCGGCCTTCGAGCACGTGCGCGGCGATGTCATCGTGACCCTGGACGCCGACCTTCAGAACCCGCCGGAGGATATCCCGCGGCTCGTCGCCAAGATCGAGGAAGGGTTCGACGTCGTCGGCGGTTACCGCCGCGACCGCCAGGACACATGGTTTCGGCGCAACGCCTCGCGCCTCATAAACCTGATACGATCGCGCATCACGCGCATCGAGATGCGCGATCAGGGCTGCATGCTGCGTGCCTATCGCCGC
The DNA here is from genome assembly GCA_021819245.1 of Pseudomonadota bacterium. Lineage (GTDB taxonomy): Bacteria > Pseudomonadota > Gammaproteobacteria > Acidiferrobacterales > Acidiferrobacteraceae > Acidiferrobacter. Next base: position 49,091 of record JAKARI010000015.1, on the reverse strand, counting down.
CACATCGTCGACAGCATTGCCACAAGCGGCGAGGTGTCGACCTTCATCCCGGCGCTCGCCTACAGTTTCGCCACAAACCCGACCGAGATCGAGGTCTCCCATGCGCCACGCGCCGCAGGCCACTCGAAATATCATATCTACAGCCTCCTGCGCCTGAACTTCGATCTCATGACCGGCTTTTCCCTGGTGCCCCTGCAGGTTTTCACCATGCTCGGCTTCGCGGTGTCCCTGCTAAGCGCCATCCTGGTGCTCTACTTGCTGTTGCAGCGCATATTTATAGGGCCCGAGGTCCAGGGCGTATTCACGCTCTTTGGCATCATGTATTTTCTCGTGGGGCTTGGGATATTCGGGCTTGGGATCATCGGCGAATATATCGGCCGGATCTATCTCGAGGTCCGCAAGCGTCCGCGTTTCGTGATTCGCGACATCATTCAGGCCCCCGATGACAAATAGCGCGCGCGCCGTCGTCTTCGCGTACCACGAGGTGGGGTATCGCTGCCTCGAATGGCTGCTTGCGCGGGGGGTGACCGTCCCGGCGGTCTTTACCCACGAGGATGCCCCTCATGAGCGCATCTGGTTTCGATCGGTGGCAGCCCTTGCGCGCGCGGCCGGGCTGCCGGTTTATACCCCCTCGTCCCTGAGAGACCCCTCGCTTGTCGCGCGCCTTTCCGAATGGCGGCCGGATGTGCTCTACTCGTTTTATTACCGGAACATGATCCCGCGCGACATCCTTGCCATCCCGCGTTGCGGCGCCTTTAACATGCATGGGTCGCTGTTGCCCCGCTATCGCGGGCGGGTCCCGGTCAATTGGGCGATCATTCATGGCGAACGGGAGACCGGGGCGACCTTGCATCATATGGTCGCGCGCGCCGATGCCGGTGATATAGTCGACCAGGAGGCCTGCCCGATCGGTCCGGAGGATACCGCCCGCGAGGTCTTTCTCAAGGTGACCGAGGCCGCCGTTGCCGTGCTTGCGCGCAGCCACGACGCCATTGTCGCCGGTCGCGCGCCGCGCCGCGCCCAAGACGAAGGCCAGGCGACGACCTTTGGTGCCAGGAGGCCCGAGGATGGGCGCATCGACTGGGGTCGCGAGGGGGCCTCGATCTTTAATTTCGTGCGCGCGCTCACCGAACCCTATCCCGGGGCCTTTAGCACGGTGCGCGGGCAGGATTTCCGGGTCTGGTGGGGGAGGCCCGTGGCGGCCGCCGCCGCGAATCGCAGCCCCCCGGGCCGGGTCGTTTCGATCGAGCCGCTCATCATCGCGACCGGGGACGGGGGTTTTCTCGTGGAGCGGTTCGAGTGGGCCGCGCCGGTCGCCGCCGGCCGTGGGAATTTCATCTTGGGGGAGCATGCCGGCTGATCAGAAACCGGCCCCCCTGTCATCATGTGGGAGAAGCGTAATGGCCTTGAAAGTCCTGATTCTCGGAGTGAACGGATTCATAGGTAACAGCCTGACCCAGGCCATTCTCGAGCAAAAGGACTGGGAGGTCTACGGCATGGACATGCATAACGACAAGCTCGAGGGCTGTCTGGGCAATCCGCGATTCCGCTTCGTGGAAGGCGACATCACGATCAACCGCGAGTGGATCGAGTATCACATCAAGAAGTGCGATGTGGTGCTGCCGCTGGTGGCGATTGCGACACCCGCCACTTATGTCACGGACCCCCTGCGGGTCTTCGAGCTCGATTTCGAGGCGAATCTCGATATCGTGCGCACATGCGTGCGTTACCGGCGGCGCGTGCTGTTCCCGTCGACGTCCGAGGTCTACGGCATGAGTGCCGATACCCCGTTCAACGAGGAGACGAGTCACCTGGTTCTGGGGCCTATCCACAAGCAGCGCTGGATCTATTCCTGCTCGAAGCAGCTCATGGATCGCGTGATTTACGCCTACGGCAAGGAGGGGCTGCGCTTTACCCTGTTCCGCCCCTTCAACTGGATCGGGCCCAAGCTCGACAACATCCTCGAGCCCAAGGAGGGCAGCTCGCGGGTGCTTACGCAATTTCTCGGCAACATATTGCGGGGCAAGGATATTCAGCTCGTCGACGGCGGCAATCAGAGGCGCAGTTTCACCTACATCGATGATGGCGTGGACGCATTGCTGCGCATCATAGAAAACCGCGATGGGTGCGCCGATGGCCGCATCTTCAATATCGGTAACCCCGCTAACGACTGCTCCATCAAGGAACTCGCCGACGCGCTCGTGGCCCTGGTGCGGTCCTATCCGCGGTATGCGACCCTGGCCGAGCAGGTGAAGATCGTGGCGGTCAACTCGAAGGAGTATTACGGGGAGGGCTACCAGGACATCCTCACGCGCGTCCCCTCGATCGAGAACGCCCGCACCCATCTGGGCTGGGAGCCGCGCACCGATCTTGCGACCGCCCTGCGCAAGACCCTGGACTACCATCTGGGCCGCCCATCTCAGGAGCTGCAATAAAGGGAATGCCCGATATCATTGTCGCCATAAAGGTCGACGTCGATACCGAGCGGGGCACGCGCCTTGGCGTCCCGGCCCTGGCGCGGGTCTTCGAGGAGCTCGGTATCCGCGCGACATTCTTCTTTTCCCTGGGCCCTGACAACACCGGCCGTGCCTTGCGGCGGATCTTTCGCCCGGGTTTTCTGAAAAAAGTCAGGCGTACGAGCGTCGTCGGCATCTATGGCGTGCGCACCTTGCTCAACGGGGTATTGTGGCCGGGTCCCCACATCGGCCAGCGCCACGGCACGACCCTGCGCGCAATCCGTGATGCCGGCCACGAGGTCGGCATCCATTGCTATGACCACGTCCGCTGGCAGGATGGCCTGCATCGCATGTCCCTCGATGAGGTGCGCCGCGAGTTCGGCCGGGCGCGCGCGGAATTTGCGCGGATCTTCGGGGTCCCGGCCGCGGCCGCGGCCGCGGCCGGTTGGCAGGCCAATGCGCAGAGTCTGGCGGTCTACGACGAGGCGGGGCTTAGCTACGCAAGCGACGCGCGCGGCGGCACGCCATTTTTCCCGGTCGTCCGCGGCCAGCGCTTTCGCACGCTTCAGATTCCCACCACCCTCCCGACCCTAGACGAGCTCATGGGCCGCCCCGATTTCCCGCGCGAGCAGTGGGCCGCGCACTATTTTTCCCTGCTGCGCCGCAACGCCGTCAACGTCATGACCGTCCATGCCGAGATCGAGGGCATGGCACACCTTGACTGGTTTCGTGAATTCCTGACGCGCGCGGTCTCGATGCGTATTCAATTCCTGACCCTGGCGGGGGTTGCACAGGCGGCGTTGGCGCGCCCTGACCAGGTGCCCGCAAGCGAGCTCCTTCCCGGGGAGGTCGACGGCCGCACGGGGACGCTCGCCATTCAAGGCGGCGCCACCGGGTGAACGGTCCGGGGCCCGGCGCACTGCCGGTCGGCGCATGCATCAGTGATCTCAAGGCGGCGCTATCGCGCCATGGCGTAGTGCTCCTGTCGGCACCGACCGGCAGCGGCAAGACGACGACCATCCCGCCTGCGCTGCTCGATCTCCCGGTGCTGGGGTCGCGCAAGATCCTCATGCTCGAGCCGCGCCGGCTCGCCGCGCGACTTGCCTGTGAATGGATGGCGTCCGCCCTTCATGAGCGCCCCGGGGCGACCATTGGCTACCGTACCGGCTGCGAGGCCGCGATCTCGGGCGCCACCCGCATCGAGGTTATGACCGAGGGCGTGCTGACCCGCCGCCTGCAACGCGACCCCGAGCTCGCGGATACCGGCCTTGTTATCTTCGATGAGGTCCATGAGCGGCATCTGGCCACCGATCTCGGGCTTGCCCTGGTGCGCGATATCCAGTCGGGCCTGCGCCCCGATCTGCGCATCCTGCTCATGTCGGCGACACTCGCGGGCGAGGCCTTGACCCAGCACTTTCCCAATGCGCCGCTCGTGCAATCGCAGGGCCGCCAATTCCCGGTGGCGATCGAGTATCTGCAGGGGGCCGCCCCTGCGCGCCTCGACGCCCGGGTGCGCGATGGCGTGCAGCGCATCCTTACGGACACCTCCGGCGATGTGCTGGTATTTCTGCCCGGCATGCGCGAGATCGTGCAATGCGAGCGGGCGCTGGCCGGCGATATGGCTGCGGCGGGTCTCGTGCTGTGCCGCCTGCATGGTGCGATGTCGGCGGCCGAGCAGGACAGGGTGCGCGCCCCCGATGGGCCGCGCCGCGTCATCCTGGCCAGCGCGGTCGCGCAAAGCAGCATCACCCTGCCGCGCGTCGATGGCGTCGTGGATACAGGCCTCATGCGTACGGCCTCTTTTGATCATGGCAATGGCTTTGCGCGCCTCGTGACGATGCCTGCGAGCCAAGATATCGCCGACCAGCGCGCCGGGCGCGCCGGGCGCGTGCGGCCCGGGCGCTGCCTGCGTCTGTGGACGCAGGCGGACCAGCGTGGCCGCCCGCGTTTCGCCCGGCCGGAGATCGAGCACACGGATCTCGGCGCGTTCGCGCTCGATCTCGCCGCCTGGGGTACGCCGGACGCCGCCGGCCTCGATTGGCTGACACCGCCCCCGAAATCGGCCCTTGCCGCCGCGCGCCGGCATCTCGCCGGCCTGGGGCTCGCCCATAGTGATGGGTCGATCACGGCCGCCGGCCGCCGGACCGTGGCCTACGGGCTTCACCCGCGCCTCGGCTCGGCCCTGGCCCAGGCCGAGCCCGCCCTTCATCCCCTGATCTGCGCCCTGGCAGCGGTCCTTGAGGAGGGCGGCGCGATTCGTGATCGGGACGACGCCGCGCTCGCAACCAGGCTTGCGTGGCTGCGCCGGCATCCGGACTCCGTCGTGGGCCAGCGCATGCGCCGTCTCGCTCGCCGCGCGCGTGTGCCGGCCTGGAATGGCGAGGGCGCCGACGACGATGTGCTGGCCGGGCTGCTCGTGCCGGTCTATGGCGATCGCATCGCCCGGCGCGTGGAGACCGGTGACACGGCAGTCTTCAAGCTCGCGTGCGGACCACGCTCGCGCATCGCGCGCGCCGATCCGTTGAGCCGCGAGGAGACGCTGCTCGCGCTGGAGGTCGAGGAGACCGCTGAGGGTCCCTGGATCCGGCTCGCCGTTCCCCTGCGCGGTCCGGCATGGGCTCGTGCGGAGCAATCCGCAACCGAGCACGTGCGGGTATGGTGGGATGAGCGCACGCACGGCTTTTCTGCCACGAGGGAGCGGCGCCTGGGCGAGATTCGGCTGCGCACGGTCCCCTCCCCCGTCCCCATGGATGCGGACCTCGTGGGGGCCCTCGAGGCGGCGTTGCGGGACACGGGCCTGACCGCGCTTCCCTGGACGGAGGAGGCGCGCGCCGTGCGCGCCAGGCTTGCCTGGATCCGGTCCGTACGGCCGGCCGAGGACTGGCCCGATGTCGGTGAGGCCGCGCTCGTGAATGAAGCCGCCCGCTGGCTCGCAGCCGCCGTGGTCGGGCCTGCCGGACAGGATACCAGGGCATCGGTCGACGTCGCCGCTGGCCTGCGCCACGGCCTTATCTCTCCCGCGCAACGGCTCGCGCTCGAGCGCCTGGCGCCGGCCGCGATGGCGCTGCGTTCCGGCCGGCGTTACCCGCTGCGCTACCCCGAAGGCACGGCCCCGGTGCTCGCCGCCCCCGTGCAGGAGTTTTTTGGCATGAGGGAGACCCCGCGGCTGGATGCCGGCCGAATCGCAGTGACGTTGGAGCTGCTCTCGCCCGCGCGCCGCCCGCTCCAGGTGACCTCCGACCTTGCGGGCTTTTGGCGAACGGCCTATGCCGATCTCAGGCGTGCACTCGCGGCCCGCTACCCTCGTCATGAATGGCCGCCCGATCCGTTGTCGCCGCCGCCGCTTCGGCCCCGGCCGCGCAGGACCTGAGCCCGAGCTTGGCAAACAAGGCCTCATCGGCGGCGCGTTTGGGATTGGGTGTAGTCAGCAGCACATCGCCCGAGAAGATCGAGTTGGCGCCGGCGAAATAGCATAACGCCTGCAGCTCCTCGCTCATGCCCTCGCGGCCTGCGGCGATGCGCACGCGGCTTGCCGGCAGGCACAGGCGCGCGACCGCAATGGTGCGCACGAACTCAAAGGGTTCGAGGCTCGGCTGGTCCATGAGCGGTGTGCCGGGGACGCGTACCAGAAGATTGATCGGCACGCTCTCCGGCGGCGGATCAAGCGCTGCAAGTTCGGCTATGAGTCCGGCGCGGTCGCGCCGCGTCTCGCCCATGCCGACAATGCCCCCGCAACAGACCTTGAGGCCGGCCCTGCGGACCCGCGCGAGCGTCTCGTGACGATCCTCGTAGGTCCGCGTGCCGATCACCTTTCCATAGAATTCCGGGCTGGTATCGAGGTTATGGTTGTAATAATCCAGCCCCGCCTCGGCCAGCTGCTCGGCCTGTCCCTCGCGCAAAAGCCCCAGCGTCGCGCAGGTCTCGAGTCCAAGGCCGCGGATCGCGGCGACCATCTCCGTGACGCGCTTGAGATCCCGCTCCTTGGGGCCCCGCCACGCCGCCCCCATGCAAAAACGCCCGGCGCCGTTGGCCTTGGCCCGCCGCGCCGCGGCCAGCACCTCCTCGACGCTAAGCAGGGCCTCGTCCGGAACGTCGGTGTCATGACGCCGGGACTGCGGGCAGTAACCGCAATCCTCCGGGCAGCCCCCGGTCTTGATCGAAAGCAGGGTGCTGATCTGAATCTCGTGGGCGCAGAAGTGCTGCCTGTGGACCGTATGCGCCTCGAACAGGAGATCGAAAAACGGGCGTGCAAAAAGTTCTTCTATTGAGTGCGTCGTGTGGGCCATGAATCCTCCTCGCGCGACCACGCTACGATGACCGCCTTCCCCTGTCAACCTGTACCAGGTCTTCTCATTGACCAATATTGGATCGCCCGATCCCGGTGTAGCGGAATCCCGCCTCGGCCAGCCGTTGCGGGTCGTACTGGTTGCGGCCGTCGAAGATGCGCGGTTCTTTCAAAAGGCGGGCCATGCGCTCAAAATCCGGGTGCCGGAATGGTTTCCATTCCGTTACCAGGATCAGGGCGTCGGCGCCCTCCAGGGCCTGATATTGATCCCCCACGATCGCGAGTGCGCCGTTGTCGAACCAGGATTCCGGAAGCTCGGCGCGCGCCGTGCGCGACGCCACCGGGTCATAGGCCGCAACCGTCGCGCCCGCCGCGATCAGGGCGTCTAGCAGCACGAGAGACGAGGCCTCGCGCATGTCATCCGTCCCGGGCTTGAAGGCAAGCCCCCAGAGGGCGAAGCGCCGGCCCTTGAGGTCATGACCGTATTCGCGGGTGATGTGCGCAAAAAGCAGGTGCTTTTGCTGTTCATTGCGGGCCTCGACCGCCCTTAGGACCGTCGGCTCGAATCCGCAATCAGCGGCCATGCGGATGAGGGCCTTGACGTCCTTGGGGAAACACGACCCGCCGTAGCCGCAGCCCGGATAGATGAATGAGTAGCCTATGCGGCTATCCGAGCCTATGCCGCGCCGGACGCTCTCCACGTCCACGTCCAGGTGTTCACACAGGTTTGCGATCTCATTGATAAACGAAATCTTCGTCGCGAGCATGGCGTTGGCCGCATATTTCGTCATCTCTGCCGCGCGCACGCTCATAAACAGCAGGCGCTCATGGTTGCGCATGAAGGTCGCATACAGGTCCCGCATCCGGTCGCGCGCGGTATCGGATTCGCACCCGATGATGACCCGATCGGGCCGCATGAAATCGGCAACCGCGTCGCCCTCTTTCAAAAACTCCGGATTGCTCACCACGTCGAAAGGGATGTCGGCCGCGCGCGCCTCAAGCTCCGCGGCGATGGCCTCGTGCACGCGCCGTGCGGTCCCCACCGGCACCGTCGACTTGTCGACGATGATGGCGTAGTGGCCAAGATGGCGGCCTATGTCATGCGCCACATCGAGGACATGCCGCAGGTCCGCCGACCCGTCCTCATTGGGCGGCGTACCCACCGCTATGAAGTACACATCGCTCGTAGCCAGGGCGTTTTGCAGGGATGTGGTAAATCGCAGCCGTCCGGCGCTCACGTTGCCGCTTACGATCGTCTCGAGCCCCGGCTCATAGATAGGCAGTATGCCCCGCTTTAAGTTCTCGATCTTGCGCTCGTCTATGTCGACGCATGTGACCTCGTTGCCCATCTCCGCGAAGCACGCGCCCGTTACCAGCCCCACATAGCCCGTGCCTATCACCGTTAGCTGCATTGTCGTGTCCACCACACCAAACGGCCCCTTGCCGCGCGCGCCATTCTAGCAGATCACATGGTCCTGCTCCCTAGGCCGCGCCCGTCTTGCCGCCCATGACAGGGCCGCCCCTGCGCCTTTCGCATGGTCCGGCGATCCGCGCCAGTCGCGCCGCCGGCCCCATAGGCCGCCAGGGACCGCGCCCTCACACTGAAAGGTGCCGGCGCGCGCAGACACTCGGCCCCCGCGGTGTTACCGTCACGTCTTGGCACGGGGTTGCGAGAGCGGGCGCGGGGGGCTCGCCGTCGACGCTCTCACGATCCGGTTGGCGCGGCCCTCCGTCTGGCCCACCACGTCGTTTCATCCCCTGCCGGATTGAAGACCCGTCCGGCCGTCATCGGCTTTAAGGCCGCCGTCGTACCGGCGATTCGGCCCATCGCGCCGCGCGTCCCGCCATTGACCAATCCACCCGGCCGGCTCGCCCATGCCTGCGGGTTGCGCGGCATTCCGATCACGCGGGTCTTGATGGGCCGCGCGCAGGCGAGAAGCGATCCGACGTGCGTTCATGTCTCCCGGCACGCGTAGAGCGAGCCCGCTGCGGGAGGCATTCAGGTGGGGCTGGCGCCGCGGCACGAGATTTCATGCAATACCGCTCGGCAAATTGTTTGCAAATATTGGTATCGCTGTTACAGTTAGGCTTGACGGTGCCGCGATCTCGTGATGTGAGGGAAACAGTTGCGCCGTTTATGGTGGGAACTGGGCGCGTCACGAGATATCGCGCTCGCAACATGTGGCCGATACGGCATTTCGGTCGCGCAATGGCCGGTTGGCTCCTTGCCCCGACGCCCGAACAAAGGGAGGCGGAGAGTTGGCGGAGCGCAGCTCTTAACTTGAACGAAGGAGTGAGCGTATGGCAATAAAGAAGAAGGCGGCGCCCAAGAAGACAGTGCGAAAAGGCGCGCCGGCAAAGGCATCGGTCAAAAAAACCGCCACTAAAAAATCGGTGACGAAAAAGGCACCGATGAAGAAGGCGTCGGTGAAAAAGGCCGCATCGAAAAAGGCGTCAACCCGGACGTCGGCGGCCAAGTCGCGCGCCAAGTCGGTGACCAAGAGGCCGGCAGCCAGGGCATCGGCCGCCAAAAAGAAGTCGCGCGCCAAGAAGTAGCCCGTGCGGGGCCGTAAGAGGCCGTGTCGGTGACACGGCCTCTTTTACTCGTCACCGGCGTCCTGCAAGCTCCCCTTATTCAAGGCCTGGAGCGTTTCGGCCCATGTGTTCTCGTGTCTCGCAAGCTCCACGGTTACGATCCGATGCAGGTCAACGAACGCCTGAGACAGGGCGTCGGCGTCGCCACCGCCCGTGACCCCTTGAGCGGCGCGTTCCGCAAGCAGCAGGGCCTCGCGCGCACTTAAGCACGATCCAAGCAGATTCTTGATACGTTCACGCCTTATGGGGATCCATGCGCGGTCCGCATCCAGCGATTTGAGTCGTTCGCCGAGCTCCAGGATACGCTTGCGCATCCGGCCCAAGAGCCCCAGCTGTTCGCTTTTCAGATCACCCCACACGGCAATGTCGACCAGGGCAAGCCACCGCGCGCGCAGATCTGCGGTGAGCGTGGCTGGTAACGCCACCTCCTCGCGGCCGGTCATCGGTCCATTCCGGCGGCATTCAGGGCGGCGAGCCGCTCGGGTGTGCCGACGTCGGTCCATAGGCCGCGGTGGTGCTCGCCTGTCACCAGTCCCTGAAGGATCGCGCGACGCAGGAGCGGCGCCAGAGGAAAGCGGTCCGCGGTCATTTCGGCAAAGAGCGTCGCCCGGTAGACGCCTATCCCGGTGAACGTCAGCCGCGGCGCAGAATCCGTCACCCGTCCGTCGCATAGCCCAAAATCCCCCTGCGGATGGTGGTCGGGATTGTCCGCAAGGACCAGATGGGCAAGGGCGGCCGGCGCCGCGGGCAGGCGCGAAAAGTCGTAATCGGTGTAGATGTCGCCGTTGACGACAAGGAACGGTTCGTGCCCCAAAAGCGGCAGGGCGCGCCGAATGCCCCCGCCGGTCTCGAGCCCGGCCGGACCTTCGTCCGAGTAGCGGATGGTGACCGATAGATGGGCCCCCGTCCCCAAATGCTCGCGGATCTTTCCGCCCAGGTACGCGACGTTTATGACAATGTCGGTAAATCCCGCGGTCGCGAGCTGGCCTATCAGGCGGTCGAGCAGCGGGGTATCGCGGACCGTCAAAAGCGGCTTAGGCAGGGTGTCGGTCAGCGCCCGCATGCGCGTGCCGCGGCCGGCGGCCAGGATCATGGCCTTCATGGGCGCTCCGGGAGCGCCTGCAAAAAGGCGTGCAGCTCGTCTAGGTCGGGGTAGAGCGCGGTCGCCTCTCGCAGGTAACGCATCGTTTGCGGCAGGTCGCCGAGATACCCCGGTTTGCCGTCACGCAGAGAGAGCCTCGCGAATATCCCCGCAACCTTCAGATGCCGTTGAATGCCCATGCGGTCGAACCATTCGAGAAAAACCCCCTCGTCCTCGCACCGATGGAGCCCGGATTCGCGGGCGAGCTGACAATACCCGTTGACCCAGTCGACTACGCGTTCCCTGGGCCACGCCACATAGCAATCCTTGAGCAGGGAGACGAGGTCGTAGGTAATCGGGCCGTGCACCGCATCCTGGAAATCCAGGATGCCCGGGTTATGCCTCGTGCTGACCAGCAAATTGCGCGAGTGATAATCGCGGTGTACCCAGACCTGGGGCTGATGGAGCGCGCATGTGATCAGGTTGTCGAAGGCTCGATCGAGCACGTGGCGCGTGGCGGCGCTGACCGCCTGGCCCAGATATCCGCGCAGGTACCACTCGGGAAAGAGCTCCATCTCCCGGCGCAGCAGGGTCTCATCGTAGGGCGGCAGGAAGCCGGGGTCGGAGAAGGTCCCGGTCTGGAGAACCACCAGCGCCCCCAGGGCGTCGCCGTAAAGGCGGTCGGCGGTCGCATCGTTGAGTGTGCTGAGGTAGGGGAGGCATCCGAGGTCGGTCAGCAGGGCAAGGCCGGCGTCGAGATCGCAGGCCAGCACCTCCGGTACATGGAGGCCCAGGGCGCCGAACCGTTGCGCGATCCTGACAAACGGTCCTAGCTCCTCCTTTTCCGGCGGGGCGTCCATGGCAATCCAGGAGTCCGCGCCCCGGCAGATGCGGAAGTAACGCCGAAAGCTCGCGTCGGACGATGCCGGCGCGATGGTGAACTCCGGAGTGCCCAGCACCCGTCTTGCGAATTGCGTGACGGCGGCCAAGCGCTTGTCGTCAGTCACGAAATTTCTCCTTTAACCTGGCGAGGCCTTGCCTCGGCGGGCGATTGTATGCGATTTTAGCCGCCATTGACATTTGACCGACACCCCGATGCCCCGGATCGTTGCTGCGCGTTCTTCGACGGGGCTCCTGCTGTTGTGTATGTATTGTGGCAGCGCGAGCGCCCTATGCCCCCCGCCCGCCGCCCATCCGACTCCGTTCGTGGGCACCCGTGGGGGCCACAAGATCGCCCATGTCGTGGCCGACAAGGCGCGCGCCTTTGCCGACGGCATATCCGTGTTCAGCGGACAGGTCGTCCTGACCTATGGGACGGAGACGGTGCGCGCCGATCGCGTTCGGTTTAATCGCCGGACCAACGCATTTACGGCGATAGGGCATGTGCGTGTGACCAATGCCCGGGGCGGTGTGCTGCGCGCCCACTACCTGCATGTGAACCGGGTCACGGGCCAGGGTGTCGCCCGCGTCGTACGCTTCTCGCTCCCAGGCAGCAACGCGCGCGGGCGCGCGCTTCTGGTCGTATTGCGCAGCCGCCACAAGTCGGACATCAAGGATACGCGCTACACGATGTGTCCGGAGGGTACCAAAGTCTGGTACATCGACGCCGATCGGCTCCACTTGAACTACACGAAGGACGTCGGCGTGGCGACCAATGCGCGCGTGTATTTTCATGGCGTCCCGATCTTCTACTGGCCTTACTTGAGCTTTCCCATATCCTCCAAGCGCAAGTCCGGCTTTCTTCCGCCGCGCTATGGCACCGCGAGCAATTCGGGGATCATGTTGTCGATCCCCTATTACTGGAATCTTGCCCCGAACTATGATCTGACCACCACGCCCGAGATTCTGACGCGGCGCGGGGTGCTGCTTCGCAACCATTTCCGTTATCTGGGGCTTGGATATAGCGGTTCGGATCGCATCGACTACATCCCCGCCGACCGTGTCTATGGTGGTTCGCGCTACGCCCTGCACATTGCCCACAATCAGGTCTTCAACCCCTACTGGTGGGCCAGCATAAACTACAATCGGGTCTCCGACCCGGCCTTTTATACCGATTTTAGCGCGAATTTCGCGCTCGCGAGCCAGGTCGATCTCCCGCAACTGGGCGAGGTCGGTTACTCGGGGCGGCGCCTGCGGCTGCAGATCGAGAGCAGCACCTACCAGCTCCTCGATACGAGCATCGGCGCGGCCTACGAGCCCTATGAAGAGATCCCGGGACTATTTGTGAATACACGCGGCACGGCCAAGCCCGACCGCCTGCATTATGACCTGAAGGCAAGCGCGGTGCGCTTCGCGAGCGGGGGCGCGGGCCCCGCCGATCGCCTGGACCTGACCCCGGCATTGAGTTATCCATGGCGCTGGCCCGCCGGCTTCGTAGATCCCCGGATCGCCCTGCGCGAGACCGACTACTGGATTGCCGGGCAGCCCGCCATCCACAGGACCACTCCGGAGGCAAGCCTTACCGACGGCCTGGTGTTCGAGCGTACGTTTTCGGGGGGCGGCCGCCAGACCCTGGAACCGGAACTCTCTTACCTGTATATCCCTTACCGCAGTCAGCAGGGGATCCCGTTTTTCGACACCGCGCCTGCGCCCTTTACGTACACGGACCTGTTTCGAACCAACAGCTTTTTCGGGCCCGATCGCCAGGTTGATGCGAACCAATTGATAGCCGGTCTGACTACCCGCCTGTATTCCTCGACCGGCCGCCAGAGGCTGCGCGCGAGCGTAGGCGAGATCTATTACTTCCACAGGCCCTCGGTCTATGCCACCTACCAGACGCGCGTCCTAAACCGTACCTCGGATCTGGCGGCCGAGGCCTCTGCGCGACTGACCCGGCATTGGTATATGCGCGGATCGCTCGCCTGGAATCCCAATAACGACCATACCGACGAGGGCGATGCCTACGTCGAATGGCGCCCTAAGCCCAATGCCGCCGTAACCTTGGGTCACCGCTTTATCCGGGGGGTTCAGGAGCAGGTGGATGCGTCTCTTCAGTGGCCCGTACTCGGGCGCTGGTCGACCATGATCGAGACCAGTTATTCGCTCTCGGAGTCGGCGAGTTTGGAGTCCTATCTCGGTATCCAATACAATAGCTGTTGCTGGGGACTGGGATTTTATGTGGGCAAGACCCTCGGTCTGAACGATACCCAATTCACGACCGCAATGTTCGAGTTCACGCTCAACGGCCTGGGTGCGCTCGGGTCAGCGCCCGTTGTGCCCCTTAGCCAACATGGTTTCATGCTCGGCTCTTAAAAGTCAGGAGATTACCGTATGTCCGCCGCACTCCTCGAGGCCACCCCAGTCGCCACCAGCCCGGTCACGATCGACAAGATCGTTGCGGTTGTGAATAACGAGGTCATTACCCAAAGCCAGTTGGACCGGCGCGTGTCAGCGCTGATAAAGCAGCTGGCGGGGCGTGATGTGACCGTGCCTCCGCGCCACCTTCTGGCGCGCAAGGTCCTCAGTCAGATGGTTTTGCAGCGGCTCGAGCTCCAGTATGCGCACAATATCGGCATTCGTGTGAGCAGGGCACAAGTCATGCAGGCCGAGGCCTCTTTGGCTGCCCGCAATCACATGACAGTGCCCCAGTTTGAGCAGGCGGTCCTCTCCCAGGGGCTCACCCTTACCGGGTTCCGCCGCCAGTTGCGCACCGAAATCACGATCCGCACGCTCATCATGCGCCGCATCGCCCGTTCGGTGATCGTGACCCGCCGCGCCGTCGACCGGTTTCTCGCCCAGGCGCGCGCCGCCGCCGGCACCCGCTACCGCGTGGCCGAGATTACGCTCCAGATCCCGGTGGCGGCTGACACGTCGATGCGCCAGGCGGTCGGCAAGCGCGCGCGCCGCATTCTGAAGAAGATTCAGGCTGGCGAGTCATTCAGCCAGGCGGCCATCGCCTACTCCCAGGATACCCATGCCCTGGAGGGCGGGGATATCGGATGGCGCACGGCCGCGCATCTGCGCCCGGACTTCGTGCGCGCGTTGCGTCGGATGAAGGTCGGTGCCGTACGGCTGGTGGCGGGGCACGGGGCCTTTTATATCATCAAGCTCAGAGGCCGGCATGCCGGGGCGCAGGGGCCGGAGCACGAGCAGGTGCGCCTGCGCGAGATCGTGCTGCGGCCATCGCGTCGCATGACGGTATCCCTCGTTCACGAAAAGCTCAAGGCCTACAAGGCGCGCCTTGCGCAGGGCGCGCCTTTCAAGACCCTGGCGCGCGCCTATTCCCAGGGCAGCACGGCCGCGCGCGGCGGATCGCTCGGGTGGGTGACGGTCTCGGGCCTCCCGCCGGTATTGGCCGAGGCCGCCCGCACCCTGCCCCTTCATGCCGTAGGCGGGCCCTACGCCGTACCCCAGGGCGAGGCCTTGATCGAGGTGACCGCGCGGCGCATGCGCGCCGGCATGACGCGCAATGAGGCACGGCGGCTGTTGCGCATGCGCAAGGGCAACGCCCTCTATGTCCGCTGGCTGCAGACCCTGCGTGACGACGCCTATGTCCGTTATCCTGGCCGGTCCTAGGCGTCCGGTCATCGCCATGACCCCGGGTGAGCCGGCCGGAATCGGGCCGGACCTCATGGCCTTGGTCGATTTCGACGATGCCGTAGACTGGGTCTGTGTGGCCGACCCGGATGTTCTGGCTGACAGGGCGCGCCTGCGCGGGCGGCATCGGTCCTGGCCGCGCTATGCCCCCGGGGTACGCGGGCCCTCGATCCTGCCGGTTGCGGTCGCGCGCCCCGTGCGGCCCGGTGTCTTGAATCCGGCAAACGCCGATTACGTTCTGTCGTGCCTTACGCGCGCCGCCCAGGGCTGTCTCACCGGCGAATTCACGGCCTTGGTCACGGGACCTGTGCATAAGGCGGTCATCAACGAGGCGGGACATGCCTTTACCGGCCACACCGAGTTTCTCGCACGCGAGGCTCGTGTGGCCGAGGTGGTCATGATGCTGGTCGCAGGATCCCTGCGCGTGGCCCTGGTCACCACCCATGTACCGCTCGCGGCGGTGCCGGCCATGATCACCGGCGCGCGTCTGGATGCGACACTCGACATACTCCATACCGGGCTCATGCGCGATTTCGGTTTTGCGCGGCCCGCGATCTCGGTGTTGGGCCTCAATCCGCACGCCGGAGAGGATGGTCATCTGGGGCACGAGGAGATCGACGTCATAGCGCCTTCGGTCAGGCGCGCGCAGGCCCGCGGTATCCACGCGCAAGGCCCCATCCCTGCCGATACGGCGTTTATCCCGGCGCGCCTGGCACACGCCGATGCCGTGCTTGCCATGTATCACGACCAGGGTCTCCCGGTGCTGAAGGCGCAGGGGTTCGGCGGCAGCGTGAACGTCACGCTGGGCCTGCCGTTCCCGCGGGTGTCGGTGGATCATGGAACGGCCTTGGACCGGGCCGGGACCGGGCCTATCGATATCGGCAGCATGCGTGCCGCCATGGACCTCGCTCGGGCCTTGTCGTGCCGTCATGCCAGCCCTTAAGAAGCGCTTCGGCCAGCATTTCCTGCGTGACGAGTCGGTCCTTGCGCGTATCGCCGGGGTATGCGCCCACATGCCCGGAGACCGCACCATCGAGATCGGCCCGGGTGATGGCGCGCTGACCGCCCATCTGCTGCGGCAGGCGGGCGAGCTGCATGTCATCGAGGTCGACCGCGACCTGATCAGGGGGCTCGCGCGCCGGTTTGCCGGGGGCGGGGTCATCATACACGAGGCCGATGCCCTGCGATTTCCATTGTGCACGGCGGTCCCCGGCCGCCTGCGCGTGGTCGGCAATCTCCCCTACAACATATCGAGTCCGCTCATTTTCCACTGCCTCGCGCAGCCCTGCATAACGGGCATGGCATTTCTCTTGCAAAAGGAGGTGGTCGACCGCCTGGCCGCCGCCCCAGGGGGCCGCGACTACGGGCGACTGTCGGTCATGGTGCAGGCGCGCTGCGAGGTGGTGCCGCTTTTTACGGTGCCGCCGGAGGCCTTTTACCCTCCACCCGCGGTCGTGTCGCGCCTGGTCACGCTGCGCAAGGTCCCATCGCCGGTCCCTCCTGCCGATACAGCGCTATTTGCCGCCATCGTCGCCTGCGCGTTCTCGCAGCGGCGCAAGATGCTCCGCCACTCATTGCGCGCCTACTTCGGGGACGCGGCCTGGCGCTCGCTTGGCATCGATCCTGTCCGCCGGCCCGAGACCTTGAGTGTCGCCGAGTTCGCGGCCTTGGCGGCCTACGCCCATACTCAATCGCGCGAATCCCCGTAGAAGCGCTCCCCCAGCCGGATCTTGTCCTGGCCGCGCGCGCGGCGCGACCGGTTGGTGTCGCGCAGCGAGTACACGCAGCCGCAGTATTCCTGCTGGTAGAAGCGCCGTTCCTTGGCGATCTGTATCATGCGCTGGCTCCCCCCGCCCTTGCGCCAATTGAAGGTCCAGTAGCGCAACGAGGGGTAGCGGTGCGCGGCGCGCTCGCCACAGGCATTGATCTGATTCATGTCCTTCCAGCGCGAGATGCCCAGTGAGCTCGTAAAGACCGTGAAACCGTGCTCGGCTGCGTAGAGCGCCGAGCGCTCGAAGCGCATGTCGAAGCACACGGTGCAGCGCGCGCCCCGTTCCGGTTCGTCTTCCAGGCCCGCGACCCGCGCAAACCAGTCGTCTTTATCGTAATCGAGGTCGACGAAGGGCAGGCCGAGGGTGTCTGCGAAGCGCTTGTTCTCGGTCTTGCGCAGCTCGTATTCCTTCAGCGGGTGGATGTTGGGGTTGTAGAACAGCACCTCGAGGGCAATGCCTGAGCGTTGCATCTCCTGCATGACGTCCGCTGAGCACGGCGCGCAGCAGGAATGCAGGAGCACGCGACGGTCGTCACTCGGGGCGATAAGCAGCGGGCGTTCGTCAGCCATGGCCTGCCCTCGCGCGTGCCCCCTTCGGGCAGGCGGGCTCCCTCTTTTCAAGGGCCGTCGTGGTCTCCTTGATCCAGGCCTCGGCGCGCGCACTGAGTGTTGCGGCATCTATCCCCTCGGGCGAGATCGGCGGACCGACCACGACGCGTACCACGCCCGGCTCCTTGATGAAGCGCCGCCGTCCCCAGAAGCAGCCGGCGTTGTGCGCGATCGGCACCACGGGGCAGCCGGCGGCGATCGCAAGCCTGGCGCCGCCTTGCTTGAATCGCCCGTGATGCCCGGCCGGCACGCGCGTGCCCTCGGGAAAGATAATCACATAGCGTCCGCTTGCCAGGCGCTCACGCCCCCCCCGCACGACCTGATCGATCGCCTTGCGCCGCTGATCGCGCGCGATGGCGATGGGTTTGCTCAAGGCCATCCCCCAGCCGAGCAGGGGGATCCATAAAAGCTCCCTTTTCAGGACCCAGACATGGGGCGGAAGGATCCACTGAAAGGCCAGTGTCTCCCATGTGGATTGGTGCTTGGAGAGGATTACGCAGGGCGTGCTCGGAATGTTCTCGCGGCCCGCGATCTCGTAGGATAAGCCGCAGGTGACCTTGACCCACCACAGATTAAAGCGCCCCCACTGGCGGATGACGCGATAGCGGGGTAGGGGGCGCAGCCAGAAGAGCGCGAGCACCACCGGCGCCCAGGCGGCGATCGACAGAATGAACCCCGCCTGGAAGGCCGTGGCCGCAAGCACCTTTTTCATGGGCCGCCGCTTATCCCGTGGGATATGAACGCATCTGCGAACGCCGCGAGGTCGTCATAGACCGGGACCCCCGAAAGCCCCTTACCGCTTGCGATCGCGCGCAGGCCCTTGCCGGTGCGCACCAGCACGGGCAGGGCCTGCGCGGCGCGCGCCGCCTCGACGTCCCGCAGAGAGTCGCCGACGGCGTAGATGCCGCTTAGGCTGATCTTGAAGCGTGAAGCGATGTCATGCAGAAGGCCGGGGTGGGGCTTGCGGCACATGCAGCCGTCACCGGGGCCGTGGGGGCAGAAGAATATGGCCTCGATCTCCCCACCCCTGTGGTGGACCTCGTCGAGCATGCGATTATGAATCCGGCCCAGGGTATCGACGTTGAACAGGCCTCGGGAGATGCCCGACTGATTGGTGGCCACCACCACCTGTAGGCCGGCATGGGTGAGGCGCGCGATGGCCTCCAGGCTCCCTGGTATGGGGCGCCACTCATCCGGCGTCTTGATATAGTCGTCGGAGTCTTCGTTGATGACGCCATCGCGGTCGAGGATGACGAGGCGCATCAGGAGTCCCGGAACTCCGAGACCCGGATACGCCCCCCGACCATGCGTGACGAGCGCTTCATGAGGGCCTCCATTTTCTCCCAGAAGGCGCGATCGAGGGCGAACCCCGCGGAGATCGCCGTACCCATGAGCAGAATGAGCAGATCGGCGCACTCCTCGGCCAGGGCCTCGCGGTCCTTGCCCTTGGTGACGCAGGCCGAGATCTCGCCTAGCTCCTCGGCCATCAGCGCCACTCGGTACACGAGATCCTCGCCGCCCTGATTTTTGAAGTCGTGCTTGTCGTGAAAGCGTTGTACCGCCTCGAGCATGGCGGCAAAGGAGTCTGGATTCATGGCGTTCCCCCCGAGGTCGCGGAACCCTTCAGGCATGACAGGTCTCCGACTGTCTCACACAAGGCGGCAAGGCGCGTAAGCAGGTGCAGGCGGCCCCGGCGCGTGTCGGCGTCCTCGCTCATGACGAGCACGTCTTCGAAGAATGCATCCACTGCCGGCCGCAGCGCTCCAAGCGATGCCAGGGCGCCTTCATAGTCGCCGTCGCGGTTCTGGCGCTCGAGCCCCGCCTCGCAGCGCGCGATCTCGCGCGCAAGCCGCTTATCGGCCTCTTCGGTCCCGGCCCAGGACTCGCGGCCGTCAAGGGGTTCATGATTTTGCCGCAGAATGTTGCGAATGCGCTTGTGTGCGCCGATGAGGGCGGCTGCCGCCGGACCCTGCGTGAAGGCAAGCAGGGCGCGCGCGCGCCGCGCGGCATCATAGACCCGGTCCAGGCCCCCGGCCAGGGCCGCGGCCACGGCATCTTGGGCAAGCGACCCCTCGAGCAGATTGCGCAGGCGCTCGGTGAGAAACCGGCGCACGGTCTCGGTCGTGTCCGACGCAAGCAGTCCGGCGGGGTATTGGGCGCGCGCCGCCTCGAGCAGCGTGGTAACGGACAGATCGTGCCCGTGACGCGCGCCGAGCGCCTCCAGAAGCCGCAACGCACCGATGGCCGCGCGCCGCAGCGCAAAGGGGTCCTTGTCCCCGGTCGGGGCAAGCCCAATACCAAAGATCCCGACCAGGGTATCGAGCTTGTCGGCCAGCGCCAGCGCCATCCCCAGGGCGCTCCTGGGCAGGTCGTCGCCCGCAAAACGCGGCCGGTAATGGTCGGCGATGGCGGTGGCAACGGCCTCATGCTCCCCATCGCGTCGCGCATAATGTCCCCCCATGATGCCCTGAAGCTCCGGGAACTCCGAGACCATGCCGGTCAGAAGGTCGGCCTTGCACAAGGCCCCGGCGCGCGCTGCCTGCTCCGGGTCCACGCCGAGCAGCCCGGCGATCATGCGCGCAAGCCGGGTCAGCCGCTCGGTCTTGTCGGCGAGACTCCCCAGGCGCTGCTCGAATGCCACGTGCGAGAGCCCCTCGGCATAGGCGGCAAGCGGCCTCTTGCCATCGGTATCCCAGAAAAACCGCGCGTCGGCGAAGCGCGCCGCCAGTACGCGTTCATTGCCCTTGCGGATCGCCTCGTCGTCTTGAGGCGCGACATTGGCGATGGTAATGAAGTGCGGCAAAAGCCGCCCATCCTGTTCCAGAGGGAAGTATTTCTGATGGCCTTGCATGGCCGCGATCAGTGCCTCGCGCGGCACCTCAAGAAAGTCCGTGCCGAATGAACCCAGCACCGCATGCGGCCACTCGACGAGCGCCGTCACGAGGTCGAGGAGCGCGCCATCCACGAGGGGGCTAGCCGCAATCCTTGCCGCAGCCTGATCGATCTGCGCGCCGATTCGTCTGCGGCGCTCGGCGAATCCGGCAATCACCCGGCCCTCGGACTCGAGTATCGCCTCATAGGCGGCGGCCTGCGGAATCGCGAGTGCGCGCGGGGCATGGAATCGATGGCCGCGCGAATGCCGCCCGCTCATGACCCCGAGCACCGGGATACGCAGGGCCCGCGCACCATGCAGGGCCACGACCCAGTGCACCGGTCGCACGAACTCCGTGGTGCCCGCGCCCCAGCGCATGCGGCGGCGTGCCGGCAGGCGCTGCAAGACGCCCTCGAGGGTGTCGGTCAGGACCTGGGTCAGGGGGCGCCCGGCGCGCCGCTCGCGATAGCCCAAGAACTCACCTTTATCGGTCACGATCCGTTCCAGGGCCTCGACACCGACACCCAGGGAACGCGCGAACCCCTGCGCGGCGCCGGTCGGCGCCCCCTCCTTCGTGAACGCCGCGGCCAGCGCCGGCCCCCTGCGCACTAGGGTCTGCGCGCCCTCGCGCGCGGCCACGCCGGTTATGCGCGCGGCTATGCGCCGGGGCGATGCGAAGCTCTGTATCGATGTGTCCGCGGCGAGCAGCCGCGCCTCGGAAAGCGTGGCGCGCAGGCCTTCGGCGAGCGCCTCGCCGAGCGCCATGAGTTCTCCGGGCGGCAGTTCCTCGGTACCGATCTCAAGCAGCAGGTCGTCTCTCTTAGCCATGGGCCGACCGCATGCGGGGGAATCCCAGGGCCTCGCGTTTCCGGTAGTAGCCCTCGGCCACGCCCCGCGCGAGCGCGCGCACCCGGCCTATGGCACGCGCGCGTTCGGTCACGCTGAGCGCATGGCGGGCATCGAGCAGGTTGAAGGTGTGCGAGGCGTGCAGGACATGATCATAGGCGGGAAGCGGCAGGTCGGCTTCGATCAGCCGCAGGCACTCGTCCTCAAAGGCCGCAAAACGTCCATTCAGGGCCTCGACAGAGGCCTCCTCGAAGTTGAAATGCGACTGTTCAACCTCGTTTTGCCGATAGAGGTCGCCATAACGCACCGCGCTATTCCACGCCAGATCATAGACGTTGTCGCAACCCTGAAGGTACATGGCGAGCCGCTCCAGGCCATAGGTGATCTCGCCTGTCACCGGCCGGCACTCAAGACCGCCGACCTGCTGAAAATAGGTGAACTGGCTCACTTCCATGCCATTGAGCCAGACCTCCCAGCCGAGCCCCCAGGCCCCCAGGGTCGGGGACTCCCAGTTATCCTCGACGAACCGCACATCGTTGGCCAACACGCCGATTCCGAGCCCCTCGAGCGACTTGAGGTAGAGCTCCTGAATATTCAAGGGGGATGGTTTCAGAATGACCTGAAACTGAAAATAGCGCTGGAGCCGGTTGGGATTATCGCCGTAGCGGCCGTCGGTCGGGCGCCGTGAGGGCTGCACATAGGCGGCGCGCAAGGGCTCGGGTCCCAGGCTCCCGAGAAAGGTTGCGGGATGGAAGGTACCGGCGCCCACCTCGACGTCATAGGCCTGCTCGATCACGCAGGCCTGTTTCGCCCAGTAGCGCTGCAGGGCAAAAATGAGTTCCTGGAATGTCACATCGTAGTCCTTGAAAGAACGGGTGCACGGGCCACCCCCGGCCGCGGTGCCGGTGGCTGCCACTATAAAGGGTAAGCGCCGTTTTCGGCAAACGCCGGGCGTCCCGGCGCGGCGCCGGCCCGAAGGAGCCGCAGGATCTTGGCGGTTCGATTGCGGAAATAGCGGCTGCGTGTGGCCGGGTTGGCGCCGATGGGATCCGGCAGGGTGGCGGCGAGCTCGGCGGCCTGGCGTACGGTCAAGTCCGCCGCGTCTTCGTGAAAGTAATAGTGCGCGGCGGCATCGGCCCCATAGAGTCCGCGGCCGAATTGGGCGTCATTCAAATAGATCTCCAGGATACGGTCCTTACTCAGAAAGTGGGTGAGCGCGATCGTCAATAGCGCCTCATTGCCCTTGCGAAAGAACGTGCGCGCCGGATCCAAAAACAGGTTCTTCGCGGTCTGCTGGGTAATCGTGCTGGCGCCATAGACGATGCGGCCTGCGCGCCAATCGTAGCGCGCAGCCCAGAGGATGGCCTTGGCATCGAACCCATCGTTGCGGTAGAAGGTTGCATCCTCGCCGAGGACTACGGCCCGGCGCAGGGCGGGTGCCATGTCGGTAAGCGCCACCGGCCGCCATCGCAAGGGTGGCCCGCCGCGGCGGGCGCGCCTCCTCAGGTAGGCCTTCATGAATCGGGACATGGGTACCGGACCGTGGCGCAAGTGGGGTAGCTGCACCCATCGGATCGCGAGCACCGCGAGGTCCAGTGTGATGGCCAAGGCGACAAGGCCCGATACCAGGCGCCATAGGCGCACGGGCCTTTTTGGGGTGTGGGATTTGTCTGTCACGCGATATACTGTCGTTCCGCTACAAGGGTTCGAGGCGGGGGCAAAAGCATACCAGGGCGGGGGCTTGGCCGCCAAGGACATATGGACACTCGTACACGCAAGGCCATCGTCCTGCTCTCGGGCGGCCTGGATTCATTGCTCGCCGCGCGACTCATTCTCGACCAGGGCATCCATGTCGAGGGGGTCAATTTTTTTACTGGTTTTTGCGTCGAGGGGCACACACACGCCCTACGCCGCACCCGCGCGCGTCATCCGGTGCGCAATAACGCCCTTCATAGCGCCGAACAGCTGGGGATCAGGCTCCACATCATCGATGTGATCGATGACTACCGCGATGTCGTTCTCAACCCGCGCCATGGTTATGGGGCGCACTTGAACCCGTGCCTCGATTGCAAGGCCTTCATGGTGAGCCGCGCGCGGTCCTGGATGGAGGCGCACGACTTCGATTTCATCGTGACAGGCGAGGTCTTGGGGCAGCGGCCGATGTCGCAGAGGCGGGACACGCTCCCGGTGGTGGCGCGCGAATCCGGGGCCCTGGATCGCCTCTTGCGGCCGTTGTCTGCGCGGCTTCTGCCGCCTACCCTGCCCGAGCGCGAGGGGTGGGTGGACCGCACGCGCCTGCTCGCCTTAAGCGGCCGCAACCGCAAGCCCCAGATCGCGCTTGCCCGCGCCTATGGGTTCGAGTACGCGCAGCCCGCCGGCGGGTGTTGTTTTCTGACCGACGAGAATTATACCCATAGGCTTCGCGATCTTTGGGCGAGCCGTGGCGAGCGGCGCTACGACTTCGACGATATCATGCTTCTCAAGGTCGGCCGCCACCTGCGGCCGCACCCATCGTTTAAGCTCATAGTCGGTCGCGAGGAGGGCGAAAACCGGTTTCTGGAGGGGTATCGCCACCGCTTCGTGCATTTGTGGGCGACTGAACACGAGGGGCCTCTTGTGCTTGTGCAGGGCGCGCCCGATGCCGCCGGTCTCGATCTCGCGTGCGCCATTACCGCGCGCTTCGGGCAGGGACGGCTGGCGTCGCGCGTCGAGGTAGCGGTAGGCGAGCCCGGCGGCAGGCCGGTGCATAGGCGCCATGTGGCGCCGCTCGCGGCCTCCGCCCTGGCGCCCGACTGGTATCTATGAAAAAGGCCGCGGATCTGGATGCGCGTCACCTCTTGTGCCCCCTGCCGGTCATACGGGTGAGCGCTGCCGTAGAAAAGCTTGCGGCCGGCGATCTCCTGACCGTGCGCTGCACCGATCCGGGCGCCCTGCATGACATACCGGCCTGGTGCCGCCTGGAGGGGCACGAGGTCGTGGCGGCGGAGACCTTGGCCTCCCAAGACATAGTGATCATCATACGGGTGGAGGGCCGGAGGTGACCGACAAGGAGATACCACAGGCCGGGGACGCGGCCGCGGGGGCGCGCCAAAAGGTCGTCTTGCGCGGGCTTCTTATTAATGTCGCGCTGGCCGCGGGCCAGCTTGCGATAGGCGTGGTCGGGCGATCGGCGGCGCTGGTGGCCGATGGCTTCCATACCCTATCGGATCTTTTGAGCGATACGCTCGTGCTGGTTGCCGCGCACTTCGGGGCGCAGGTGGCCGACGAGGATCACCCCTATGGGCATGCCCGCATCGAGACCGCCGGCACCTTCGGACTGAGTCTGGTCCTGGTCGGGACCGGGATCGGCATAGCGCTGCATGCGGCCGACGCCTTGAGCGCGCCGACCCGGCTTGCGCCCCCTGATTTTCTGGCGCTGGCCATGGCGTTTGTGGCCATAGGCGTCAAGGAGGGGTTGTTTCGCTATATGTACCGCGCCGGTTCGCGGCTGCATTCCGAGATCCTTCACGCCAACGCCTGGCATTACCGGACCGATGTCTTCTCCTCGATCGTCGTGATGGTGGGTATAGCCGGCAGCATGCTGGGCGTGCGCGACCTCGATGCGGTCGCCGCCATCGGCGTGGCGATCCTCATTGTGCGCATGGGCGCCCTGCTTGGCTGGCAGGCCATGCGCGAACTCGTCGACACCGGCCTCGAGGCCGAGAAGCTCGACCGCATTCGCCGTGTCATTTTGTCGATCGACGGGGTCCGCACCCTGCATCTGCTGCGTACGCGCCGCGCAGGCGGGCGCGCATTCGTCGATGTCCATATCCTTGTCGACGGGACTATCAGCGTGTCGGAAGGGCACCAGATCAGCGAGACGGTACGCACGGCACTCATGCGTCACGCCGGCAATATCGCCGATGTCGTCGTCCATATCGATTCAGAGGACGATGAGTACGCCGCGACCAATGCCCGCCTGCCGTTGCGTGCCGAGGTGTTAAAGCGTCTCGAGCGGTATTTCGCGGGAATCGAGGCGGCGCGTGCCATCGAATCGGTGGTCCTGCACTACCTCCAGGGGGGGATCGTCGTGGAATTGCGATTGCCGCTCGATCTCGCCACGACCCCGTCCGCCGCGAAGGCCATACAGGGGCAATTTGCCAACGCCGTCGCACACGACCCCGAGATCGTGTCGGTGACGGCATGCTTTCGCTAATCTGCACCATAATAGTGCCTATATGTCCCGAGAGCCCCATTATGGGGCAGATGACGAATCCTCTCGGAGGAAAGAGGCCCCATCCCTGGCGTTTGCTTGCTGGCATATTTCGTGCAAAATGGCCGCCTCAGGCGTAATGACCGCCCCGGCGCCCCACAATAATTGACAGTCAGGAGAAACGCATGTCTGCGAAGGTCTTGAAAATGATTCAGGATAACGACGTGAAGTTCGTCGATTTCCGGTTTACCGACACCAAAGGGAAGGAGCAGCACGTCTCCGTGCCGTCGCATACCGTCGACGAGAAGCTGTTCGAAGAGGGGAAGATGTTCGATGGCTCGTCCATTGCGGGCTGGAAGGCGATCAACGAGTCGGACATGGTCCTGATGCCCGATGCCGCCACCGCGGTACTCGACCCGTTTACCGAAGAGCCCACCTTGCTGTTGCGCTGTGACGTGCTCGAGCCCGCGACCATGAAGGGCTATGATCGCGACCCACGATCCATCGCCAAGCGAGCCGAGGCCTACCTCAAGAGTTCGGGCGTGGCCGATACGGCCTATTTTGGGCCCGAGCCCGAGTTTTTCATATTCGACGACGTCCGCTGGAGCGTCGACATGTCCGGATCGTCCTGTCGCATCGATTCCGAGGAGGCGAGCTGGAATACCGGTAAGGATTATGATGGCGGCAACCTCGGCCACCGGCCCGGGGTCAAGGGCGGCTATTTCCCGGTCCCGCCGGTCGATTCCGCGCAGGATATCCGCAGCGCCATGGCGCTCGCCATGACCGAGATGGGGCTTGTCGTGGAGGCCCATCATCACGAGGTCGCCACCGCCAATCAAAACGAGATTGCCACCCAGTTTGCCTCGCTGGTGCGCAAGGCCGATGAACTCCAGATCCTGAAATACTGCGTGCATAACGTGGCTCGCAATCACGGCAAGACGGCGACCTTCATGCCCAAGCCCATCGTGGGTGACAATGGCTCGGGTATGCACTGCCACCAGTCGCTGTCCAAGGCCGGCAAGAACCTCTTTACGGGCGACGGCTACGCGGGCCTAAGCGAGCTCGCACTGTTTTATATAGGCGGCATCATAAAGCACGCACGCGCCTTGAATGCCATCACCAATCCGCTCACCAACAGCTACAAGCGTCTGGTGCCCGGTTTCGAGGCCCCTGTCATGCTGGCCTACTCGGCCCGCAATCGTTCGGCGTCGATTCGCATCCCGCATGTGGCCAACCCCAAAGGCCGGCGTATCGAGGTCCGTTTCCCGGACCCGGGGGCCAATCCTTATCTCGCATTTTCGGCGATGATGATGGCCGGTCTGGACGGCATTCAGAACAAGATCAACCCGGGCGAGGCCGCGGACCACGACCTCTACGAACTGAGCCCGAAAGAGGCCAAGAAGATCCCGACCGTATGCCACTCCCTGGACATGGCCCTCGAGGCCCTGGACAAGGATCATAAGTTCCTGACCGCAGGCGGCGTCTTCTCGGATGACTTCCTCAGCTCCTATATCGCGCTCAAGATGCAGGAGGTCACGCGCCTGCGCATGACCACGCATCCCGTCGAGTTCGATATGTATTACAGCATCTAGGCACTGCCGGTCTGGCGCACGGCCCGGGTGTACCCCCGGGCCGTGCGCGTCTTCGGCCGCGGCTTGCGGGTCCGAACCCGCTGTGGTCGTACCGTACCGGTATGAGGGGGATCGACGAGCCGGCCTAGCTTTTAGGCGCGCGCCGACCCCTGAAGGCAGAGGTTCCTGAGGCCGGTGTAATTGCGAATCTCGGTTTTGCGGCCTTCGGTCGCGATCAAGCCGTCGTCGCGCAGCTTGGAAAACATGCGGCTGACGGTCTCGAGCTTTAAGCCAAGATAGTTGCCGATTTCCTCGCGGGACATGGGCAGATGGATGGTGGCGCGCGGCTGGCCGCGGGCCTCGAGGCGGTCGGCAAGGTTCAGGAGGAACGCCGCGACCTTGAGCTCGGCCGTCATGGTCCCAAGCACCATCATGAGGCCATGGTCGCTTGCGATGGCGCCGCTTAACAGCTTATGAAATTGATGCTGCAGGCGCGGCAGATCGGACAGCAGGTCCTCGAGCTTGGCAAACGGGATCTCGCAGACCTCGCTGTCTTCCAGCGCCAGGGCGTTGCCGCGATGGATGTCGTTACTGATGGCGTCGAGCCCCATGAGTTCGCCTTCCATGGGAAACGCCGTGATCTGCTCATGGCCTCCGGCGCTCACCTCATAGATCTTGAAGAACCCCGTGCGGACCGCCGCGAGTGACTGGAGGGGATCGCCGGCCCGGAACAGGTGCTGCCCGGCGAATACCCGCCGCCTGCGCTTGACAAGCTGATCGAGTTTCCCCAGCTCTTCGGCATCCAGGCCAAGGGGAAGACAGATTTCCCGCAGGCTGCAGTTCGAACACCGTTGCCTCAGACTGCTTTCGAAGCTGGTAACCGCCATGCGTAGTGTCATCCTATCGTCAATGCGGCATCTCCGGGCCGCCATGCGCCCAGGTCCACCTGGGGGTTGGCGCGTAACCCCGTAAAGAATAATCTATTTTTGATTAGTATCAAAGACTGTTCCTGCCGAGGCGTAAGTCTACTCCCCGCCGTCACCGCAGGGAACGCCTGACGGCCTCTAGAGGGGCGATTTATACCTTTTGAGGTAGATTTCAGGCGTGGGCCTCAGGGGCCCGGGCCCTTCGCCGTTGTGGATGTCGCGGTGTGCCCATTCCTGACCTGGTGTGACGGGGGATGTCATCAGGCGGGCGGGCGGCGCGATCGAGGGGCGCGGTCTTGACCTGGGGCAATGGCGATCGCGGCCGTCGTGCCCAAAAATGACCCCCGCTTGAGTCTCGAAGAAGGGGGCGCATCGTGTCTTATGGAGTATTGTCGCATTTTCTCGCCGCCGGCCATCGCGAACTCGATCGGCTCATGGAGGACGCAGACAACGCCTGCGGCACGCCGCGGGGGGCGGCGGCGTTCGCACGTTTTCGCGAGGTCATGGAGCATCACCTCGAGATCGAGGAGCGGGTTTTGTTTCCGGAGTTCGCGCGCCGCGCCGGCCCCGGAGGCCCGCTTGCGGTCATGCGCCAGGAACACGACGCCATCCGCGGCCTGCTGGCCTCGGGCCAGGGGGACCCGGGCGCCGTATCCCACGCGCTGTTCGATACCTTGACCGTGCTTGTCTCCCAGCACCACGTAAAAGAGGAGAATGTCCTCTACCCGATGAGTGACACCCTGCTGGCCGATTGCGCCGAGGCCCTGCTTGCGGCCATGCAGGAGGCGCCGGCTGTCCATGGCTGAGCGCTTTGTCGACGCGAGCGACCTCGAGCCCCCGGAGCCTCTGCAGGTGGCCCTGCAGGCGGCCTGCGCCTTGCGTCCCGGAGAGCGGGTGCGGGTGCGGGTGCCACGGCAGCCCTATCCGCTCTTTGGGCTGCTTGCCGAGCGCGGGTACACCTATGAGTCGGTAGCCGTGCGGCGCGGCGAAGACTGCGTCTATGACGTGGTCATAACACGCGGCCTGCCGCACGCACCATGAGCACCCGCGGACTCACGTTCGATGAGGCCCCGCCGCTTATGCCGGTCCTGCGGTCCTTTCTCCTCGCGCCCTGGTTTCTGGCGGCCGCCGGCGTGGTGCTTTTGAGCGCGGGCCCGACTGTGTGGGCCGACCGCTACACACCGGGCCTTCTTGCCGCCACGCATCTTGTGACCATAGGGTTCCTCACGCTTGTGGCCACCGCCGCGGTGTTTCAGCTGGTGCCGGTGATCGAAGGCGTGGGGATCCCCTATGCCGCGGCGCTCCTGCCGGTCGTGCGCTCCGGGTTCGCCATGGGCGCGGTGCTCTTGGCGGCCGCGTTTCTCAGCGGTTCTGCGCTCATTTTCGGGCTCGCCACGGTGCCGCTTGCGCTCGCCGCGGGGACCTTTATTATCCAGGCGATCGCCGTCCTGTGGCGGCGGCCCCGCCACAGGACCCTCACACCGATGGCCTACGCGATAGTCATGCTGGGCGTGGCGCTCACCTTGGGGCTTATCATGGCCGGGGCGCGCGCCGCTGGGGCGGCGCTCCCTTCGCAGCTATCCGTGACGCACCCCTTGTGGGCGCTGGCCGGTGGCTATTTCGTCCTGTGGGCGGCGGTGGCCGCCCAGGTCTTGCCGATGTTTCAGGGCGTCCGCCTCTGGCCTGCGCGCTTGTCCCTGGGCCTGGGGCCACTCGTCCTGACCTTGTTGACTGCGATCATGATCGCCGATATCGGGACCGACGGCATGGCGCGCGCGACGGTAAGCGTGGCGCTTGCGGTCGTGATCGTCGCGGCCGCCGCCATCGTAGGTCACGGCCTGTGGACACGGACCCGGCGGCGGATCGATAGCATGACCGTCTTTTGGTATATGGGGCTCGCCGGTCTGATGGGGGCCGGGGCCGTGAGCGGGCTTTTATCGGCCGGCGTCCTCACCGGCCTCAAGGCGCCGATCGTTTGCGGATTCCTCGCCATCGCCGTCGCGGCGGTCTCGTTTATGAATGGCATGCTCTATAAGATCGTCCCCTTTCTCATATGGCTTCATCTCCAGCGCCAGGGCACAACCAGGCCGATTGTCATGTCGTCTGTGATCGACGAGCGCGCCATCTGGCGTCAGGCCATCGCGCATGCGCTTGCGATCATCTTATGTCTCGCGGCGATCGGCTGGCCGCAGCCATTGAGCGCCACCGCAGCGGTCGCATGGATCGCAGATGGCGCCCTGCTTGGTATCAACCTCCACATGGCCGTTGCCTTCTACCGGCGCGCCCCGCGCGCCGACGAAGCCGGCCTGCCGCATGCGACTCTTTGACGCCCCGCATATCCCGTATTTTCTGGGCGGCCTCGCGCAGGTCCTGACGGCCTTGATCGCCTGGGCCGTGTGGCTTCTTGGGGCCTTCGCCGGCGCCTATGACCTGCCGGACCTTGCGGTCTCGCCGGTCGCCCTGCACGGCTTCCTGATGATCTATGGGGTGTTTGCCTTTTTCGTATTCGGTTTTCTCGCCACGACCTTCCCACGATGGATGCAGAGTGCGCCGCTTCCCCGCAGGGGCTACCGTAACGCCTTCGTCCTGCGCGTCGCGGGCCTTGTCTTGGTGTATGCGGGCCTGGCCTTCGGGGACCGCGCCTTAGTCCCCGGGGCCATGCTCATGGCGGCCGGCGATGCGCGTCTTACGGCAGACTTGATCGGCGTCTATCGCCGCGCCCGCAAGACCGCGCGCCGCGGGGTGTTGCTCTTTATCGGGACGCTCACGGCCGAGGTCGCGGGCCTTGTGCTCTACGCCGCCTCCTTCTGGCATGGATCGGCCGTGTCGCCGATCGTTGCGATCCGCATGGGCCTTTTTGTCTTCCTTGTACCCACACTGTTTGCGGTCAGTTATCGTATGATTCCGTTTTTTACGGCCTCGGTCCTTTCGGACTATCGACGTCCGTTCACGGATCCCAGGGTCCCCATGGCATTTCTGGCCGCAAGCGCAGCCCACGCCCTGCTCGCAGGGCTGCATGGGTATGCCGTACTCGCCGTCCTCGATATCGCCATCGCGGCGGTGGCCTGGTATCACTTGGTCGCGTGGTTTCGGCAAGATGTCATGCGCCACGGCCTTCTTGTGCTTTTGTATGCCGGCTATACATGGCTTGGCATCGGCTTTGCGCTCTACGCCGTACGCAACGCGGCCTTGGCCCTTGGCCATGACATCCTGGGGCGCGGGCCGCTCCATGCGCTGGGCATCGGGTTTGCTTTAAGCCTCGTCGTCGCCATGGTAACGCGCGTCACGCGCGGCCACTCCGGCCGTCCGTTGGCGAGCGATACCTTAAGCTGGACGGCCCTTCTGGGCATCGAGGTTGCGGCGGTCTTGCGCATCGCGGCCGCCTTGGCACCGCCAGACGGGCTCGCCCCCTATGACCTGAGTGTGTGCGCGGCGCTTATCGCGATCGCCGCCTTGCTGCCCTGGGCGGCCCGCTATGCCGCGATGCTCACCACGACGCACCGCGCGCCGCAGTCATGACGGGCCCCCGCCCCTCTCGCCACGCCCGGCCTAAGGCATTGTCCCCGCTCGGTGCGGCCCGCAAAAAGGCCGGGCCCTCAATCGGGCCGAGACCGGCCATACGGCCGGCAATGTCGAGGGCGCGACGGCGACCGGGACACCCCCGCCGCACATACGGAAGGCCAGCGCCCGCGCGCCGAGGAAAAGCGAGCGCTGCGCCACCTCCAGCCGGTTGCCGATAGGGCGGGCCACCGGATAGCGTGCACATGGACCCGGAACCCGTATCCCCTGCCTGTGCCCGGGTGGCACAGGCCGCCTCTGCGAGGACAACGCAATCAATGCCATCATGACAAGGGATTTGTCGTGGTCACCAATCTGATCGTTCGCAACGTAGACCCCCACATAGCGCGGGCCTTGAACGAGGCGGCGGCAGCCCATGGGCACAGTGCGGAGGCGGAACACCGGGAAATCCTGCAGGCGGCGCTTGCCCGGCGCCCTCCGCGCTCGTTTAAGGATGTACTGGCCAGCATGCCCGATGTCGGCCGTGACGCAGGCTTTGATGTACGGCACCCTTGATGTATCTGCTCGATACTCACGTCATCGGCGAGCCGAGGACGGGGCCTCGCACAAACCGCGGTGTCGCCGCCTTCTTCGCCGGACTGCATTCTGCGGATATTGACCTTGCGGTGCAGACCATCGGCGAGATCCGTCATGGCGTCGAGGCGCTGCGCCGCCGCGGCGATTCGAGCCAGGCTGGCCGGTTAGAGGCCTGGCTTGATGGCGTAGTCGAGGGTTTTGGCGCACACATTGTGAGTTTTGGTCTTGAGTGCGCTCAATTGTGGGGTCAGCTCCTGTCTTACGGCCCCCGGCACCCTCTCGACAAGCAGATAGCGTCGGGCTCATCTATGATCTTGCGATTGTTACGCGCACTACCGCGGATTTCGCACCCGTAGGTGTTCGTTGCCTTAATCCGATTCCCTGAATTTCGCGGGGTGACGGCGCCCATGGGTTGCACGGCCCATGGGCGCCGAGCGAGGTCTCTGCTATCCCTCGGGGGGTGCTCGCGCCGACGGTGCGCAATCGGCATCATGCTGCTCATGGTCAGGGGGTTTGAGGTGACGTCCCATCGTTGCGGCCGGCGCAATGCCCGATATGTGGGGGCGTCGCGGGACGGGCTAGCTCGTGGGCAGAACCACCCCCGGCATGATCGCCCGCAACCGAGCGGCCAGTTCGGGGGTGAGCCATGGACGATAGGTGGCCGCAAGCCGCGAGTCCGGACATCCCATGGGCCGAAAGTTCTTCAATGTCACAGACGGCGCGCCCAGGGCCGCGAGCTCGTTTAGCATCGCCACGAGGTCATCGCCGGAGAGCAAGTCCGGATGGACGGTCGTGCGGAGCTCGTGGGGCGTCCCGCTTGCCAGCAGGATTTCGACCGACGCACGCGCCGCGTCGCCGCTTCTTGCGCGCGTGGTGATCGACTGGTAGCGGGAAAAAGGCCCCTTGATGTCGAGCCCCACCCAGTCGAGATCGGCGAGCAGCCCCTGAAGGCGCCGCGCCGAGACCCCCGCGGTATGCAGCGCGGTCCCAAATCCCAGCCCGCGGATCTCTTTGAGGGCCTCATGAATCGATGTGACCTGGTCGAGTGGCTCGCCCCCACTCACGACCACCGCGTCCAGGAGGCCCACGCGGGTCTCGAGGAATGAGCGTACCGCCGGCCACGACAGGCCCGCATCGCCCGCCCAGAGGTGGCTATTATGGCAATAGGGGCAGCGCCACGGGCAACCGGTCACGAACAGGACGGCGGCCTGATACCCTGGATAGTCCACGCTGCTCCAGGGCACGAGGCCGCCAAGACGCAGCGTCACGCCGAGCGCCTATCCTCCACGAAGAACTGCCGCTCGTAGTGTTCGCCCTTCTTGCCCTCGTTAAACGAGGCCACCGGGCGATGGTAACCCATCACCCGCGTCCACACCTCGCACACCTGCCGCTCCTCGGGACGCAGATCGCCGCCCGGATGCTCCTTGTCGCTTATCGCCTCATTCATACATCTCCTCCTCGCCTTCATGGGCCCCTTTTTGAAAAGGTCGCCCCTACTGGGACATTGAAGATTCGTTGACGCGCCCCTCTTGCCTTATTCGCCCTGTGCCAGGGCCCGCCGCCGCGCCCACGCCTCTTCGTCGCAGGTCGGGCAAAAGACATGCTCGCCCGCGAGATAGCCGTGGCGCGGGCATATCGAAAACGTCGGTGTCACGGTGATATAGGGCAGGCGAAAGCGTGTGAGCGCGCGCCGCACGAGGTCGCGTGCCACCGATGCGCTAGACAGCCTCTCATTCATGTAAAGGTGCAGGACCGTGCCCCCGGTATAGCGCCGCTGCAGGTCCTCCTGGCGTTCCAGGGCCTCGAAGGGGTCATCCGTAAATCCGACCGGCAACTGAGATGAGTTTGTGTAGTAGGGACGATCGGCGGTCCCGGCCTGCAGGATCCCGGGAAACCGCTTGCGGTCCGCGCGCGCGAACCGGTAGGTCGCGCCCTCGGCCGGGGAGGCCTCGAGATTGTAGAGGTGGCCGGTCTGTTCCTGAAAGCCCGCAAGCCGCGCGCGCACATGATCGAGCAGGCGGCAGGCCAGCGCATGACCCGCAGTATCCGTGATGTCCGCGGCCCCGGCCGTGAAGTTGCGCACCATCTCGTTGATTCCGTTGACCCCTATCGTCGAGAAGTGGTTACGCAGCGTGCCCAGATAGCGCTTCGTGTACGGAAACAGGCCCTGGTCCATGTAGGTCTGTATGGTCTTGCGCTTGATCTCGAGGCTTGTGCGTGCGAGCTCGAGCAAGCGGTCGAGGTGCCCCATGAGGCTTTGTTCGTCGCCGCGATAGAGGTAACCGAGGCGCGCGCAATTGATGGTGACGACCCCCAGAGACCCGGTCTGCTCAGCCGATCCAAAGAGACCGTTGCCGCGCTTCAAAAGCTCGGTCAAGTCGAGCTGCAGGCGGCAGCACATGGACCGGACCATATGCGGCTTGAGATCCGAGTTCATGAAGTTCTGGAAATACGGCAGGCCGTACTTTGCGGTCAGGGAGAACAGGCGCTCCACATTCTCGCCTTCCCAGTCGAAGTCCGGGGTGATGTTGTAAGTCGGAATCGGGAAGGTGAAGACTCGCCCCTTGGCGTCTCCGGTCTCCATGACCTCGAGATAGGCCTTGTTGATCATGGCCATCTCCGGCGCCAGATCCCCATAGGTAAAGGGCATCTCCTCGCCGCCTATGACAGGCACCTGTTGCCGCAGGTCCTCGGGGCAGGTCCAGTCGAAGGTCAGATTGGTAAACGGGGTCTGCGTCCCCCAGCGCGAAGGGATGTTCAGGTTATAGATGAGCTCCTGAATGCATTGCAGGACCTCCTCGTAGCGCATGTGGTCCTTGCGCACGAAGGGCGCGAGGTAGGTATCAAACGAACTAAAGGCCTGCGCGCCGGCCCATTCGTTTTGCAGGGTGCCGAGGAAATTGACGATCTGGCCGACGGCGCTCGAGAGGTGTTTTGGCGGGCTCGCCTCGACCTTGTTGGCGACCCCGTTGAGGCCTTCTGTAAGCAGCGTGCGCAGCGACCACCCGGCACAATAGCCCGACAGCATGTCCAGGTCGTGGATGTGCAGCGCCCCGTCGCGGTGCGCCTCGCCGACCTCCTTCGGGTAGACGTGGTTCAACCAGAAGTTCGCGACCACCTTGCCGGATACGCTCAAGATGAGCCCGCCCAGCGAGTAGCCTTGATTGGCGTTGGCCTGGACCCGCCAGTCGCGACGATCCAGGTATTCCGTGATCGCCTCCTCGACCTCGACGCGGACCTTGCCTTCTTCGCGCGTCATGCGCCGCTTTTCGCGATAGACGATGTAGGCGCGGGCAGTGCGCCGGTAACCGCAGGCGAGGAGCTTATCTTCCACAAGGTCCTGAACGGTCTCTATGTCCGGACTCCCGGAGGGACACACGGCGGTCACCTCCGCCGTCATGCGCTTGGCCTCCTCGGGGCCGTATTCGCCCGTCGCCAACCCGGCGCGCAGCAGGGCGTAGTAGATCTTGCGATCATCGAAGGGTACGACACGGCCATCGCGTTTGCGTATGCTATCGGGGATTTTTTTGACCATGGACACCCTACTCCTTGTGTTTCGGATAATTATAGATACAACTTCTTGGGATCGTGCCTCTTGATATTGGTCAATCCCGCAGACCGTCCGGATGCGTAGACTGCGTGCCGTATTATGAATGTGAAGGTGGGGTGGGGTGTGCCTGGAACGATGGCGGTGGCTAGGGGTGACGACGCCGGGCGGGCGCCGTCGGCCGTGGCCGCTTATCGCCTGCGCGACGCGGTCTATCTGAACCTCACCAACCGCTGTACCTTGCGCTGCCGGTTCTGCCCCAAGTTTCACGGCCTCTGGACGGTCGGGGAGGCGCGGCTGCGCCTGCGCGCATCCGAAGAACCCTCGGTCACGGCGGTGATCGAGGCCGCGCGCGCCTTGGGATCATGCACCGAATACGTCTTTTGCGGGCTGGGGGAGCCTACGACGCGCTGGTCGGCCCTGCTCGCGGTGGCGGCCGCGCTGCGGACCGAGGGCCGGCCGATACGTCTCAATACCGACGGCCTGGCGAGCCTCATTCATGGCCGCGATGTCGCCCCGGAATTGGCCGGCCTGGTAGACCATGTCTCCATCTCGCTCAATGCCGCCGACGAGCGGACTTATGAACACCTCTGCCGCCCCAGCCGGGCCGGCAGTTATTCCGCCATGCTGGCGTTCGCCGCGCGTGCCCGGACCTTCGTCCCGCGTGTCACCCTCACTGCGATCGCAGGGCTAGAGGGCGTGGATCTGGATGCCTGCGCGCGTATCGCGCGCGAGTTGGGTGTCGCGTTTCGCGCGCGACCCCTGGAGTCGACCGATGGCCGTTCTTTCCGAGTTCGTTGAGACCTTCGGACAGCAGCTTCTCCGTCAATTCGGTGAGCGCGTCCACAAGGTGACCATAGACGCCGGCTTTACCTGCCCGAATCGCGACGGGTCGCGGGGCCGTGGCGGGTGTACGTTTTGCAACAATAAGTCATTTCATCCCGCCACTGAGGCCCGCGGCATCGCAGATCAGGTGCGCGAGGGGATGCGTTGCGTCCGGCGACGGACCCGCGCGCGCAAGGTCATTGCCTATTTTCAGACCTATACGAATACCTATGCCCCCCTGTCGCGCCTCAAGGCCGCCTATGAGGAGGCCCTGGCCGTGCCCGGGGTCGTGGGCCTCAGTGTGGGCACGCGCCCCGATTGCCTGCCGGAGGCCGTGGTCGCCCTGATCGCCTCGTACCGGGATCAGGGCCTTTCGGTGTGGGTGGAACTCGGGCTGCAATCGAGCTTTGACGAGACCCTTGCGCGCGTCAACCGTGGCCATGGCTATGAAGAGTATCGCGAGGCGGTCTCTTTGCTGCAGCGCTACCGCATTCCGGTATGCACGCACCTCATCGTGGGTCTGCCGGAGGAGGGGCGCGAGCATGCCCTGCGCACGCTTTCGCGGGTGCTGTCGTTGGGTGTGGCGGGCCTCAAGATCCACCCGCTGCATGTCGTGCGGGGCAGCCGGCTTGCGCATGATTACCGTGCCGGGCGGCTCGCGCCCCTCGACCTGCCCACCTACGTCGGTATTGTCGCCGACCTTGTCGAGCGCACGCCCCGTCACGTCGCCTTTCATCGTCTCACCGGGACCGCCAAGGCGGCCCTGCTGCTTGCCCCGGATTGGTGTCTCGGGAAGTGGCGGGTGTTGAATGCCATTACCGCGGAGCTTGCGCGACGCGGGACCTGCCAGGGGGCCTTGGCCTGCGAGGGGGTATCATGACGCCCATTCCCGAACTCGTCTGTCCGGCGGGGACCCTGGCGGCCCTGGAGGCGGCGGTCGACCACGGCGCCGACGCCATCTATGTCGGGCTGCGCAATGAGACCAACGCCCGCAATTTCCCCGGCCTCAATCTGACGGCAAGCGAGCTTGCTTCGGGTGTCCGCTATGCGCATGACCGCAAGCGCAAGGTCTATCTGGCGCTCAACACCTATGCTCAGCCGGGGCGGGTCGGCCTGTGGCGCCAGACGGCCGATCAGGCGATAGGGGCCGGCGTCGATGCCATCATTGCCGCCGATCTCGCGGTCTTGCGGCACTGTGCACAACACCACCCCAAGGTGCCGCGCCATCTCTCCGTTCAGGGCTCCGCCACCAATGCCGAGTCCCTGCGGTTTTATGCCGAGAGCTTCGGCGCCACGCGCGCGATCCTGCCGCGGGTGCTCGCCTTGAATCAGGTCACGAAACTTGCCGCCAGCGCGCCCTTGGACCTGGAGGTATTCGGGTTCGGCGGCCTGTGCGTCATGGTCGAAGGGCGCTGTGCGCTGTCTTCTTATGCCACCGGGGTGTCACCCAACACCTGCGGGGCCTGCTCCCCAGCCTCGGCGGTACGCTGGGAGGAGCAGGGCGGGCGCCGGCGCGTGCGATTGAACGGCATCTTGATCGATGCCTTCGAAAAGACCGAAAAGGCCGGATACCCCACGATCTGCAAGGGACGATTCAAAGTGGATAATCGTGTAACCTACGCCCTCGAGGAGCCTACCAGCCTCAATGTCCTGCCGATCCTGGGGGATCTGGCGCGCATCCCGGTGCGCGCCATCAAGATCGAGGGCCGCCAGCGTTCGCCGACCTATGTGGCGCGCGTCACCGCCATCATGCGCGCCGCCCTCGATGCCTGTGGCCGCGACCCCGCCGGATTTACCGTGCGCCGCGAATGGGCCGATGGTCTCGCGGCCCTGTCCGAGGGGCACCAGCAGACCCTGGGCGCGTTTCATAGGCCGTGGCGATGAGGCTCGCTCTCGCCCCGATACCGTTTTTCTGGCCGGCCGATGTGGTCGCCGATTTCTACGCGACGATCGCGCGCACGGCAGTCGATATCGTCTATCTTGGCGAGACCGTCTGTTACAAGCGCCGCGGCCCGACGCTCGCCGAGTGGTTGGCCATTGCCGATCGGCTGGCCGACCACGGCAAGGAGGTGGTGTTGTCGAGCCTCGTGCTGGTCGATGGCGAGGCGGAGCTCAAGGCCACCCGCAGGCTGTGTGCCAACGGGCGTTACCGCATCGAGGCCAACGACATGAGCGCGGTGGCCCTGTGTCGCGGCACGCCCTTCGTCGCCGGCGCCACGTTGAATATCTATAACGAGGACGCCTTGGCCATCCTGGCCGAGGCCGGGGCCGAGCGGTTTGTGGCGTCCGTGGAGCTAAGCGGCGCCGCCCTTACCGCCTTGCGCGCGGCCGGTCCTGCCTCTATCGCCTGCGAGGCGCAGGCCTTCGGCCGCCCGGCGCTCGCCTACTCGGCGCGCTGCTTTAGCGCCCGCAACGCCGATCGCGGCAAGGACCAGTGCGAGTGGGTCTGCGAGCAGCAGCCCGAGGGGGTCCTGGTCCGGACTCAGGAGGACGACGCCTTTCTTACGATAAACGGCCTTCAGATTCATGCCGGACAGCCCATCAGCACCTTAGGCGAGATCGACGCCATGCGCGATGCGGGTGTCGACATCCTGCGTCTCGTGCCCGAGGGCCGCGACACCGGGCTTGTCATAGACGCCTTTCGCGGGGTCTTAGACGGGCGCTATTCGCCAGCCGAGGCCACGGCGCGCCTTACGCCCTTGACGGGGGGCGTCAATGCCAATGGCTATTGGCGCGGCACCGCCGGTCGCAGCCGGCTGCCATGAGGAACTTGTCGTGGCACGACGCCGGCACGCTTAACCCCGCGCAATTTCCGGCCTATGAGCAGGCGCACATCGCGCAGGCCGCGGGCGGCGCGCCCGTGCTTGGCTTCGCGCGCCTGACCCGCTGCGCGCTCGTAGGGGCCTTTGAGGACCCGCGGCGCGCGCTGCGCCTCTCCTATGTCAAGGACCGCTTTCCCATCGTGCGGCGCCTGACCGGGGGTGGCAGCCTGTCTGTCGACCCCGATACCCTAATCGCGGTCCTGGCGCTGCCCGCCGGCCCCTATGCGGCGATGGCGCCGGATGGGCTCATGTCCGCGCTCGCCGCGCCGTTTCTGGCGGCCATTCGCGGCTACGGGATCGATGCGGCATTTCTGGCCCCCAACGATATCGTGGTGGCCGGACGCAAGGTCGCAAGTCTCTTTGCGCGGCGCGATGGCGCGATCGTATTATTCGAGGCGGTATTGGCGCTTGCGCTGGATGTCGAAGAGCTCCTAAAGACCTTGCGGCTCCCCCTGGAGAAGCTCACGGAACAGGGCCTGCTCGCGGCCCGCAGCCGTTTCGCACCGCTGCAAGGCCTGGTCCCGGACCTCGACCGTGGGGCCCTGTGCGCGCGCATCGCCGCCGAGACCGCCGCCGCCTTGGGCCTAAGCCCGCATCGTCAATCGCCGCCCGTCGCGGGCGAGACCCCGTGCGTGATGCCAGACGATGACCCCCCCGCAGATATCCAGGCCTTTCTCAAGACCCCGGGTGGCGTCCTTTACATGGACGTGTGGCTCGGCCCCGGAACGACCATTCGCGCGGCGCGCTTCACAGGCGGCGTGCTTTGCCTCGATGGCGGTCTGCTTGTGCGCCTGCAGGAATCGCTCGTGGGCACCGGCATGGCCCAGGCGGAATCCACAGTTTTGGTAGTGCTCGGCAACACGCCGCCAGACATCATCGGGGTAGAGATCGCGGATCTCGCGTACCTTGGCCGCCTGTGTGCCGCGCGGTTTCACATAAGCCGCCACCTGGGTCTGGCGGCCGCGACTCAGATCAGCACGTTTAGTCCCGACCGCACGGCCTCGATCGAGACCCTTCTTGGCCGCATCGATGCCGTGCTCCTGCCGTATTGCGCCAAGCCCGCATGGTGCAAGTGGCGGCATCGCGACGGCTGCCCGGAGTGTGGGCGATGCGCGGTCGGCGAGGCCTATGGCCTGGCACGCGCGCGTCATCTCGCTGTCATCACCATCACCCGGTATGAGCACTTGCGCGCGGTCCTTGCCGATCTGAAAGGCCGCGGCGCGCGCGCCTTTCTGGGCGTATGCTGCACGGATTTTTTCCTAAAGCGCGACTATGCCTTCATCGAGGCCGGCATCCCGGCGGTGTTTCTCGACATCGGCGGCGACACCTGCTATACGCTGCGCCAGGAGGAGGCCGCCTATGCCGGACGCTTCGAGGCCGAGGCGTTCATGGATGCGCGTCTCCTGGGGCGCCTCCTCGACTGGCGCGAGCGACTCGGCGCAAGCGATGCGTAAGTCCCGAAAAACGGCCGCGTCGACGTGCGCTTGACGGGCCCCTCTGTTAGCGACTATACAGGCAGTTGAAATCTCTTAAAATAATCGGGGGGAGGCCAATGCGTAATAGGCGGTCTGTATTACGGCGTGATGGTGTTGTGGCGGGCGGTCTCGTATCGCTTGCGATATCGCTGTTGGCATCCTGTGCCCACGCGGCCGATGTGTCTTATGTCATTCAGCAGGCCGAGACGGGGTTTTTCTTCGGCGGCGGCGCCCTGTATCAGCATTACGCGGAAACCAGAACCAACGGGACCACCCTTGATGCCGAGACCGGCTTTATCCCGTCTTTCACGGTGGGCGCAAGCGGCATGACCACCAACCCGCAAGGGGGATTGTATTGGCGCGCGGCCTACACGCGGGCGAGCGGCAGCACGAACTATTCGGGTTATACCCTGGGCGGTACCCCCGTTCAGACGACAACCGCCAACACCATAAGCGAATTCCGGGGCCGATTGGGCGATGTCTTCGCGGTCGACCACGTACTGGGCGTCCCGGCGGCGGTTATCCCCTACCTTGGCCTCGGGTTTCATCATTGGACGCGGAATATCGATAACGGCAGCGGGTATGGCGGTATCGAGCAGTATTCGGATGGCCATATCGGCATAGGCCTCCTCGGCGATATCGCCGTGAATCGGCACTGGGTGCTCGGCCTCAGTGTCCTCGAAGGCTATACCGTCGGGGCCCAGATCCAATCCACGCTCCCGTTTATTGTCGATACCAGTACGGGTCAGACCAGTTTCTATGATACCGCCACGCATGCGCTCGGCGACCGCCCGTACTGGGATGCGGGACTAAAGGCCATCTATGTGATCGATCCGACCTGGCGTGTCTATCTGCGGGTCCGGCGCACGACGTTCCATTATGGCGCATCCTCCGCCACCCCCATTTTCAGCAGCGCAAACGGCGCATTTATCGGCTACTCCCAGGAGCCCAACAGCTCCACCACCCAGACGTTGACCACGCTTGGTGTGGCCGCGCGATTCTAAGGGTGTCGCGCCGCGGGTTTGCGGTGCTGAGCGAGCCGCCGGTCATGTGGGGGGCCCCGATGGCGGGCCCCGGAATGCCGTCACGTCCGGCCGACACGGTATAAGGGCGCGGCCGCAGTCCCGCGCCCGGGGTTCGCGGCGGCATGCTCGCCTTAGCCGTCGCCCCAGGCGAAGACGTTGACCCGCGCCGGGGGCACGTTGCGCCATATGGTCCGCGAGTGCAGGCAGGTCACCTCTTGGGCCCAGTCGATGGCGCGGCAGCGCAGGCTGTAGGTGAATTGGATGAAGGTCGCGCCCTTGGGGAGGACGGCGTCCAGGGCGGAGCCGATCTGATCGACCGTGCTTTTGGGCAGAGACTTGAGCGGCAGACTGGATACGACGGCCGACACGCGCTGCGCGCGCCAGCCGAGCAGGCCCGCCAGGTCTGCCGCGTCGCCCTCCAGAATGGTGACATCGGGGAACCGTTCCCTGAGGTGTGCCGCAAGCAGCGCCGATTTTTCCACAACTACAAGACGTTCCGGCGCGATACCGTGATCCAGCAATGACGCCGTTATCACCCCGGTCCCCGCACCCAATTCGACGATATAGCCCTTGGACGCGCCCACGGCCTGCGAGGCCATGTAGTCGGCAAGCCGTCTTGAGCTCGGACAGGCCGCGCCCACGGCCTGCGGCCCGGAGCAGATGGCGCGCACAAACAACCGAAGGTCCGTCGGACATATCGTGTCGGCCAGGCGTACCAGCGTCCTTTTCCACCACGACGGTTTTTGCGCCAAGACCCCGGGGCTCCCGGATCCTCGGGTTGTCCGGTGCATGAGTCCCCCCATTTGTTCGTCCCAAAGACAAGCGGGCACGAGATTGGTCTATTTATTTAGCATACCCCATGAGCCTGCAATTGCAACGCGCGCCCGGTCTTCGCCGTGCAAGGGGTGAATGCACTCAAGGGAGCAGGGCGCGCAGGCGCTTTTTGTGGCGGTAGATCGCGCTTTCCAGGGCGTGGCGCAGTTGCAGGGCGACGCCGGTGTCGCCCTCCACGCACAGCCGGCGGTCGAAGAACAGGGCATCCGCGTCCTCGGTCTGCAGGAGGAGCGCGAGAAACGATTGCATCTCGCCGCGTATGCACGTCGTCCAGGGGATCGGCGGGGCCGGCCACAGGCGTCCCGCGCGGATCACGAAACCGAGCGCAAGCCGCGGGTTGGTGATCTCAAGACAGATGCGTGTGCCCGACAGGGGCTCCAGCGAGCGATCCGACACAAGCAGAATATTGGCCACGAGCGCGCCCCCCACGGCGATTGCCGGCGGGGGCAGGACTCGGGCCCCGATGTCCAGGACACGGGGCGCGGCCTGCGAAATCCGATCAGCCAAGGTCATCATCGCCGCATTGTTCGCTGTTTGCATGCCCCGCCGCTTGATGCGTGTCAAAATATTTGCGTTGGATCAAAGGGCGCGATCGGGCCTGCCCCTATGCTGCGCGCACGATGTTTACCGACATGCGCCAATTTCTTGCGCACCTCGAGCGCCAAAACCTCCTCGCACGCGTGACGGCCCCGGTGAGCGCTCATCTCGAGATTACCGAGATCTGCCGGCGCGCCATCATGGCGCAGGGTCCGGCGCTGCTGTTCGAACATGTCGATGGCCAGAAGATCCCCGTGGTTGGCAATCTGTTCGGGACCCGCGAGCGCGTCTTGCAGGCCATGGATCTCGACGACAGCGCCGCGCTGCGCACGCTCGGGGAGCTGCTCGGGAGGATCAAGGAGCCGCGCTGGCCGCGCGGCACCGGCGAGGCCATGCGCCATCTGCCCATCATCGGGCGTCTCTGGGCGGCGCGCGCGCGTATCGTGGAGGGCGGGGCGCCGGTCCATGAGTGCGTCCTGGAGGGTGATGCCGTGGACCTCGAGGCCCTGCCGATCTCGCACTGCTGGCCCGAGGATGCCGGAAGGCTCCTGACCTTCGGTCTGGTCATCACCCGCCCGGGACCCGAAGACCGGCATAACGTGGCGGTCTACCGCCAGCAGCTGATCGG
The DNA here is from genome assembly GCA_021819245.1 of Pseudomonadota bacterium. Taxonomy (GTDB): domain Bacteria; phylum Pseudomonadota; class Gammaproteobacteria; order Acidiferrobacterales; family Acidiferrobacteraceae; genus Acidiferrobacter. Next base: position 5,563 of record JAKARI010000015.1, on the reverse strand, counting down.
CCGCAATCGCCTCATCATGCGTTGGCTCGCGCACCGCGGCGGGGCCGGCGATTATGCCCGGTTTCGCGAGGCGCACCCGGATGAGCCGTTTCCGGTGGCAGTCGCCATCGGCGCGGATCCGGCCTTGACCATTGCCGCGGTCGCGCCCATTCCCGACACCCTGTCCGAGTATCAGTTTGCCGGTCTTTTGCGGGGCGCGCGCACCGAGCTTGCGCGCGCGCGCAATGGGCTGCTCGTGCCGGCGCGCGCCGAGATCGTGCTCGAGGGGGTGATCATTCCGGGTGATACGGCCCTCGAGGGGCCGTTTGGCGATCATACCGGCTATTACAATGCCCAGGACCGCTTCCCGGTGATGACCGTGACGCGCATCACCCACCGCCATGCACCCGTCTATCAGACGACCTATATGGGGCGCTCGCCGCACGATGAGCCCTCGGTGCTGGCCGGTGCCTTAAACGAGGTCTTCGTGCCCCTGCTCCAGCAGCAATTTCCGGAGATCACGGACTTCTACCTCCCCCCCGAGGCCTGCTCTTACCGGGTCGCCGTTGTGAGTATTCGCAAGCGCTATCCGGGGCACGCCAGGCGCATCATGTTCGGCATCTGGTCCTACCTCAGGCAGTTTACCTATACCAAGTTCGTGATCGTGACCGATGACGACATCAACATCCGGGACTGGTCGGAGGTGATCTGGGCCCTGGTGACCCGCGCCGACCCCGCGCGCGACGCGGTCATTCTGACGAACACCCCGATCGACTATCTGGATTTCGCGAGCCCCGAGGCGGGCCTGGGCGGCAAGATGGGCCTCGACGCCACATTGAAGCAGCCGCCCGAGGTCACGCGCCCCCCGGGCCGGGTGATCCGCCCCGACCCCCGGACCGAGGCGGCGGTGGCCAGAATCTGTGCGGCGCTGGGGATCTAGGCGAGTTGATATTTGTCAAGGCATGATCAGGGTCCCCGGCGGTACCGTCGTGTTTTAGGAATCGCTTATGAATGCCCATTTCGATGCCTCGCTCATCGCCCGTTATGGGGAATCGGCGCCGCGTTATACCTCATACCCGCCGGCCACCCAGTTCCATGGCCAGTTCGGACCGGGTGATCTCAAACGCGTGCTCGAAGACCGGCCCGCGGGTCGCCCTTGGTCGCTTTACGTCCATGTCCCGTTTTGCGAGTCGGTGTGCTATTACTGCGCCTGCAACAAGACCGTAACCAAACACCACGACCGGGCCGGTCCTTATGTGGCGCGTGTCGCAGCCGAGCTTGCGCTGCTCGCGCCGCTATGGGGTGCGCGGCCGCCGCTCGATCAGCTCCACTGGGGCGGTGGTACCCCCACGTTCTTAAGCCACGACGAGATGCGCGCGCTCATGTGCGCGATCGCCGAGCGTTTTGCGCTGCGCCCCGATGATACCGGTGAGTATTCGATAGAAATCGACCCGCGTCACGCCTCCGATGATACGCTCGTACTCCTGCGTTCATTGGGCTTCAACCGCCTGAGCCTGGGTATTCAGGACTTCGATCCGCAGGTCCAGCGCGCGATCAATCGCGAGCAGTCCTTTGCGCTCGTGCGCCATGTGGCGCAGACCGCGCGGTCGCTGGGTTTTCGATCCTTAAGCGTCGACCTCATCTATGGGTTGCCGCGCCAGACCCGTGACAGCTTCGCGCGCACACTCGATCGCCTGCTCGAGATCGCCCCGGACCGGGTGTCGCTTTTCAATTACGCCCACCTTCCCGAGCGATTCAAGCCGCAACGGCGCATCAACGCCGCCGAGATCCCGGATGGCCTCACCAAGATCGCCATTTTGAGCGGCACCGTCGAGTCTTTGGCCGGCGCCGGTTATGTCTATATCGGGCTCGATCATTTCGCCAAGGTCGACGATGAGCTGGCGCAGGCCCAGCGCGACCGGAGCCTCGCGCGCAATTTTCAAGGGTATTCGACCCGCGGGCATCTCGATGTCCTCGGTATAGGGGCCTCGGCAGTGAGCCGCATAGGGGCCGTCTACAGCCAGAATGCCTGGGATCTCAAGGAATACGAGACCTTGGTCGATCAAGGGACGCTGCCGGTGCGCCGCGGATTTGAGCTCAGCGCCGATGATCTCCTGCGCCGCGAGGTCATCAACGACCTGCTGTGTCACATGGAGTGCGATGTGGCGGCCATTGAGGCCCGCCACGGACTGCGCTTTGCCACCTATTTCGCACCCGAATTGGCGCGTCTTGAGCCTTTTATCGCGGATGGTCTGGTGGAGAGGGACGAGCGCCGGATCACCGTGACCGGACGCGGCCAGATGCTCGTACGCGCCGTGTGCGCGGTCTTTGATCGGTACCTGCAGATAGCCGATCGCCGGCGCTTTTCCCGTGTCGTCTAGGAGGAGATTGCGGTCCATGCCACGTGCCATGCCCGTTGTGATCCTGACCCTGTTCGCGGTTTCGGCGTCTGCTCAGGTCCTTACCGGCCGGCAGGTGTTTGAGCACACCTGCCACACCTGCCATGCCCGCGGTGTGGCGGGCGCGCCTCAATTCGGCAACCGTAAGGCGTGGCGCGCGCATCTGGCCAAGGGCATCAAGGTCCTCTATAGGCACGCCATCCATGGGTATTATGGGTACAGCTTCATGCCCCCTAAGGGTGGCGATGAATCGCTGACCGATAGCGAGGTGCGCGCGGCGGTCCGTTATATGGTGGCGGCCGCGGCGGCCCGCCCTTGATCCATATCAATGAATGGGCGGGTCATCAGACTACCCTCTCAACTATGACATCTGCCATCGCCTCGCGCCTCCCAAAACTGACCCTAAGAGGCCGCAACCTCCTCCCCATCTTTCAGGGGGGCATGGGTGTGGCCATATCCGCCCATAAGCTTGCCTCGGCCGTGGCGCGCGAGGGGGCGGTCGGCACCATCGCCAGCGTCGATCTGCGCCACCTCCATCCCGACATCATGAGCCGCCTGCGCCGGTGCCGGGATACCCACAAGATGCTCGATGCCAACCTCGAGGCCCTGGACCGCGAGGTCAAGGCGGCGCGCGCCGCCGCCGGGCCCGCGGGCTTCATCGCGGTCAACGTCATGCGCGCCCTCAATCATTATGCCGATTTTGTCCGTCAGGCGTGCTTGAGCGGGGCCAATGCCATCGTGATGGGGGCCGGCCTGCCGCTCGACCTCCCGGAGTTGACCCAGGGGCATGACGTCGCCCTGATTCCTATCCTCTCCGAGGAGCGCGGGATCGAGGTGCTGCTGCGCAAGTGGATGCGCAAGGGGCGACTCCCCGATGCAATCGTCATTGAACACCCGGGCCACGCCGGCGGCCACCTGGGGGCCCCGCGGCTTACGGATGTCGACTCGCCGCGTTTTGATTTTCGTCATGTCCTGAAGGAGGCCTTGGCGTTGTTCAAGCGGCTTGGTGTGGCCGCTGAACGGATCCCGCTCATTCCGGCCGGGGGCATAGGCTCATTTCGCGCCATTCGGGAGCTCCTCGATCATGGCGCCTCGGGCGTGCAGCTGGGAACGGCGTTTGCCGTGACCGAGGAGTGCGATGCACACCCGAACTTCAAGCGGGTGCTGGCCGAGGCCCGCGGCGATGACATCGTGACCTTCATGAGCGCCGCCGGACTCCCCGCGCGGGCCGTGCTGACCCCGTGGCTCAAGCGCTATCTGGCGCGCGAGACCCTCCTTAAGGCCCGTGCCCCGGACCGCTGCGGGGGGTGCGCGAGCCGCCTCGAATGCCTGAGTCACTGTGGTTTCAAGGACGGCAACCCCGAGGCCGGGCAATTCTGCATCGAGACCCAGCTGGCGGCCGCCGCCAAGGGCAATGTCGAGCAGGGCCTGTTCTTTCGGGGGGGCGCGCCGCTGCCCTTTGGCCGCGAGATCCGTCCCGTGCGCCATCTCCTCGAGTATCTCCTGACGGGGGCGGCACCGGCCCAGGCAATGCCTCCCGTCGTCTCCCTGACTGCGTAGCCGTCTCATGGCGTGCTGCTACGTCCTGGACCTGCGTCTCGCGCCGCAGGGCATGCCGCAGTCGGCCTATGTGTACTCCGTATTGCGCGAGATAAACCCCGGCGAGTCGTTGCGTATCTGGAGCCCGGATGAACCCACGCTGCTCATGGCAGAGCTGCAGAATCACATGCGCCACACCCTTGTCTGGCGGGTAGCCCCCGATGGCCAGGGCTATCTGGTCACCCTGCATATCCGCAGTCCCGATGAACCGCTCGCGCTCGCCGATACCCTGCGCCGCGATCATGACACCATGGATGCCCGCCTCGCGCGATCGCTCACGCTTGCCGGTGACGGGCGCTGGCATGAGGCCGTGGAGGAGGCCCGGGCCCTGGACCGCGCCCTGCGCACCCATATCACGCTTGAAAACGACCTGCTGGCGCCGCTCGCCGCGCAGGAGGTCTCGGGGCCGACGTCGCTCATGCGCCGTGAACACGATGACATCCTGATCCAGCTCGACGCCATTGCCGAGGTGTGCCTCGCCCCCGAGAGGTCCTGTCAGGACCTGCATATCTGGCTCAGCCTGCTCGCGGCCAGTCTCAACAAGCATGAGTTTCGCGAAGAGACGCTCCTGTTCGCGGCCTGGGAGCGGGCCGCCGGCGTACGGCACGACGCGCTCCTAGACGAGGTGCGCCAGCGCCTGTCTCCCCGCCCGCCCCCATCCCACTGATCGCGCCCAGACCTCCGGGTTAGGCCACGCGCACCGGCGCGAGCCCGATGTAGAATAACACCGCGCAATATTGGGCGATGCTGCCGCCCAGCACGAACAGATGCCATATGGCATGCGCCGGGGGCCATTTCTCATCGAAGAGAAAGAATATGGCGCCCACGGTGTACAGCACCCCGCCGGCGGCAAGCCAGGCGAAGCCCGCCGGCGCGAAATGGCGCGCGAGGGGCTGCAGGGCGATCACGATCAACCACCCCATCACCCCATAGAAGATCATCGACAGGCGCCGCGACCTCTGAGGGATGAATTCCTGAACGATGCCGAGCACGGCGAGGCCCCACAGCACCCCAAACAGCGACCAGCCCCACGGCCCGCGCAGGGGTCCCAGCACGAAGGGGGTGTAGGTCCCGGCGATCAGGAGGTAGATGGCGACATGGTCGAGCCGCTTGAATATCGCTCGCGCCCGGCCGCTCAGACCGTGATAGAGACCCGACATGGCATAGAGGAACACGAGCGTCAGCCCATAGATGCTAAAGCTCACGACCCGCCACGGGTCCCCGCGCAGGGCCGCAAATACGATCAGAATGACGGTCCCCACGATCGCGAGGACGCCGCCTGCGATATGACTTAGGCTATTGAAACGCTCGGACCGCAGCATATCCATCCCCTACAGGCGGTGTGACAAACCGTACCTCCCCACTCCCCCCAGAACACCGATTACGCCGCATCTTGGGCCGCTTGCCGGTCAGGGGCATCGCGCCTGTGTGGCGGTCAAGACCGCGGCCCGCCTCGTCGGCACCCTCCTTAATTATACCCCGGCTGCCATGAGGAGGCGCTTCGCGATCCGGAAAGACGGCGACCCAAGGGTCGCCTCGCCGTCGGTCCCCCTTTCGACAATTGTGCCCGGCACCGCCTGCGGTCT
>JAKARI010000040.1 GCA_021819245.1 Pseudomonadota bacterium | reverse complement strand
ACGAGTGTCGTGGCATGGGCCATGGAAGAGGCGGGCGATCCCGCGTATGGAGAATCGATTCACCGCGCCGCGCAATGGGTCGCGGGCATGCAGTCGCGCAACGGCGGGTTTGCGTCATTTGATGCCGACAATACCCATTATTATCTAAACGAGATTCCGTTTGCCGACCATGGGGCCTTGCTCGATCCCCCGACCAGCGATGTGACGGCGCGCTGTGTCACCCTGCTCGCGCGCGCAGCCGGCGACGGCCGTTACCGCGAGGTGATCGAGCGGGCGATTGCCTACCTGCGTTCCGAGCAGGAGGCCCATGGGGGGTGGTTCGGCCGTTGGGGGACGAATTATATCTATGGGACATGGTCGGTCCTGATCGGCCTGCGCGCAGCCGGTATCGGTCATGACGATCCCGCCATCCGGGCGGCGGTCCGGTGGCTTCTATCCATTCAGCGCGCCGACGGAGGGTGGGGGGAGAGCAATGACTCCTATCACGACCCGGCGACCGCAGGCAACGGTGCACGGAGCACGACGTTTCAGACGGCGTGGGCAATCCTTGCCCTGATCGCAGCAGGCGAGACCGATAGCGAGGCGACGCGCCAGGGCGTGCGTTATCTCCTTGCGCACCGGGCGCCCGACGGCCTGTGGGAGGATGGGGATTTCACCGCCCCCGGGTTCCCGCGGGTCTTTTATCTCAAGTATCACGGGTACGCCCGGTATTTCCCGCTCTGGGCCTTGGCGTGCTATCGCAGCCGGGCCACCCGCTAGACACGCGCTACGGGGTGGTCGTGGCGCTGGCGGCCGAGGCCCGGGTCTTCGGTCGCGGCATTCCCCTGGGGCACCCATGGCCGCTTGCGAACGGTCACTGGCTGGGGGTGTCGGGGATGGGGCCAAAGCGCGCCCGGCACATGGCGGTCGATCTGGTAGCGCGTGATGTGCAGGGGCTCGTGAGTTTCGGGACCTGCGCGGGGCTTGCCCCGGGGCTTGCGGCAGGCGCCCTCATCTGTCCGCGCACGGTATGCGATGAACAGGGGACCGTGTACCACGCCTCTTCGCTCGCGGCGTTTGGCTGCGCGCAGGTGGCATGCGTGAGCACAGAGCGGCTGATATCGGTGGCGCAGCCGGTGAATGATGCGCGCGGCAAGGCCGATCTTTTGAGGCGCACCGGCGCCTGGGCCGCTGATATGGAAAGCGCGGCGCTGGCGCGCGTGGCCGCAGAGCACGGATTGGCTTTCCTCGTGGTGCGTGTGGTGGTGGATGCGTTCGATGCACCGGTCCCGGCGCGGCTGATGGAGGGGCTCGATGCCTGGGGGCGGCCGCGTGCGGGCGCGCTCGTTGTCGCGCTTGGTGCCGACGTCAGGCAGTGGCGGGCGCTTGCGCGTCTGGGGCGCGATTTCGCCAAGGCGCGCCAGACCTTGGCGGACGCGGCGGTAGCACTGACCCGGGGGTCTTTGGCGGGCGGCCATGCCGCGAGAGCGCGATTGCGTGATGACGATTGACAGCATGTGCTGTGATATATGAGCGAGGTACCGCGCACATCGAGGGCGCGCACCTGGGTGCGTCTCATGCCGGTCGTAGCCGGTGCCCTCGGTTTTGCGGGCGCTGTCATTTTGTTTGCGCGCAATCACCCCGGGCGCATCCTCGATCTTGTCGCCTTCGCCGGGTTTGGCATGCTCTGGCTTGTGCCGATTCGTATCGTGGTCCTGACCTTGAACGCGCAGGGCTGGCGCGCGCTGTTTCCCAAAGGACATACCGTATCCCTGGGCCTGCTCACATGGCTCGCCTTCGTGCGCAATGCCGTCAATACCCTGCTGCCGGTCGCCCATGTCGGCGGCGAGGTGGCGGCGGCGCGTTATCTCATAAGGCGCAAGGTGCCGGCGCCGGTGGCGGTGGCGGGCGTGGTCGTCGAGACTACGATAACGATCTTCGTGCAGATGGGATTTGCCTTACTCGGGATCGGTCTTCTGTTGTCCTACATGGGGGATGCGCGGCTTATCGAGCGCCTGTGGTGGGGGCTTGCCATGGCCGTGCCGGCGGGTCTAGTGTTCGTGCTTTTGCAGTACCGCTCGCGGTTGTTTACGCGCCTTGAGCGGGGCTTGGCGCGCATCAATACCGGCCTTGCCGTCGAGGCGGGTGGCGGGGCGGCGGTGGATGAGGAGATCAAGTCCTTGTATCGGCGGGGGCGCGCGCTCATATATTGCGCGTTCTGGCAGGCCTTAAGCCTCCTCGGCGGGGCGGGTGAATTCTGGGTGATCCTGCACCTGCTCCACCAGCACGCCTCGGTGCGTCTGGCGGTGCTGCTCGAGTCTTTGGTGCAGGCCATGCAGAGCGCGGCGTTCATGGTGCCGGGCACCCTGGGGGTGCAGGAGGGTGGGCTCATCGCCATCGGCGCGGCAACCGGACTCCCGGCGGAGGCCGCACTGGCGATCTCCGCCGTCCGGCGCGTGCGCCAGATCGGGATCTCCCTGCCCGTCCTGTTGTTGTGGTTGCGGGCCGGGCGCGCCTCGTCTGGCGAGGGGGCAGTGCGCAGGGATGACATGAGTGCGTTGTAGAATGCGGACTGATAGGATCTAGGCACCGGCCTTAAGGCCGGGGGTGGGGATCCCTGCAAGGAGATGGAATGACAGACACGGTCTGGCCCAACCTTTTTATCGTGGGGGCCGTAAAGAGCGGGACGACATCGCTTTATGCCTATTTGAAGCAGCATCCGGATATCTTCTTTCCGGACATGAAGGAGCCCCACTTTTTTGCCCAGCCCGCGCCCGCGCGCGAACAGCGGCACCTCATCACCTTCATAGGCGACGAGGCCGAGTATCTGCGGCTCTATGCGCCGGGCCGCAATCGCCGTTTTCGCGGGGACGCCAGTCCCTCGTATCTGTGGAGCGAGCGGGCGGCTGCGCGCATTGCCGAGGTGTCACCCGATGCACGCATCGTCGTCATTCTGCGCGATCCGATCGAGCGCGCCTATGCGCAATACCTCATGGATTATTCGGAAGGGGCGATCGATCGGCCGTTTTTCGAGGCATTGCGCCGCGACTGGGAGCGTCCGGACAAGGGCTGGGGGGTATCGCAGCTCTATGTCGAGCTGGGGCTCTACTGCGGGCAGATTCAGCGCTACCGTGCGCTTTTCGGCCATGATCGAGTGCTCGTGCTGTTGCTCGAGGATTTAAAGAAGGACGCGCGCGGGGTCTTGATGCGTATCGCCCGTTTCCTCGACATCCCCGAGGGGCCCATGGGGCAGGTCGATACCGCCTTGGCGCACAATCACTACAAGCAGCCCAAGGGCCAATGGGCGCGATGGCTGGCGGGCCACCCCGTGAGCCGTTTTTTGGGTGAGCATGTCGTGCCCCGGCGCCTCGGCGAGTATGTATGGGAGCATTGGATGCAAAAGGAGGCCGCCAAGCCCCCTATTGATCCGCGGGCGGTGGCCTACCTTCAAGGGATCTATGAGCCGGAGCTCTGTGCGCTCGAGGCCGAACTGGGGCGTGCGTTGCCGGAGTTGCGCCATAGCGCGACGCCCCCTCGGGCCGCGTCTTTGCGGCATCCCGCCGCGGCAGGCGCAGAGGGTGCCGGGCGCGCTTACCCGGAGGGGTCGGCGCACCGCTAGCCCCGTATGGCGGCGGCGGGCGCGTGGTCGGTCGTCCCGGTCGAGGCCCGCAGATGGCGGGCGTTTTGCCCTTTTTGCCTGCCGTGCTTCCGGCATTGGCCAGCGTGACTCCCCGGTGTTGGCCAAGGGTGCCTTAGGGAGCGAGGACCGCGCGCGAGACCGCGCCCGGATCGGATCCTGATCCTTAAGGTGATGCGCAGCTAGGCCGCTGCCTGGGGTCCCGTGCCTTGCGGGCGTAGCGTACCCGTCCCCGCGCAGCACTTGAGAAGCGAATGCTTATGCCTCGTCACGTGTCTTGACAACGCCCCCGCGTTGGCAAACGATATGATCCTCTTTACGCGAATAGGTGGTGGTAAGGACACCTTACTGTCGGGCGGTTCGCCAGACATTTTTGATTGTTACCACTTACCGGTGCTGCCGCGGAAACCGTCTCACCTCCGCTGCGCTCCGGCAAGCCGCTTCCCGCGTCAGCACCGCAGTCTGAGGTAAAGAGAGCGTTGATGTGGAAGATCCGCGACCAAGGTTGTTAAAGGCCTTTCGTCCCACCCCTGACGGGACGGATCGCCGCCTTGGTCTCAGGGTCAGGACCAGCGGCTTTAAGGATGCCATATTTCTGTGTGGCGGCCGGCTAGCCAGCCATGGGGGCGGCGCGGGGTCGCTTCGCGAACGCATCCATCGCCTCCTTGAACAAGACAATCACGCGCTGCACAAGCATATCGTCCTGGCGGAGCGGTTCACGTCCTGGTTCGGGATGGCGGGGAACACCGGCTATAAGGACATCATCTCCTTCGAGAAGGACTTCGCGACACTCGCCGGCCTTATCGTGTTAGTCGTGGAAAGCGCCGGCGCCCTTGCAGAGCTTGGGGCGTTTTGCCAATTGCCGTCCCTGGCGGGCCGCCTCCATGTCATTTTAAACGACCGGTATTACGGCGAAAAATCCTTCATAATGCTGGGCCCCGTCGAGTACCTGAAGTCGCAGCATCGTAACGCCCCCTATGTCTATGTGTGGCACGCGGACCCGGATCGGGCGGCCGATGTCGCGCCGGACACGCTCAAAGACATCATCGATGATATTGTCGCGCGCTTCGACAAGCGGGCCCGGATAGAGAAGTTTGATGAAAACAACGAGGGGCATCACATGCTGATGATTTGCGCGCTCCTGCAGTATTTCATCGCATTAAAGAAATCCGAGATCATGCAATTCTTGTCGGATATCTTGCCAGGCCTGTCCCTTTCGGAGTCCCGCCTGTCCCAGATGTTGTTTGTCCTTCAATGCCGGAATCTGATTGACATCAAGAAATATGGGAACCATGAGTGCTACGTGTCCTGTTCACGGGATTCCCCGATTATCGGGCACGCGGTGCCTTCGGAGTTTCGACCGCAGGATATGACTTCTCTGAAATGGGGCCTTTTGAAGGATTTCTATGTTACGGAGCCCAGGAAGTGGCGCCTGAAGGTGGCGACCAAGGAGCACCGGCAGGCCTAAGTCGGGGGTGGTCCATGAGGATAATGGCGTGGCTGGTCCAGGAAATCATGATGCCTGAGAACGATATCAGGCACCTGGCCAGCACCGCGCCGTTTCGCTACAAGGTCTATGACATTCCCAAGAGAAGTGGCGGTACGCGGACCATCGCGCAACCCACCGCCGGGGTAAAGGCGCTGCAGATTGCGGCCGTGCGATGGCTGGAGGCCGGGCGCGTGCCCATCCATGCCTGCGCGACCGCTTACTGCAAGGGGCGAAGTATCCGCTACAACGCGGCTCAGCATGTCCGTAACAGCTTTCTTCTCAAGATGGATTTTCGGGATTTTTTCCACTCCATCGTTCCCGAGGATTTCTCCGGTCTCCTGATAAACCGCTTGTCTTCGGAAATCGATGAAGACGAGATGCTCTTTTTGCAGCGCCTCTTTTTTTGGAAGCCGCGCGGCAAGCCGCCTTGCCTGAGCATCGGCGCGCCGAGCTCCCCCTTTATATCCAATGCGGTCATGTACCCCTTTGATGAAAATATCTCTGAATATGTAACGCGCAAGGGGATCACCTATACCCGATATGCGGATGATTTGACATTTTCGGGCCATGATCGGGACGACTTGGAGGCGACGGAGGCCTGGGTGAGATATGTCTGCCAGAGGCTGCCGTACCCGCATCTCACAATTAACGACAGAAAGACCGTCTTCGCGTCGAAGCGATATCGGAGGACGGTGACTGGGCTTGTGCTGACAAATGACAAGCAAATATCGATAGGGCGCGAGCGAAAAAGGGCTATTCGCGCTGCCGTGCACCGGTTTCTGACAAGACCCATGCCGGATGATGAGGTGGCCAGGATACGCGGGTGGCTGGCCTGCGTGAAGGACGTGGAACCTGCGTTTTTCGGGAGATTGGAGCGTCGTTACGGGGCCGATGGATTAAAGAGGTTGCTTAAGACCTAGTGCCTGGCGCGGTGTCCCAAGCGCGTTGCCCGTATCGCCTGGGCGGCCGGCAATACCCGGGGGCGTCAGGCCCCATGGTCCGCGTGTTACCGTCATGGTCGCGTCTACAGGGCAAGGCGCTTGCAGGTATCTAGCCCAGGCGCGCGAGGATGCGATCGGTCACGCGCAGGGCATTGGCAATTATGGTAAGCGTGGGGTTGACGGCGCCTATCGAGGGGAAAAAGCTCGCGTCGGCCACGTACAGATTATCGATCTCATGGGTCTTGCAGTCGGTGTCGAGCACTGAGCTTGCGGGATCGGTCCCGAAGCGCAGCGTGCCTGCCTGATGTGCGGTCCCCGCTATGGGAATATCTTTGCCAAGGTAGAATCGGCGCTCCATAAGGAGCGGATGGATGTCTGCGAATGCGAGGAGGTGCTTGAGCTCTTCACGCAGGCCATTATGGGCCGCCATGTTGTTTTCCGTGAGGTGCAAGACCGTTCGTTCCCCGTCGTAATAGATGCGATTGTCCGGGCGCGGCAGGTCCTCGCTCGACAGCCAAAAGCCCAGGCTCCGGTCGGCGAGCGCCTCGAAGGGTGCCGACGGCAGCCAGTCCAGCCAATCCGGGAGGGTCTCGCCCTGAATCTGCGCCGGATGGGTCTTGGCCAGCAGCTGAATAAGCCCAAGCGGGTAATCCCGCCCACGACCGCCCAAATAGAAATCGCTGATGGCAAGCGTCTTTTGGAAGACCGCACGGTTGGGGTGGCGCAAGAGCGCCATGAACACCGACTGATTGTGGCGCATGTAATTGCGCCCCACCTGCCCAGAGCCATTGGCCAGGCCATGCGGATGGGCGGTATTGGCCGAGCGCAGGAATAAAAGCGCGCTTGAGAGGGCGCCGCAGGCGACGACGACGATGTCGGCGCTGTACCTCTCATCGCGGCCCTCGCGGGATACGCACACCCCCGTTATCGTGTGCCCGGAGGCGTCGGTCTCGAGCCGTGAGACATAGGCACCGGTCAAAAGCGTCAGGTGGTCCGCATGGGCGGCGAGGGCGGGGTCGACGCACATGACCTGTGCGTCGGCCTTGCCATTGGTGGGGCAGGGAAATCCATCGAAGGCCTCGCAGCGGATGCAGGGGCTTGTGGGGGAGACCACCCCGTTGTTCTCGTCTAAGAGGACGCCAAGCGGCAGATGAAAGGGCTGGACACCGGCCCGCCTCAGGTCCTGATCGAGGGTGGCGATCTCGGGTTCGTGCGCCACCGGCGGAAACGGGTAGGGGCCGCTTGCGGGCGGTTCATTGGGGTCCTCGCCGCGCGCGCCGTGGACGTGGAACAGGTGCTCGGCGCGCATGTAGTAGGGTTCGAAGGTGGAATAGGACAGGGGCCAGGACGGGGATAGGCCATCGGGGTACACGATATCCTCGAAGTCCCGTTCGCGCAGGCGCAACAAGGCCGCGCCATAGACCTTGGAATTGCCTCCTACGAAATAGTGCAGGCCCGGGTGGAACGCGCGCCCGGCCGCGTCATACCATGTCTCTTTGGCCTGATACTTGGCGTCGACGAAGACCGCCTTGGCATTCCAGTTGTCCAGGGAGCGCCGCAAGTACCCTCCGCGCTCCAGTAACAAGACGCGTTTCCCGCGCGCCGCCGCTTCATGGGCGACCGATCCGCCCCCGGGGCCGCTGCCGATGACGATGATATCGTAGTGATCGCGCGTCGCCATGCCGGACATCCTTGCAGGGACCAGCGGCCAGGGTAACACGAAAGGCGGCGGTCCGGGACCCACTCGGCGGGGTCCCGGCGCGCGGGGCTTAACCTGTCGGGCACCGCCTCGTGTTTCGGTACCCATGCCCACGGACCCCATTCGTCCGGGAGGCAAAGGGGCATAGACACCCATCATGCACTCATTACGAGGCCCCGCCGAGAGGCGGCTTGCCGGGGGCAAAATGGGGGGATTGCCGGCCAGCGACACGGGTCATCAGAAGGACAGGAAAAGGCCACCGTTACGTGTGCTTCTTGTGCGGCCGTGGCGATTGGCGCACGGCATCGTGCTCATCTGCCACGCGCGTCCTGCGGGTATGCCCTGATCCGGGGCGGGGCGACACCTGTTGTGAGGGGCTGCAACCGGTCCCCTCAGGGGTCCGCCAACGGGTGGATGCGGGCGATCATGGCGTCCCAGGCCTCGATGGCGCGCGCGATGGCGGCCTGATCATCGCCGCCCGATGCGACGATCGCCGGGCCCACTTGCCCGCACACCGGGCATACCACCCGATAGACGACCTGTTCGTGCCCATCGGGGCCGCGGCGGTGCTCGCGGCGCACATCCGCTTGCGCGCCGCAGGTGCAGTGTCGCATGGGCATAAGTCTGTTTCCTGGCCGGGGAGGAACGGAGTGTATCGTGGTTTCGCGAGAGGGTGAATGATGCGGTGACGCCGGAGATTGCCGATCACGGAGGCCGATAACCGACCGCAGGACCCCATCCAGTCCCCGACCCTGCCTTGGCGTCGACAGAAGGACCACGAGGGATGCGCCAGCGCCACCCTCGTGGTCCCCCTTGTCTAGTGCCTAAAACCGCGATTCATGCGCCGATTGCGAAAGGCGCGCCGCGCCCGATAGGGGTGCCCCGCAAGACGCGGATGATGGGCCATGAAGCGGTGGTAGCGCTGCATGCGTAGGGCGCGTCTGCGCATGGGCGCATACGGCCTCCGTCCCGCAAATCTCGGGTGTGTCGCCGCAAAATGCATGGCGCGGGCCCGCAAGGCCGGGTGCATGGCGGCAAAGCGGGGGTGATGGAGCGCATAGCGCATTCTCTGCTGGCGTATGAACGGACGGGTGAAGACCGGACGCATACCGGGCCGCCGCCAGAAGATTCCAGGATGCGCCTGATAGTACGGGATGATGCGCGCCCGCCATACGGCATAGTGGGCCAGGAACATCCGGTGGTGCATCCACCAGATGGGATGGGCGCGTGCATACCACGGCCCGATGCCCGCGCGCCACCACACGAAGTATGGTCGATAGCCGATGACGGGCGGGGGCGGTCCATATAAAAGGGCCGGGGGCAGGAACACGCCGGGTGCTATCGGCCACCAGGGACCGGCGACCCCGGGGGCATACACCCAGCCACCGTCGATCCAGCGATAGTAAAACCCGTTGTCGGCATAGATGAATGTGCTGTAGGCAGGCCAGTAATAGGCATTCAGATTGTCCCCGAAGGTAAACGCGTACTGGGGACCGGAGATGCCAATGGAAAACGAGATACCCGCGCGTGCCGGCGCCATGGATGTCATCCAGAGCGCGCAGCATGCGACGACAATCGCCAGAATGCGAGATTTCATATCGGCCCCTCCTTAAATGGGGTCTCAGTATAGTGCGATTAGCTAAGCACTTTCGGGCGCCAAAGGAAATGCCATTTTACAAAAAATTGCGGGCCGGCCGACAGGAGGCATGCCCGCAAAAAACGGGGCAATCATGGGCCTCTCGATGCCAGAGAGGGATCTTGGGAAACCGGCCGTCGTATGGGGCGAGTGAGGAAGGAGCGGTGATGCTGGCCCCCCCCAATACCCCAGCTGCCGGTCGACCGTAATCAGGTGCAGACCTGATCGGAACATGGGATACTCTCATCGGATTGATCGTCTTGCGCCGACCTGTTTCCTTGACGTATTCGGGATGAGATCGAACGGATGCCATGCCGGGCGAGCCCCTCGTGCGGGCGCTCGCATGTGGCTGGTCGTAATACGCCTGGGTTTGGCAACCGCGTCCTATTCGCCGACCGCCTGCTTCAAATCGGTAAGGGCATGCACCACCTTATGCGATATGCGCTGATAGTCCCCATCGAGGAGGGCGCGGGCGGCAGAGCGGTCGTTGTCCTGCGTCAACTTCACCACGTTTGCGGCAAACAAATGGAATTGCGCATGATCTGCGCGTAGCTTCTGAAAAGTTGGGTTTTCATGAAAGTGCCTGAGTGCTGGGCCATGTATCCATTGCCCAAGCACACACCTGTCGTCCCGGCCAATGACCATTGGGTCCAGGGCTTCCTGTGTTTTTCCGTCAAGAAAGTCCTGCAGGCGTATCTTCCATTGGACATGGGCGTTGATGGCGTCCATGATGTTAATTTCTTGTCTAATCAAGGCCTTCTGGTGTGAGGCCGTGTCCGAAAAACCAAAAAACTCCGCGAAACTCCCCAGTAGGCCCATGACCACCCCCTTGTCGTCTTTTTAAGGGACGCCTCTATCGGCGACTGCAGCCACCAAGGCGTTGTGGGGCTTTAATCCCTGTTGCTTCAGTATACCAAATGAAAAAGGGTGCATGATGGGACGAGTATGGGGAATTTCGCGTCCCATTGATCGTGACCAACCGCCATGCCCGGTCTGTGGGGAAAACCGACGCCCTCGCCCAATGCGAACCCAAGCCGTGAAGCAAGGTCGACCTGTCATTAGCCCGCCGGTTCGTGCTACAACTATCATCAGGCTCGCGCTATCCAAATGTACCGCCTCCGCTCTCTGGCGAGGGAATACGCCGAACTACCGCGGGAGTAAAGCTGCATGCCGGTAGCTGAAGCGGGGAAAGTCGCCAACAGTAACCGCCCAGCGGCCACAGGCCATGGGATCCTTTTGTCGGACTTCCGGATGCATTGATGCCGTAAATAGGGCACTTTGGTCGATTTGGAGCATGAATGAAGCGTGTTGATGATTTTCGATGGCGAATCGGCGGGAAAGATCTGGTGCCCATCATGATTGGGGGGATGGGGGTCGATATCTCCACCGCGGAGCTGTCGCTTGTCGCTGCGCGCCTTGGCGGCATCGGGCATATCTCCGACGCCATGGTCCCCACGGTCTCGGACCGGCGTTTCAGGACCAACTTCGTGAGGGAAAAACAGAAGAAGTACAAGTACAACGTCGCGAACCGGGACAAGTCCGACGTGAAGTTCGATCTCGATCGGCTGGCCGAGGCCACCAAGCTCCATGTGGGCCGCACTATGGAGGCCCGACAGGGTGAAGGCCTGATCTTTATCAATTGCATGGAAAAGCTCACCATGAACAACCCGCGCGAGACGCTGCGCGTGCGGCTCTCGGCCGCGATGGACGGCGGAATCGACGGCATCACGCTGAGCGCGGGGCTGCATCTGGGGTCGTTGGCGCTGGTGGCAGACCATCCACGCTTTCGCGACGTGAAGTTCGGTATCATCGTCTCTTCACTGCGTGCGCTGGCGCTGTTCCTGCGCAAGAATGCGCGCCTCGACCGGCTGCCGGATTATATCGTCGTGGAGGGCCCGCTGGCGGGCGGGCATCTTGGCTTCGGCATGGACTGGGCGCAGTACGACCTCAAGACAATCGTCACCGAGATTCACCGATTTCTCGCGCAGGAAGGGCTGGATATTCCGCTCATTCCGGCCGGCGGCATCTTCACCGGCACCGACGCCGTGGAATTTCTCGAGGCCGGGGCGGCCGCGGTGCAGGTCGCGACACGCTTTACCGTCACCCGGGAATGCGGCCTGCCGCCGAAAGTAAAGCAGGAGTATTTCAAGGCGCGGGAGGAGGACCTTGAGGTGAACATGATCTCGCCCACGGGCTATCCTATGCGCATGCTGAAAAACAGTCCGGCCATCGGCTCGGGGATCCGCCCCAACTGCGAGGCCTACGGCTATCTGCTCGACGGCTCAGGTAACTGCGCGTATATCGACGCCTATAACCGCGAGATTGACAAACACCCAGACGGCGTGAACATATCCGTGCGGGACAAGACCTGCCTGTGCACCCACATGCGCAACTACGACTGTTGGACCTGCGGGCAGTACACCTACCGACTCAAAGACACCACGCGGCGTCTGCCGGACGGGACCTACAAGCTGCTGGATGCAGAGCATGTCTTTCGCGACTATCAATATAGCGTGGACCACCAGATCATGTTGCCCGACGGCTTGAACCGTTCATAAGGCATAGACTGGGGCAATGAGGGCCTGTCTGACCTAAGCCCTGATGTCGACTAGCGCGGGATATCGGGATGGCGTTCGCTCGGGATGGGACGGTAAAGCGCCCCTCCTCACGCCCCGTTGGGGGCTCCTTTTGTGGTTCAGCGGGTTTTTGCGGTGCCGAACCCGGATTCGCGGCAGACTACGGCCTGAAGGGCCGCACAGTCTGGGCACTCTACCAACCGCGAAAGGGCGAAACGCGGCCAGATTCGTAGGGAGTGCCACAGAAGGTGCGGTTACATCAACAACTTGAATCGCTTGCCACTGTGCCATTCCCCCATCTCAATCCCCGGAAAACCTGCCCTGTCCAATCTTGCGTTGGCACAAATCTGACACATGATTCGAGGGGGTCCGGCAACCTGCGCTTTTCTCTGCAAGCGATTCCGGAGTGGGGGATGGCCAACAGCGTGCCAGGCAACGCCGCGCGGCGGTCGTCGAGGACGCCGACGTTCCGGCAGAGTCACCCGTACCGGTCAAGCGCTGGTACGAGCTTATCAGGGAGCGGGATGGAGAACGGTTGGGCCCCGCGTCGTAGCCTGAACAGATGCCCCTGCTTTTGGATAATAACGCCCCCGCCTTGAGGGGCGCAGAATCGACGATTTGCCCGTGTCGAGATTAGCCGCGTATGCGTGCCCGTTTCCCGCTCCCTTCCACCAAGGCACTTGCAATTCGAGCGCGGGCCTGACTGGCTGGCGCCGCCGTTTTATAGGAGAATCTGCAAGACTTGGCAAATAGAATTCAACGTCTGCAGAGGAACGGCAATGGGAGAGCCTGATGGCGACATCCTGACCTTGGACGAGCTCGCGGTCTACCTGAAGGCGGGCAAGCGTACGATCTATCGGCTCGCGGCGGGTGGGGAGATCCCTGCGTTCAAGCTTGGCGGAACTTGGCGGTTCTCGCGTAGCGACATCGAGAGCTGGATCAAGCAGCAATCGGCGGGCAGTCCCGAACGCGCCACGAACAAGGCATCGAACAAGGCATCGAACAAGGCATCGAACAAGGCATCGAACAAGGCATCGAACAAGGCATCGAACAAGGCATCGAACAAGGCATCGAACAAGGCATCGAACAAGGCATCGAACAAGGCGGATTGGAAGTAATGCTTGGACTGACACTATTTCAAGGCGGGTGGCAGCGCCGAGCGCATCCAGCAGGGTCGCCGCCGGATGCAGAGGCGTGTCTGGCCGATTCGATCAAGCCCGCCGTGCGGACCTTTCAGGATGAATACCAGGGCGATGCGGCGCTTGTGTTCTGGCTGTCCGGTGGCGATAGCCGTATCAAAGTGCGGGCGGCCACCGATGAGGTGGGCTGGCTGTGTCACACGTCCCGCGGGCATCAGATCGACTTTGGCCGCATCCTGTGGGAACAGGCCAACGAGTTCCCTCAGGAAAACCTGCTGCGCGATGGCGGCGAGGCTGCGGGCTTTTTCCATCTGCGAATCACATAGGAGGCCACGATGGAAACCTTGTGCAAGGTAAAAATCGAAGGCTTCAAATCCATTGAAAGCGCCGAGCTGAAGCTGGGCGACCTCAACGTAGTCATCGGCGCGAACGGGTCGGGCAAGTCGAACCTGATCGGGGCATTCCGCCTACTGGAACGCGTGCTTTCCCATAACCTTCAGCTTTACGTTGCCAGCGAGCCGGATCGCTTTCTGTTCCACGGGCGCAGGAAAACGCCCGCCCTGTCGCTGGATTTTGCACTCGACCGGAATTCCTACGGCTTCAGGCTCAAGGCGGCGCAGGACTCGCTGATCTTCGAGTTCGAGCGCGTGGAATACAGCGGCTACTGGAACTACGGCGAACCCATCGCCGCGGGCCACAAGGAAAGCAAGCTGGAAGAAGCCGCGCAGTCGTACCGCAACAAGATTCCGAAGTTCGTGTTCCCCAAGGTGCGCAACCTCGTCGTCTATCACTTCCACGACACCTCGGATACCACGCCTGCCAAGCAGACGGTGGACGTGGACGATAACCGATTCTTCCGCCCGAACGCGGCCAATCTGCCCGCCTACCTCTACTGGCTGCAGGAAAAGCACCCGGTGCATTTCCGACACATCGAGGAGCACATCCGGCTGGTCGCGCCGTTCTTCGAGCAGTTCGTGTTGGCTCCGAGCAAGCTCAACGAGAAGAAGATCAAGCTGGAATGGCGGCAGAAAGGCTCGGATGCGTATTTCGATGCCTATTCGCTGTCCGACGGCACCTTGCGCTTCATTTGCCTCGCCACGCTGCTGCTGCAACCCAATCCGCCCGCACTGATCCTGCTGGACGAACCGGAACTGGGCTTGCATCCCTTCGCCATCCGCATTCTGGCCGAGATGCTGGAAGCCGCGTCCAAGCTCGTGCAGGTGCTGCTGGCGACGCAGTCGGTGACGTTGCTCAACAACTTCGCGCCGCAGGATGTGATCGTGGCGGAGAACGATGGGCTGAAGACAACCTTCAACCGTCTGGATGCGGAAAAACTCAAGGGCTGGTTGGACGAGTTCAGCATCGGCGAGCTGTGGGAAAAGAATGTCCTTGGAGGTCGCCCATGACGCGGCTGTTGATTCTGGTGGAAGGCCAGAGCGAGGAAATATTCGTCAAGCACACACTGGCACCGCATTTGGCGCGGCACGGTGTGTGTGCAGCCGCCCATTGTGCTGTGGACGAAGCGCCTGCCCCGTGGCGGCGTCTTTCGTGGCGGCGTGTCGAACTGGAACCAGATTCGCCGGAACCTGTTGCCGCTGACGCGCGACGGTGATGCGTGGGTCAGCACGCTGCCGGATTTCTACGGGCTGCCGGAGGATTTTCCGGGACTGCCGGAAGCCTTGGGCGCAGGCGATCCGTGCGAGAAGGTCGCCGGGCTGCAAGAGCGCTTTGCCGCGGAGCTGAACCATCAACGGTTCATCCCGTTCTTGGCGCTGCATGAGTTCGAGGCATGGCTGTTCAGTGCGCCGGATGCCGTCGAGGCGCATTTCGGCAAGGCCCATCTCGCCGATCGGTTGCGGG
>JAKARI010000039.1 GCA_021819245.1 Pseudomonadota bacterium | reverse complement strand
CTCGGCCGCCTGCGCATAGAGGTGGTAGGGGTTAAGCCGCAGGCGCAGGCGCCCCAAAAGCCCTGTCGTCCTGCGGCGCTGGGCAAGCCAGCTGCGGTGCAGGCCGTCGCCGGCCCGGAAGATATCGGCGCAGGCCATGCGCTCGTGGCTCTGGACGAGGTCGGCGCCAAGCGCTCGCACCCTCCGGCAGGCGCACAGGGCAAACCCGAGGTCCCGCCAGATCGATCCGATAGAGCGTGGATTGCAGCGCTCGATCTGCATGTCGCCCGCACCCTGCGGCCAGTCGCGCGTCACGAGTATGATCTCGATGCCCTGGGCCGACAGGGCCTGCGCGGCGCGCGCCACGAAGCGCTCAGCCCCCCCGTCGGGGCGGTAGCGCTGGCGGATCAGGACGACGCGCATGCGCGTGTCTGTGTGTCCTCGAGGAGGCCTGTTATGGCCTCAAAGACCTCGTCGACCCCGACTGCCCCCATGCATTCGCTTAGCTGCCCGTCGCCGCAACCGGCGAATCCGCAGGGCCGGCAGCTATAGGACGAGGCGGTGAGGACCCGCGCCGGCACCTGCCATGGGGCCCATTCGTGATCCCCGCTTGGCCCAAAGACCGCCACCACCGGCGTGCCCATGGCCGAGGCCATGTGCATGGGGGCCGAATCCACGCCTATAAAAAGACGGGCCCTCTCCAAAAGGGCGGCGAGTTCCTTCAGAGTAAGCGCCCCGCTCCAGTCGACGAGCGTATCCGATGGCGCAAGGGGCTTAAGGAGCTCGCGTATCACCTCTCGTTCCGCCTCGTCCGGTCCCGATGTCACGATCAGGGCGTGCCCCGCCGCCAGAAGCCTGTCTATGAGCGCGGTCGTAGACGCCGTAGGCCAGGCCTTGAAGAGCCAGCGTGACGTCGGGTGAATGACAAGGAAGGGCCGCGTGGCAAGCCCCGCCTGGGCCAGGCGCCGATCGATGGTGCTCCACGCCTCGGGTCCGGCGACCAGGCGCAGGGCCTTCTCTCCCGGGGGTATCATAAGGCCCAATCGGCGCAGGGCGTCGAGGTGGGTCTCAACGGTATGGCGCTGTCGGGCCGGGACGTCGTAGAGGTGCGTGAAGCTCTTGCGCCACCAGCGCCCGCGCCGTCCGGGGTAGCGGCGCGCGACCGCGTAGCGCGGCTTCAATAGGCGGGCCAGTACGGCCCCGCGCGGGTGCTCGGTAAGGTGCACGATAAGGTCGTAGTGGCGGCCCTTCAGCGCCCTCAACAATCGCCTCTCGGCGGCAACCTTTCGTAAGAGCGGCTCATGGCGCGTCCGCCGGTCGATCGTGTGGATCATGGCGATGTCCGGATTAAGCCGCAGCATGTCGAGGCTGTCTTCATAGATCAGCGCGTCCACATCGACTGCGGGGATCAGCGCGCGCAGTACGCGAAACACGGGCGCCGCCAACAACACATCGCCGTGATGGCGCAACTTGATGACGAGCACGCGACGAACGGCCGCAGGATCGATGGCGTCAGGGAGCATCGCGTCACAATAACGAAGCCCCACCCGCTTGTCCACGCACGACCCCAAGGCCCCTGATCCCCGGCGCCAACGGGATTCGGGCAGCGGATCCATCGTGTGGAGGAGGCTGTCCGGGACCGCGCCCGCCCTGGTTCATGGCCCGAAAAGAGGCAGGGCGCATAAGCCACTTGCTGTCTCGCCCTAACAGGCGATGCCCGGGTCTACGGGCAAACGCTTGGTGGCTGGGAAGGACACAGCTTACAGGGAATCGTCGCTATCGCCCCCGTGCCGCAAAAAAAGACAACACCATGACCGCAAGATTGCGTAGCAAGCCCGACTGATTACGAGGCCCTGGCGGCGCAAGACCAGGGCCCGGAACCCTTGCCAAAACCGCACGGAGAGACACCGAAACTTCCTATTGCGCCCCCAGTCCTCCACCGTGATGGCCGATGAGCCGGCGCTGGACAGAGAACCTCGTCTTCTGTGCGGCGACCGTAGTGACGCGCGGCCAGGCATCGCCGTGAATTGTGCGGGAAGGCCAAGCTGCTCCGATGACTTCGACATACGGGTTATCACGACGACTCGCGCGGAGTCGGTCGAATCGGCGAGACAGGAGTTAGTCTGCACCGCCCGTTGTAGCCGCTTTTGCGTTCTCCCAGGACAGCGGTTATTCTGTGCGCAACGGGCGCATAGGCGCCGGGGAATAGGGTATGACGAGCAAGCCCAAGGCCGAACCGACGGAGTTCCTGACGCATCAGTGTCTGTGCAAGTCGTCAACCATCATCGCGGCCAACGTCCTTAAGGGCGTGGCGATCAGTCTCGACCATCTGTTCGGGTGTGTGAGTAACGACATCGCGCGCATCCCCCCAGCTATCTATGGCAGCTTGAAGCTCTAGGGCCGCCGATGAGAATCGGACATTACCTGCGCAACATCGTGGGCGAAGGGGGCGCGATCGCGTACATGGCGCGGCTGATGGCCGCGCAGCGGGCCCAGGGACACGAAGTGATACGGCTGGGTCTCGCCAGGACGGCAAAGCCCGGCGTCGCGCCGGAAGTCTTGCGTGTCGATGATGAGCGCGAGCTCGCCCTCGTTGCCCAGCGCGCGGGGGTCGATGTTCTGCACCTGCACGGCCCTGTAAGGCCTGGGATCCCCTCGGACCTTCCCATGGTCTGCACGATTCATGGCAGGGAGCCCTACTGCCCGGCCCGCACGCGCTATCTTGTGGCATCCGACCGCAACTGCGACGTGTGCGCCGGTTTTTGGACCTGCACGCGCCACCACCTGACGGAAAGATGTGAGCGGCGGCGTCCCGGGAAGATACTCCGAAATTGGGCCGGCCTTCGCGCCGAACGGCGCCAACTGATGGCCATCCCCCTGATCTGCCCGAGTCCCTATGTCTTCGCGGAAATGCGGCGCGCAGGATATCCGGCGGTTTCCTTGAATGTTGTGCCGCATGCGCACTTCGGAGAGATCCCGCCTTATGTAAGGCCGCCGGAGGACTCCCCTTTCGTAGATTTTTTGTTTCTCGGCCGCATGGCACCGGAAAAGGGGCTTCGATGGCTCTTGCATGCCTTTGCTCGCACCTCTGCATTGATCCGCCTGCATGTGGGGGGCGACGGGCCGGAGCGGTCTGCCATGACAGAGCTTGCGCGCACGCTGGGTGTCGCTGATCGCGTGATTTTTCATGGCTGGGTCGGTGCCGAGCAGCGGGACCAGCTCCTCGCCCAAAGCCGCGCGCTCATCGTTCCAAGTACTGGCCCAGAAACATTCGGCCTAGTGGTACTGGAAGCATTTGCCATGGGCCGGGCTGTCATTGCTGCCCAGTCAGGAGCGCTTCCCGACGTCGTAACCCACAAGAAAACCGGGCTCTGTGTCAGCCTAGGCGATACATCGGCGCTAGCCGCATCGATCAACGATATGGTACGCGACCACAAGCAGGCAACTGAAATGGGGCGTTCCGGACGCCAGGAACTTGGCACCCGTTTTTCGCAGGCGCGACACCTTGCCGCCATAATGGGGGTGTACGACAGGGCAGCGCGCCTCACGAAATGTGCCTGACGTTCTGTGGCCCACTGGGGCCCGCATTCGCGTCCGGCGCGTCCGGACGCCCCCTCCCGCTTTGCGCCCGAGACGGGAGTAAATTCAGGAAGGTGGCCACAAAAGTCTCGTGCTGCGTTATACCTCGACTCATCCAGAAGAACAAAGAAAGTTTTCTTTGGTGGCGGGAATTACCGCAGAGGCCCATCACTGGTTCCTTCCCTCTGCAGGTGCCGCCTGACAGGCGCCGACCCGATAGCCGTGCGCAAACGTTCGATGTGCCTCTGTAGGCGCGCGGCATCATCGGCCGACAGGGCCTCGTGCCACCCCGCAAAAAGCCTCTCCCACGGTGCGGTAACATTCTCGAGAGCCCCAGTGTCTGCGGATGGCCGGCTGGGCTGGTTGGGTTTGTCGTCCTTATTCATGCGTTAATTATAACGGACATCGTGTCGGCGGCGCTTGCCCCGCGGCGTGGTTGTGAGCCACCCGGGGTTGTGGTCTAGGGCAATAGGAGCGCCTTTTCGAGGGCGGCCTCCACCCGCTCGGGCGTAAGGTCCTCGAGGCAGCGAAGATGGCCCAGGGGGCAGGTGCGGGCGAAGCACGGGCTGCAGGGAAGGCCCAGGGTGATGGGGATGGCGCGATCGTCGAGCGGCGGGGTGTGATGCGGGTCGGATGACCCGAAGACGGCCGCAAGCGGCCTATGGAGGCCTGCGGCGACGTGCATGAGGCCCGAGTCGTTGCTTACTACGGCCGTGGCCTGGGCCATGAGGTCTACGGCCTCGAGGAGCGTGGTGCGCCCGGTCAGATCGATGCAGGCATGGTGCGAGAGTCCCTGGATCGACTGCGCGATCTGACAATCGCGGGGACCGCCGAGCAACATGACTTGATAGCCGCGCGCACGATAGTTTTGCGCAAGTTGCGCGAAATGGCGCGCGGGCCAGCGCTTGGCGCTCCCATATTCGGCGCCCGGACAGAGCGCCAGGAGGGGTGCGCCGGTATCGATTCCCAACCGCTCGGCGCATAGGGCCCCGGCCGCGCGATCGGCGATCAGACGCGGCGGCTCTGGTGCGGGCAAGGCCTCGCCGGGTTCGAGCCCCAACAGCAGGAAACGATCGACGGTCTTTAACTTACCGCCCGGGGGCTCATGACGGATGTCATTGATGAGCCCGTAGCGGGCCTCGCCTAAGTAGCCGGTGCGCCGCTTGGCCCCGCTCGCCCACGCCGGCAGCGCCGATTTGAAGGAGCGCGGTAGCACATAGGCCTGGGCGTAGCCCCGATCCCGCAGCCGCCGGCCGAGCGCCAGGCGCTCACGCAGGGCGAGCCTGCCATGGGGGATGGCAAGCGCGACGGCGTCTGCGATCTCGGGCATGCGCGCAGCGAGCGGCAAGGTCGCGGGCGGGGCGATGAGGTCCAGGGCGCGATCCGGGTGGCGGACATTCAGAAGACGGAAGAGGCTGTGCGCCATGACCATGTCGCCCACCCAGGCCGGCCCCACGATCAGCGCCCGCGCGGCACTCATCGCGCGTCCGGGAGCTCCTTCATGTCCGTGAGGACGTAGACTGTCCCGCAGTAGGGGCAGCGTTCCTTGCCGCTGACCTCGATCGGCAGGAACACACGCGGATGCGAGTTCCAGAGGCTCATGCCGGGCATCGGACAGTGGAGCGGGAGATCCGCGTGCGTCACCTCCACGCATTTGGTGCGCGCCGTCGGTGTCGCCTCCTGCGTTGCCTGGTCCATGTCAGGCCTTCTGCGAAAGCCGGGCGTCCATGGCCTCGCCCACCGGGGTCACCCATTCGGGGTGGGTCTTGCGGCGCCCGTGGACCTGCTCGAAATACAGGGTCTGGAGTTTTTCGGTGATCGGCCCGCGCCGCCCCCGCCCGATGGTGCGAAAGTCGAGCTCGCGAATGGGCGTGATCTCGGCCGCGGTGCCGGAGAAAAAGGCCTCGTCGGCGATATAGACCTCATCGCGGGTGATGCGCTTCTCGCGCACCGGCACCCCGATCTCGCCCGCGAGCTCTATGACCGTATCGCGCGTGATACCCTCCAGGGCCGCGGTGAGCTCCGGCGTCAGCAGGGTGCCGTTGCGCACGATAAAGATGTTCTCGCCGCTGCCCTCGGCGACATAGCCCTCGGTGTCGAGCAGGAGCGCCTCGTCGCAGCCGCATTGCTGGGCCTCGCGCAGGGCGAGCATGGAGTTCATGTAGCTGCCGTTGGTCTTGGCCTTGCACATGGCCACATTGATATGGTGACGATTGAACGAGGAGGTCTTGATGCGTATGCCCTGTTCGAGGGCATTGTCGCCCAGATACGTGCCCCAGGCCCAGGCGGCGACGATCAGGTGGACCTTGAGCTTGTCGGCCCTAAGCCCCATGCCCTCCGCGCCATAGAATGCCATGGGGCGGATATAGGCCGATTCGAGGCCGTTTTCGCGCACCGAGGCGAGGATCGCCAGACGCACCGTCTCGCGGTCATAGGGGATGTCCATGCCCATGATGTGCGCCGATCGAAACAGGCGGTCGACGTGCGCATCCAGCCGAAATACCGCGGCCCCGGCGCTGGTCGGATAGGCGCGCACCCCCTCGAATACCCCCATGCCGTAGTGCAGGGTGTGGGTGAGAACATGGGTGTTGGCCTCGCGCCAGGGCACGAGCCTGCCGTCGTACCAGATCACCCCATCACGATCCGCCATCGACATACCGAAAATCTCCTCGCAAGGTCGCCTGTTGCCGCTCTGGCGCCCGCGCCAGAGCCGGTTCATACTGAACCGAAAAGCGCCGCTTCGCAACGGGGGCGCAGGGCCTGTCCGTCCCCCGCGGGCGCGCGCGACGCGAGGGGCATGCCATGGAAACGCTCATCGACAAGGCGCTTGAGGACTACGCCCGCGCGCATATCACGGCGCTGCCGGATGTGCTCGCCGAGATCGAGCACTACACCCATGCGCACCGCCCCGATGCCACGATGTTGAGCGGTCCGGTCGAGGCGTCTCTTTTGCGTCTTTTGGTCATGCTCTGCCAGGCCCGGCGGGTCCTCGAGATCGGGCTTTTTACCGGGTATTCGGCATTGGCCATGGCGAGTGCCCTACCCGCCGACGGCGAGGTGTTGTCGTGCGAGAAGGACCCCGAGGCCATCGCCATCGCCCAACAGTTCTTCGACCGCACCCCCTGCGGTCGCAAGATCCGTATCCGCGCAGGGCTTGCGCTCGATACCCTCGAGGCCCTGCGCGGGCAGGTGTTCGATCTCGTATTTCTCGATGCCGACAAGGAAAATTACCCGGCCTACTACGACCGCGCCCTGCCCCTGCTGCGGCCGGGCGGCCTGT
Source organism: Pseudomonadota bacterium (assembly GCA_021819245.1). Taxonomy (GTDB): domain Bacteria; phylum Pseudomonadota; class Gammaproteobacteria; order Acidiferrobacterales; family Acidiferrobacteraceae; genus Acidiferrobacter. Next base: position 8,355 of record JAKARI010000039.1, on the reverse strand, counting down.
TCGTCGCCGACAACACCCTGTGGTCGGGACGGGTGCTTGCGCCCGCGACCCCCGCGGACCTCGGGATTGCTGCCTTCAACCGCAAGGTGCGAACCGATTCAGGGGTGGACGCCGTGCTCCTTACGGTACGCGACGGGGTGACCGTCGCGCGCAAGAAGGCCCCGCCCCGCTAAAATCTAGCGCCGCATCGAGTCGAAGAACTCGGCGTTGTTCTTGGTCGCCTTGAGCTTGTCGAGCAGGAACTCGGACCCCTCGAGGTCGTCCATCGGGTGCAGGAGCTTGCGCAGGATCCAGAGCTTCTGAAGCTCGCCCGGATCGATCAGCAGCTCCTCGCGCCGCGTCCCGGAGCGATTGATGTTGATCGCAGGATAGACGCGCTTTTCCGCCAGGCGCCGGTCGAGGTGGATCTCCATGTTGCCCGTGCCCTTGAACTCCTCATAGATGACGTCGTCCATCTTGGAGCCGGTCTCGACGAGCGTGGTCGCGAGGATCGTGAGGCTGCCGCCTTCTTCGATATTGCGCGCCGCGCCAAAGAAGCGCTTGGGGCGCTGCAGGGCATTGGCGTCGACGCCGCCGGTCAGCACCTTGCCGGAGGCCGGCACCACGGTGTTGTAGGCGCGCGCAAGCCGCGTGATCGAGTCGAGCAGAATGACGACGTCGCGCTTGTGCTCCACGAGCCGCTTGGCCTTCTCGATGACCATCTCGGCCACCTGGACATGGCGGGTTGCCGGCTCGTCGAAGGTCGAGGAGATGACCTCGCCGCGCACCGACCGCGTCATCTCCGTCACCTCTTCCGGGCGCTCATCGATCAACAGCACGATCAGCACACACTCCGGATGGTTGGCGGTGATGGAGTGCGCGATCTGCTGGAGCATCACGGTCTTGCCGCTCTTGGGCGATGACACGATGAGCCCGCGCTGGCCCTTGCCGATGGGCGATATGAGATCGATGACGCGCGAGGTGAGGTTTTCGGTCGAGGAGTTCGCCTGCTCGAGCTTGAGGCGGTTGAGCGGGTGGAGCGGCGTCAGGTTTTCGAAGAGGACCTTGTTGCGCGCCTCCTCGGGTGACTGGAAGTTGATGGTCTCGACCTTGAGCAGCGCGAAGTAGCGCTCGGACTCCTTGGGCGGGCGGATGTTGCCGGTCACGGTGTCGCCGGTGCGCAGATTGAAGCGGCGGATCTGGCTCGGGCTCACGTAGATATCGTCGGGACCTGCGAGATAGGAGCTGTCGGACGAGCGCAGGAAGCCAAAGCCGTCCTGAAGGATCTCGACCACCCCTTCGCCTACGATGTCCTCGCCCTTTTTGGCCTGGGCCTTGAGGATTGCGAAGATGAGGTCTTGCTTGCGCAAGCGGCTGCCGCCTTCGAGATCGAGGGCCGCGGCCATTTCCACCAACTCGGTTGCGGGTTTACGTTTCAGTTCGGATAGGTGCATTGTCATCTTTGTTTAGGAAACCGTCAGGCGTGAAACGGCGTATGAATCCGCGACCTGATCAGAAAAGGGGTTGAATAAAGGGAAAGCAGGGGAACCGCGCTTCCTGGTACGAAACCATACCACCTCGACCGCCCGCCGTCTAGTGCCGCGCGCGGCCGAGGCGTTCACGCTACAAGTTGTCGTCTAGGAATGCCGAGAGTTGCGATTTCGACATGGCCCCGACCTTGGTGGCCTCCACGCCGCCGTTTTTGAACAGCATGAGGGTCGGAATCCCGCGTATGCCGTATTTCGGGGGCGTTGCCGGGTTCTCGTCGATGTTGAGCTTGGCGATCGTGAGCTTGTCCTTGTAATCGCGGGCGACCTCTTCCAGGACCGGGGCGATCATCTTGCACGGCCCGCACCACTCGGCCCAATAATCCACTAATACCGGGCCGCTCGCGTTCAATACGGCCTCCTGAAAGGTGGTGTCGGTTACGTGAATAATACCTTCGCTCATGGTCGGGGTCTCGTATGGTCGGTTGTTTTGACGTCTCGGTTGAGAGGAATTACGTCGCAGTGGAGGTATTGTGGACGGAACATGGCGGGCTTGGCAAGACCGCCCGTGGTTCCCCCAGCCCCCGCCATTTGCTATGCTAGATCCCTAAATGACCGATACCCACCTTACCGAGCAGGCGTTTTCCGACCTCGGGTTGCCGGAACCCCTTCTGGCCGGAGTCCAAAAGGCCGGATTTACCTATTGCACCCCCATTCAGGCGGCGACCCTGCCCAAGGCCCTTGCGGGCCACGACGTCGCCGGGCAGGCGCAGACCGGGACCGGCAAGACCGCGGCCTTCCTGCTTGCGGTGTTCAATCGGCTGCTGACCCACGAACCGATCCCGGGCCGCCGGCCCAATCAGCCCCGCGCCCTGATCCTGGCGCCGACCCGCGAACTCGCCATTCAGATTCACAAGGATGCGCTGGTGCTGGGGCAGGGGTGCGCGCAGAGCCTGCAGCTCGCCTATGGCGGGACCGGCTACGAGAGCCAGCGCAAGGCGATAGAGGAAGGCGTCGATGTCCTCATAGGGACCCCCGGGCGCCTTATCGACTATTTCAAGCAGCATGTCTTCGATCTGCGCGCGCTCGAGGTCATGGTCCTAGACGAGGCCGATCGTATGTTCGATCTCGGTTTCATCAAGGATATCCGGTATCTCCTGCATCGCATGCCGCCGGTCGACAAGCGCTTGAGCCTGTTGTTTTCGGCGACGCTGTCCTACCGCGTCATGGAGCTCGCCTACGAGCACATGAATAACCCCGAGCTCGTGCGCATCGAGGCGGAGAAGATGACCGCCGAGAGGGTACAAGAGCGGCTCTACCATGTGGCCCAGGAGGAGAAGCTCCCGGTGCTGGTGGGCCTTTTGCGTGCCGAGCAGGTGTCGCGGGCGCTGGTGTTCACCAATACCAAACATGCCGCCGAGCGCGTGCAGGGGTGGCTTGCGGCCAATGAGTTCGAGGCCGCGGTGCTGTCCGGGGATGTCCCGCAGCAAAAGCGCCAGAGCCTGCTCGCGGATTTTCAGGGTGGGCGTTTCCCGGTGCTGGTGGCCACTGATGTGGCGGCGCGCGGCCTGCACATACCGGACGTAAGCCACGTCTTCAATTACGATCTCCCGCAGGACGCCGAGGATTATGTCCATCGCATAGGGCGCACGGCGCGCGCCGGGGCCGCCGGCGAGGCGGTGAGTCTCGCCTGCGACGAGTATGCCTTCTCGCTCATGGATATCGAGGCCTATATCGGCCACAAGATCCCGGTTGTCCGCGTGACAGACGACCTGATCGTTCCCCTCAAGCGGCCGCCCCACAGGCCCCCGCGCGAACGCGACAGTCACCATCCGCGGTCCCGCGGTGGCGCCGGCGCGCGCGATCGCGGTCATCGTGGTGCGCAGGGCCGGCCCCGCGAGGAGGCGCCGGGCGCGCCCGCGGCATCCCCGGCCCCAAGGCCCGCGCCACGCCCCGCGGAGCCTCTCCGGCCGCGCGGCCGCAAGGCCCCCGAGAAGCCAGTCCTCGGCTAGAGAGGAGGCTCTTTATGGCGACGTGTCGGTTGCGGGGCGGATCATGCATGACCGGACCCACGCGGGGCGCCGCGCGCCTTGCATTCGCCAGCGTGAGGCGCAGGCACGGGCCGTTGCCGCAGGACGTGCGCACAGGCGCACCGGCACGATTTTCCGCCATCCGTTGTCTCGACGATGAGGTCCACCCTATTCCGGCGGGCGCGGGGCATTTCTGGTTTGCCAAAAATGATGGCGTGCAGCTGCGCCAAGGGTGATGGCATGAGGCGGCACCGATGCCTGGGCGCGCGCCACGCCCGGGTTCATGGCGCGCCGCGCCCGTCTCGTCCCGGGGGTGGCGATGCCATCTTCCCGGGGGCGCCTCCCAGGCCATGGGCCGGCATGGGGCCCGCCATCATTCGCCCGATGCGCACCGCCTGCGCGCGCGATCGCGGTGCCGGTGCCGAAGGTGGGCCCAGGGCTGCAGCGGTCCCGGCCCTCGCGGCCCCGGGGGCCGCACCATGAGCGGCGTCTGCGATCCACGGTCCCGGCTTGCCACCATCGGACGGCTTTTCTATGAGCGTGGCTGGACGTGGGCGGCCGCCGGCAATCTGAGCGCGCGCGCCGACGACGGCTCGTTTTGGATCACCGCAAGCGACACCTGCAAGGGCGAGCTGACCGCCACGGATTTCCTGCGCGTGGCACTTGCCGACGGCCAGGTGCTGGAGGGCGGCCCCGACAGGCGCCCGCCCGCCGAGACCGCCATTCATCGCGCCATCTATGAGACCCAGGAGACGGCCACCGCGTGTCTGCACGGCCACTCGGTGGAGGCCATACTGGCAAGCCGTGGCCGCGACCCCGTGGTCCTGCCGCGCGTGGAGATGGCCAAGGCCCTCGGGGTATGGGATGACGGCACGCCGACGGGGCTGCCGGTCTTTGCCAACCACCCGGACGTGGCATCCATAGGGCGGGCCGTCGCGACCTTTTTGTGCGATCATCCACGTCCTTTGCCTGCGCTCATCGTGCGTGACCACGGCGTCACGGCTTGGGGCCAGTCCCTGTCCGACGCCCTCCGACACTACGAGGCGGTGGAGTTTTTGCTGGCCCTCATCGCAGGCGGATTCTAGGGGCCCTTCAAGCCCGGGCACCAAAGGCCGTCCGCCGCGCGCGTGCGCGCCGGGTGCGCTTTCGAAGGACCGGCCGCACAAGGCGCGGCGTTCGGACCGCGGCATCTCATCATGATGCTGGATTCCCCAGGGCCTGGCTCGGGGTTGCGGCGACCGGGCTCAAGGTGTCCGTCACCCCTCGTGTGCGCCGTGGTCTCCCCCGCGACCTGAGGGCCCCGGGATCCGAGGACTCGGCCGCGCGGCCCCCTGATGTCCGGCCGATTCGGCCCCGGTGCCCCTGAAAGGTTTCGTTTACCGAACCGTCATATTCCCCTCATACACTTGTGTTCGCCAGAGGGCCGCCTCAGGCGCCCTACCCGATCCCGAAGGCGGCCCCTCCTTTTCCGCTGCTCATGATAAAAAAGGGTCTCGAGACATGTGTCTCCTGCCGTTATTCGTGCACACCGTGTTCTCCCAGATGAAGCTTGCGGTATCCGCGGTTCAGAGGCGGCTGGGCAAGAAGGCCCCACGGCCCCCCGCGATTCTGATCTGCGTGGCCAATCCGCATGCCCTGCCCTGCGTGCACGCCATCACCGGTGCCGGCTGGACCTGTCATCGGGTGCCACGCCTGCGTTATATCGACCGCGCGGCCCGCGCCCTCGATGCCGCCGCGGTGGTGACCGATCGCATCGCCTCGGTCCCGGACCGGTCCTCGGGCCCGGTATCGGGCACCCTGCCGCTCGTGCTCCTGGGCCCGCCCCGGCGTGCCGCCGACGCGCTCAAGGCGGGTGCTGCGCTCTTCGTGCCGGTGCCCATCGACGGGCCGGCCCTGGTTGCGGGGCTCTCGCGAATCATCCAGCACCCGGCGCGCGACGAGCCTAAGACCGGCGTCGATGAAAATGGCCTGTGGCTCGACGCCCTAACGGCCCAGGTGCGGGTGGGGGACACCCCGATTGCGCTGTCGCCGCGCCACTTCTGTGTCCTGCACGAGCTCGTGCGCAATCCCGGCAAGCTCCTGACGACCGAGCGGCTGTGTTCCGGCCTCACCGGCGTGCGCCCCATGACGCCGGCGGCGCTTACGATCTGCATCTCGCGCCTGCGAAAGCTTTTGCGCGACGCCGGCGCCCCGGATTGCATCGAGACCGTCCATTGCCTTGGTTACCGCTACATCGTCGCCGCCGCGCCCCTGGCCGCGCCGCTTCCCGCCGCGATTCCGGCAGCCCGCCATGGCTAGGCCCGATCACTTGTCTTCTAACCCAGGAGAATCATCCATGTCTGTCACCCGTACCCGGCCGCGCGCCCCCCGTGACCTCCCCCCGCCCCTGCGGCTGCTCGCGGTCTCCCTGCTGTTAGCGACCGGCGCGGCGCGCGCCGCTACGCAGGCCCCGGTCGCCTCGGGTTCGCCTGCGACCGGCTCGTCTTACGTCAATGTCGGCAAGGTCTCCGCGACCTCGCGGGCCCTCAACACCCTGGACGGCACGCCGACCAAAAAGCAGATCTTCAAGTCCACGCAGTCGGTCAAGGTCATCGGCAAGCGGCAGATGTCGGTCGCGGGGCCTGCCAATGGCGCGGCCCAGGCCCTGGCCGTCGCCCCGGGCGTCAATGTCATGGCCGAGGGCAACACCGGCGCGCCGCGCGCGAGCATCAGCATCAACGGCATGAAGACCGGCTGGGGCAATATCGCCGGAAACGCCAACGACGGCACGGTCATGGTGACCTTCGACGGCGTCCCCATGATCGATCCCGCCTACACCGTCTGGCAGGCCTCGGAGATCCCGCAGCTGTCCCTGATCAGCGCGATGTCCGTGACCTACGGCCCGGGCTACGCGGTAAACCGCTGGTATAACAACATCGGTGGTGCCATCAACTTTGCGCCCCTGCAGCCGGCGAACCACGCCAGCGCCACCATCGGCGCCTTTGCCGGAAGCTTTGCCACCTGGGGGACCGACTTCAACATTCAGACGGGCAAGCTCGGGGACGGCTGGTCCGGGGTCGTGGCAGGCGGCGTCACGCGCGCCGACGGCAACTATCTGCACGGCTATGGATTCGACAATCCCTCGAAAAATCACGCCTACTACGCCAAGTTCCGCAAGACCTTCCACGGCGGCCATGTGAGCTTCGGGGCCTACGACGCGCGCTCCGAATCGTACCGGCCGCTGCCGATCCCGGTCACCCCGAACGCCAATGTCACCGTCAACGGTGTGAACCCTTCCACCGGCGCGGTCAATCCCGGCCCGCTCTATAGCCAGCAGACCACCGGGTTCTACACCACCCTGCCCTATTCCGAATACTGGAAGCAGAGCGTCGTCAGCACCGAGCTCCTGTACTCGCGGTATGTGGACCGCATAGCCAGCAACATCACGATGCATAACCTGATCTGGTACCGCTGGGGGCACCGCGAACACCTGCATTACGACAACTACGGCAACAACAACAACGTCCTCGACCAGTATTACTACACGACCAGCGACACCTACGGGGATAAGCTCTATTTCGATATCCGCGCCCCGTACAACGACGTGTCGGTCGGCGGTTATTGGCTCAACAGCAAATATGCCTCGCTGCTCGAGTTCTACAATCCGTCACTGCCCGCCCAGTATGCCTATGGGCCCAATGCCGGGACGAACGCCACGGTCAATGGCCAGAGCGTCAATTACAGCCTGGCGCTGCCAAGCCACTATCACGACTCCTATCTCTACATGACCGATCTCGCGGCCTTCATTCAGGACGACATCCAGCCGATCCGATCGCTGCGCATCACCCCGGGCATCCGACTCGTGAGCTTTCAGACCAACTTCGTCAACAACGCCTCGTCGATGTTCCCGATCAACGTCGCCGACCTGATCGGCACCAATGGCGACGGCACGGGCGGCAACAATGCCCCGAACTCGTCTACGACCTTTAACGAGATTGAGCCCTCTATCGGGATCAACTGGCAGGCCACCAAGGTCCTGGCGCTCTATGCCAACTACTCCACGGGCTACAAGGCGCCGGCGGGGGCCACCGGCACCTATGCGCATCTGCTCGCAAGCTCGCTCGCGCCGCAGAAATCCGCCCAGTACCAGGTGGGACTCAAAGGCTACATACGCCACGACGGCTTGTTGAACAATGCCGCGTTCGGCGCCAACTACTACAACCTGAGCGACACCAACGAGATCATACCGATCCCGGTGGTCAGCCACCTCTACAGCCTGTTCGCGTCCGGCTCGTCGCGCTTTAGCGGCGTCAACATCTATGCCGAAGATGATCCGATCTACACCCTGCATGTGTTCGCCAATCTGAGCTTCGAGCGCGCGGTGTACTCGCAGTACACGACACCCAGCGGAGGGTCCTACAATGGCCTGCCGGTCTCCAATGTCCCGGCACAGACCGCCAACGTCGGCCTGTTCTACGAGATGTATCGCCACGGCGTCGTCTATACCCCGAGCATCTGGTGGCAGTACACCGGGCCTCAGGACATCTACAACAACAACACCAACGCCCCGACCCGGCAGAAGCTGCCGGCATTCGGTATCTGGAATGCGTCCTTGAAGGTGGCGATCGGGCACAGCGATCTCGGCGCCCACGTCCATCGCGTGGACATCGACTTCGGGGTCTATAACGTCCTGAACAAGCAGTATAACGCCTACGAGTACATCAGCAGCGGCGGTTATTACGGCGTGGCCGGCGAGCTCCTCGGCGAGCCCGGCGCCCCGCGCGCGTACGAGGTGTCGCTTAGCACCAAGTTCTAGCCTACCTCAAGGGAGTCCCCCGGCCCTGCCGGGGGAGGCAGCAGAAATCTGACAGAAGAGAGGG
>JAKARI010000054.1 GCA_021819245.1 Pseudomonadota bacterium | reverse complement strand
AAGGCCCGCGCCGCCATCGAACCCTACGACCTGCGCCTCATGGGTGCGCGCTTTGTGGCCTTCTACGAAGACCTGTTGCGCGCAAGGACCGGTCGTGGCTAGGCGAGCGCACCGGCTACCGCTACGCGCGCGCGTCGCCTGGCACGCCCTGATGCGCGGAAGGGGCCACAGGCCGCCTGCGGGATCGGTACCCAGTGTATTGATCGCCCATAACCTGCTGCTTGGCGACACCCTGATGCTCACGCCGCTCCTCGCCCGTCTCAGGCGCCGGTACCCCGATGCGCGCATCGTCATGACCTGCGCGCCGGGCTTCCTGCCGCTTTATGAGGGGCGGCCCTATGGTGTCGTAACCTCGGCCTTCGATCCGCGCGACCCTCGCAGCCTCGCGCGTCTGCGCGCCCTCGGGCCGTTCGATCTGGCGATCGTGCCCGCGGAGAGCCGCCACGGGTGGCTCGCGCGCGCCGCCGGCGCCCGTTGGGTGCGCGGCTACGCGGGCGGCGCCTGGCATTACCGCGCCTCGCTCGACGAGGCCTGGCCCGCACCCGACCGCCTCACGACCCTGCCGGACATGATGGCAGCACTCGCCGGGGACCCGAACACCGCAGAGGAACGCTTCGACACCAAGGACTGGCCGGCCCCGGGCCCCGGCCGGTTCACGCGACCCGATGCCCCCTATGCCGTCTTGCATCTCGGCGCCGGCTCCCCGCTCAAATATTGGCCGGCAGCCCACTGGCAGGCGGTCGCGATGGCACTCGCCCGGCGCGGGCTTCAGGTCGTCTTGAGCGCGGGCACCGGACAAGAGGGATTGGCTCATGCCGTCGACCCCGACGGGCGCTTTCAGAATGTCGCGGGGCAGCTGGACCTGCGCGACATGTGGCATCTGCTGGCGGCCGCCCGGCTCCTTATTTCCCTGGATACGGGCATCGCGCATCTTGCGCGCGTCACGGCCACCCCGTCGATCGTGCTCTTTGGGCCTGGACAGGCGGCCCTCTACGGTCCGGTCGCGTTCTATGCCGCCACCCCCTATCGGGCGGTCACACGCCCTGACATGCCCTGCCGCAATGAAACGGTGCTCTTTGAGAGCAGCCGCCCCTGGATCGCGACCTGCGTGCGAAGGCCTCGGGATTGCGCGTTCGCTGCCCGCTGCAGCACCGGGATCCTGACAGAGGATGTCTTACGCGCCGTATCCGCGGTCCTCGCCGCGAAACTCTGATCCGCCGTCAGGCCGCAAGCCCCAGGGACCGCAGGGCGATGTCGAGCACAAGCAACTGATAGACCGGCTCGGCAAGCTTATCAAAGCCGCCTGTGTAGGCCGCGACCAGGGTGTCGACGCGCCCCGCATGGAGCTGGCCATTGGTGGCTGCCGCGAGGCGCGCCCCAAGACCTGGGAGCCGCGCGGAGAGGTCATTGCGCAACCAGCGATTGAGGGGCGGGGAGAAGCCGCGCTTCTTCGCGGTCAGCAGGCCCTCGTCCTGACACACCCGGCAGGTCTCGACCAAACGAGCCTTTGTCGGATTCGTGAAACGCCGGCGTGCGGGCAGGGCGGTGACGAGCTCCACGAACCGGTGGTCGAGGAGCGGGGCGCGCAGCTCAAGCCCATGGGCCATGGTGCACAGGTCCCCTTTGCGCAGGATGTACTCCGGCAGGTAGTTGGCAAAATCGATGGCAAGCAAAGCGGCAAGGCCCTTTTGATCCGAGGGGAAGTCCCGCCAGTGGACCGGCGGCACGGCGGGCAGATCGGGCTGCAGATAGCGGCGCACCGCCGGCGACAGGCCCGAGAAGCGCAGCACATAGGCCTCCTGCCAGGTCAGCCCCAGCTCCTCACGCCAGCGCGCCGGTCTTTCCCAGGGCGGACCATCATAGGGAAGCGGGAGGGTGAACGACCCGCGCCAGCGGCTGCGCAGGTGCTGGCGATAGCGTTTATAGCCCGCGAAGAGTTCGTCGCCGCCATCGCCGCCGAGCACCACCTTGACCTCCGCGGTGGCAGCGCGCGCCAGATACCAGAGCGGCAAGGCGCTGGGGTCGGCGAAGGGCTCATCGAGGTCGGCCACGATACGGTCAAGGTCCTCGGCCAGGCGCGGCTCGACAGGCACGGCCCGGTGGGTAAGACCCAGGGCCTTGGCCATGCGCGCGGCCTGCGGCCCCTCGTCGTAGGGTGTGCCCGGGAAGGTGGCGGTGAAGGCCGTAATATTGGCATAGCCCTGGCGCACGAGGCTTGACGCCACCACGGCGGAATCGATGCCGCCGCTCAGAAAGATCCCCACCGGCCGATCGGAGGCGGTGCGCAGACCGATGGCCCGATCCAGCGTCTCGCGGAAATCCCCATGCCGCGGGCGAGGGTCCCAGTAGCGGCGCACCTCGGGGGCACGGCCCTGCCCGAACTCCCATACGAGGCTCGCGCCGTTTTCAAGGCGCCTGACACCCTGCGCGAGGCTAAGCGGGGCCGGCACATAGCGGTGCGCGAGATAGGCATCAAGCGCCGCGGGGGCAATACGGGCCTTAGCCCCCAGATAGGGGATCAAGGCGTGCAGGGTGGAGGCGAACGCGAAGTTTTTGCCATCCGCGGTGTAGAGCAAGGGCTTTAGCCCCAACCGGTCGCGTACCGCGATAAGCCGCTTGCGGCGCAGGTCGAGGATGACGATCGCGAACATGCCGCGCAGTCGTTCGACGAAGGCATCCCCCCAGGCCTCGTAGGCGTAGAGGATGAATTCCGTGTCGCTCGTGGTGCGAAAGGTATAGCCTTGTCGCCGCAACTCCTCCCGGTCGGCCTCGTAGCCATAGACCTCGCCGTTGAAACAGATCCAGATGTCTTGTTGGGTATTGGCCATGGGCTGGTCGGCCTCGGGGCGCGGATCGCGGATGCTTAGGCGCGCGTGCAAAAGCCCGGCCGTGCCAGGCCCGGTCGTCTCCGTAAAGTCGGCCCCCCACACCATCGCCTTTTGGGCATCGGGGCCGCGAACCTTAAGGGCTGCGAGCATGGCCCGCCATGATCCGGGATCGATCACCCGCTCACCGACAAAGCCCCCGATCCCGCACATAAGTCCTCCCAGATAGTCGGG
>JAKARI010000014.1 GCA_021819245.1 Pseudomonadota bacterium | reverse complement strand
CCCATGTTGGAGATCGCAAATGTCGGGTTCGAGTACTCCTCGGGCTTGAGGCGCTTCAGGCGCGCGCGCGCCACGAGATCCTTCCATTGCGCGTTCAGATCGCCGATCGCGCGATGCGCCACGTTGCGCAATACCGGCACGACAAGCCCCATGCCCTCGGTCTCGACGGCAAGCCCGACATCGATCTGACTGCGCTCGACGATGCGATCCTCGTGCTGGTAGACCGAATTGACGCGCGGATGGCGCTCGATCGCCCGCGCCGCGGCCGCTGCGAGCAACACCGTAAGGGAGGCCTGGAGGTCCTTGGCGGCGCGGCTTAAGCGCGAAGGGTCGACATACACGGTCACGCGGAACAAGGGCATGGACAGCGAGTATTCCATGTTCTGGCTGACCGCCTTTTCCATGCTGTCCATCGGACGGCCGGCCCCCGGCACTTGAAAAACCCGTTTGGCCTGAACGCGCGGGCCGCCCCCTGCGCCAATGACATCGGTGGCGGTGATGCGCCCGCCGGGACCCGTCCCGACCAGGCTATTGATATCGATGCCATGGGCGCCGGCGAGCTGGCGGGCATAGGGGCTCGCGATACCCTTGTGGGGGCGCGGCGCGGGGGTCGCGCCATGGGGCATGGCCGGCGCCCTGGTCTTGGGCTGGGCGCTGCCCGCCGGGACCGGGGCCGGCACGGGGGATGCGGCCTTGGCGGGGGCGGCGGGAGAGGCCTGCAAGACCCCCGCCCGCACCGCGCCCGCATCGGCCGCCAGAAAGGCGATCGGCTGTCCCACCGCCACCACCTGCCCGACATCGGCCATCGGCCCCGACAGGTAGCCTTCGCGAAACACCTCGACATCCATGATCGCCTTGTCGGTCTCGACCGTCGCGATCACCGTGCCGCGCTTTATAAAATCGCCTATCGCCTTTTCCCAGGAGACGATCGTGCCCTCGGACATGGTGTCCGAGAGCTGCGGCATCAGCACCGGCTGCCCGTCCGGGACCGCCGCAGGCGGCGCGGGTGCCCCCGCCGCGGCCGCCGGCGCGCCCCCCGCCGAGGCCGCCGCCCCCTGGGCGACCGCGCCAGGCTCCGTCATAAGCGCAGCGATCGGGGCCCCCACCGGCACCGTGGCGCCTATGGGCGCAAGCGGCCCCGACAGGTAGCCTTCGCGAAACACCTCGACATCCATGATCGCCTTGTCGGTCTCGACCGTCGCGATCACCGTGCCGCGCTTTATAAAATCGCCTATCGCCTTTTCCCAGGAGACGATCGTGCCCTCGGACATGGTGTCCGAGAGCTGCGGCATCTTGATCAGGAACGGCTCCGCCATGATGACTTCCTATGACTTGAAAAAAGGAGGGGTCGGGCCCGAACCGTCAGACGCGCCCCAGGACCTTGAGCGCGGCCGCCAGCACATCGTCGGCGTTCGGGATCGCGGCCTTCTCCAGCTGACGATTGTACGGAACGGGGACATCGGCGGCGTGCACGCGCACCGGCTGCGCGTCGAGGGCGAAGAAGCACTCCTCTGTAATGACCGATATGATCTCCGAGCCCACGCCGACCGCCGCCTCGTCTTCCTCGGCGATCACGACCTTGTGGGTCTTCTCCACCGAGCGCCTGATGGTATCGCGGTCGATGGGCCGCAGGGCGCGCAGGTCGAGGACCTCGGCCGACAGGCCCATCGCCGCAAGCTTGTCGGCCGCCGCCAGGCACAGATGGACGCTGTAATTGTACCCGATCAGGGTGATGTCGGTGCCGACGCGCACGATCTCCGCGCCCTCGAGCGGGCGGAAGGTCTCGGTATCCGGGACCTCCCCGCGCATGTTGTACATGCTCTCGTGCTCGATGATGATCACCGGATCATTGCAGCGCACCGCCGATTTCAGCATGCCGTAGGCGTCGAGCGGTCCGCGCGGGGTCACGACGCGCAGCCCGGGCGTGCTCATGAACATGCGCGCAAGCCGCGCCGAATGCTGCGCCGCCAGCTGATGGGCGGTCCCCCCGGGCGTGCGCATCACGATCGGACACGATACGCGGCCGCCCGACATATAGCGGATCTTGGCCGCGGCATTGATGAGCGTATCGAGCGCGAGCAGCGCGAAATTGATCGACATGATCTCGATGATCGGACGCATGCCGGCCATCGACGCGCCGATGCCGATGCCGGTATAGGAGTTCTCCGAAATCGGCGTATCGATGATGCGGTCGGCGCCGTATTTCTGGTAGAGGCCGGACGTGGCCTTGTAGGTCCCGCCCGCGACCCCGATATCCTCACCCATGGCAATCACCATGCGGTCGTGCGCGAGCTCCTCGTCATGCGCCCGGCGGATCGCCTCCCAATATGCGATTTCAGCCATGCTGCTCCCCCTGCACGAGCGGACCGATCCAGCGCGGATCCGATTGATCATCGAGGCAGTATTTGTTCAGGTCTTCGACGCGCGGCTCCGGACTGTCCTCGGCAAAGCGCACGATATCGTTTTCGATCTCGTCTAGGACCGACTTCTCCATGGCGGCGATATCCTTGTCCGTCAGGACCTTCGCCTTCTTCAGGCGGTCGCCATAGATCTTGATCGGATCCCGCTCCAGCCACTTGCGCTCCTCTTCCTTCGAGCGGTAGGCGTTGGAATCCGACATGGAATGACCCCGCTGGCGATAGGTCATGAATTCGATGAAGTACGGCCCGCGGCCGGCGCGCACATGCGCGATCGCATCACTGGCCGCGGTCATCACGACATCGATGTCCTGCCCGTCATGCTGGCTCGCCGGTATGTTGTAGGCGCAGACCCTCTTGTACTGGTCGGTGACCGCCGTCGAGCGATCGATGCGCGTGCCGATGGCATAGAGATTGTTCTCGCACACAAACAGCACCGGCAGCTTCCACACCGATGCCATGTTCATGGTCTCGTGGAAGGTGCCTTGATTGTTGGCGCCATCGCCCAAAAAGCAGATCGCGATCTGATCCGTGCCTTTATGCTTGCAGGCGAGCGCAAGCCCGGCCGCGAGCGGAAACGGCTGGCCGACCAAGGCGTACCCGCCCATGAAGTTCACGGTCGGATCGAATATGTGCATGGAGCCCCCGCGGCCGCGGCTCGAGCCGGTCTCTTTCCCGTAGAGTTCCGCCATGACCTCGCGCGCAGGCGCCCCCGCCTTGATGGCATGGACGTGATCGCGGTAGCCGGTGATCACGTAATCATGGCCGCACCGCGCCGTCTCGAGCACCCCCGTAGCCACCGCCTCCTGCCCGGAGTACAGATGCAGAAAGCCGCCGATCTTGCGCTCCATATACGCCTCGAACGAGCGTTCCTCGAATCGGCGGTAGAAAATCATCTCGCGCAACAGGCGCTTTTGGTCGCTTGCGTTCATTGTCTTCCTGTCTTGTGAGGATAGGGCGTGCCCGGCCCGAGGCACAGACAGCCCGTGCGCCAAGCCCGAGCGCGGAGGTATGATCGGGGTTTTGCGACAGGAGGTCAAGGCAAGACATGATAACGTTCAAGGTTCCGCGCGTGCGCTCCCGCAAATCCCGCGACCTGGCCGCCAACCTCGGCCGCTATGGGCATATCGCGCTTCTCGTGCGCAGCCCCGAAGACCTCGCCCAGGCCCCATTCGCCGATATCCTCCGCCGGCGCATGAAGACTCAGAACGTCACGCTCAAGCCCGGGACGACCTTCATCACGCAGGCCCCCAACGAGGCCGGGACGACACTCGCCGTGGGATGCGTGGATGATAGCCAGGATACCTTCGCGCGCCTCGAGCTCGCGCGCAAGCTGACCCGGTTTTCCCCCGGGGTTACGAATGCGGCGATCCTCGCCCCGGGGCTTGCCGGCGCGGCGCAGAAAGAGGCGCTGCGGGCGCTCGTGCGCTGCATCTATGCCCAGGCGCCGCTGCCGTCCCGGCAGAGCACCCCGGGCCCGGCCCTGCCGGCCCTGATCGATGTCTACGGCCCCATTGATGACGACGCCCTGCTGCGTGCCATCGCGCACGGCAACCACCTGGCGCGCGCCCTGTCGGTCCTTCCGGAAAATGAGCTGACCCCCGCGGACTATGTCAGGCGCGTGCGCAGGCTCGCGGCCGAAAACGGCTGGCGGTTTCGTTTCCTGGACGAAGGGCGCCTCGCCAAGTTGGGCGCAGGCGCGTTTCTTGCGGTGACGCGCACGCGCAAGGCGGGCGCGGGCATCGTGCATCTGCGCTATATCCCGCGCAAGGCACAGCGCCCGCCCGTGGCGCTCGTCGGCAAGGGGATCTGCTTTGATACCGGCGGCGTCAACCTCAAGCCCGCCCGCTTCATGTATGGGATGCACGAAGACATGCAGGGGAGCGCGGTGGCCTTAGGCACATTGCTGGCCCTGACGCGATCCCGCGCCCCGTTTGCGGTCGACTGCTATCTGGCCATCGCCGAGAACGCCATAGGCCCCTTGAGCTATCGCCCCAATGAGGTCGTGCGCGCCCTCGACGGTACGACCATAGAGGTCGTGCATACCGATGCCGAGGGGCGCATGGTGCTGGCCGACACCCTGGCGCTGGCCTCGCGCGCGGGCCCCGGGCTCATCATCGATTACGCCACACTGACGGGCGCCTGCGTCCACGCCCTCGGGACACGCATGACGGGGGTGTTTTCCAACCGCCCCGGGCTGTATCAGCGCCTGATCGACGCCGGCCTTGCAAGCGGCGAGCGGGTCTGGCCCTTCCCTCTGCCCGATGACTACAACGCGGACCTAAAAAGCGATATCGCCGATATCAAGCAGTGTACCCTCGAGGCCGAGGCCGACCATATCCTGGCGGCGCTCTTCCTCAAACGGTTCATCGCCCGCGATCCGACCTGGGTCCATCTGGATCTCTCGGCCGGGCGGCACAAGGGGGGGCTCGGTGCCATCCCCACCGATACCATAGGCTTTGGTATCGATTTTACCCTCGCCCTGCTGGCCGATCCGGCGTTCACCTGGTAGCGGCGCGACGCCCGCGCACTGGATTTTAAGGGATGAGGGCGGTAATATGCGCCCCTTGATCGGACTGCCTGACGCCGCAGGCGGCCGCGATCCTTAAATCGTTAAGCGCCCCATCTTTGGGGCGCTTTATATTTTGGGGGCGCGATGCCAACCGAACACCATCTCATGACAACCTACGGGCGGCTGCCGGTCGCCTTCACGCACGGCGAAGGCGCCTGGCTGTGGGACGAGAGCGGCCGCCGTTATCTCGACGGTCTGGCCGGCGTCGCGGTCAATGGCCTAGGCCACGCCCACCCGGCGATCGTCGAGGCGGTGTGCGCCCAGGCCCGGCGCCTGATTCACGTCTCCAACTGGTATGAGAACCGCGAGCAGGAGGCGCTGGCCGAGCGGCTGTGCGCGGTATCAGGCATGGATCGGGCATTTTTCGCAAACTCGGGCGCCGAGGCCAACGAGGCGGCGCTCAAGCTCGCGCGCCTGCACGGACATCGCAAGGAGGTCGAGGCACCCGCCGTGATCGTCGTGGAGGGCAGCTTCCATGGCCGCACCCTGGGGACCTTGAGCGCCTCCGGGAGCCGCAAGGTGCAGGCCGGCTTCGAGCCCCTGGTCCCGGGCTTTCGGCGCGTGCCGTTCAATGACCTGGACGCCGTGCGTCAGGTGGGCGCGCGCGATCAGACCATAGTGGCGGTCCTGGTGGAGCCGATCCTCGGGGAGGGCGGCATTCAGATTCCGGACGCCGGCTACCTCACGGGGCTGCGCCAGATCTGCGACGAGGCGGGCTGGCTTTTGATCCTAGACGAGATTCAGACGGGACTATGCCGCAGCGGCGCGTGGTTTGCCTGGCAGCTGGAACAGGCGCGCCCGGATGTCATGACCGTGGCCAAGGCCTTGGGCAACGGCGTGCCGATCGGGGCCTGTCTCGCGCGCGGGGCGGCCGCCGAGCTCTTCCACCCGGGCCAGCATGGGTCGACGTTCGGCGGCAACCCGCTGGCGACCGCCGTGGGCCACGCCGTCCTCGAGACCTTGGACGACATGCGGGCCTGGGATCGCGCGGCGGCCCTCGGGCAGCGCCTGCTCGCACGCCTGCGCGAGCGGCTAAGCGGGACCGAGGGTGTCAAGGCGGTGCGCGGCCGCGGGCTTTTGATCGGCGTCGAGCTCGACCGGCCGGCCCAGGCGGTCATGCGTCTGGCCTTAGACCGCGGTCTTTTGCTCAACGTCACCGCCGAGCGGGTCGTGCGCCTCCTGCCGCCGCTCATTCTGAGCGATGATCAGGCCGGGCTTCTGGCGGACGGGACCGCCGATGCCATCTGCGAGTTTCTGGCGTCATGATCCGTCATTTCTTAAGCCTCATGGACTGTACCCCCCGGGAGCTGCGCATACTCATCGAGCGCGCGGTGACACTCAAGGCCATCCTGCGCCGGCGCGAGCCCCATGAGTACTTGCGCGGGACGAGCCTTGCGCTCATCTTCGAGAAATCCTCGACACGCACGCGCGTGTCGTTCGAGGCCGGCATCACCCAGCTCGGCGGCAACAGCATGTTTCTCGCGCCCGCGGAGCTGCAGCTTGGGCGCGGCGAGCCGCTCGAGGACACGGCACGCGTGGTTTCGCGCATGGTCGATGCGATCGTCATTCGCACCCATGAGCACGCCAAGCTCGCGGCCTTCGCGGCCCACTCGCAGGTCCCGGTGATCAATGCCCTGACCGACCGGTTCCACCCCTGCCAGCTTTTGGCCGATATTCAGACCTACTTCGAGCATCGCGGCGACATCGCCGGACGCACGGTAGCCTGGATAGGCGATGGCAACAATGTCTGTCAGTCGTGGATCAATGCCGCGCGCCAGTTCAGCTTTACCTTGCGTATCGCCACCCCCGCCGGATATGGGCCGGATGCGCAGATCCTGGAGGCCGCCACCGGATCCGCCCATCTCGTGGCGACCCCGGAAGAGGCCGCGCGCGGCGCCGATCTGGTGGTGACCGATACCTGGGCGAGCATGGGGCAGGAGTCCGAAAAGGAGGTGCGCATGCGCGCCTTCCAGGGCTATTGCGTGACCGACCGTCTCATGGACATGGCCGGCCCGGATGCGCTGTTCATGCATTGCCTGCCCGCCTATCGTGGCGTGGAGGTCACAGGCGAGGTCATAGACGGGCCGCGCAGCGTGGTCTGGGACGAGGCCGAAAACCGCCTCCACGCCCAAAAGGCGCTCCTTGAGTTCCTGCTCGCCTAGAAAGACGCGGCACACCTAGTCACGGTAGCCGAACAACAAGGCGGGATAGGGGGCGCAACGCCGGCAGAGGAAGCGGGCCTGCCGGAAGAACGCGCGCGCCTGCGCCCACACCTCCTGGGCCGTGGCGCTCGCGAACTGGGCGCCCATCGGATCGGCGGCCGTGGGGTCCATGCTGTAGTAGTGGACGGCGAGCGGCTTGCCATAAAGCCGCATGCGCGCCTCGAAGGCCTGAAGCTTAGGTAAGGGGGTCGTCTGCCGGAACGCGAGCACGAGCACCCGCGACTCGATCCGCCGCATGAGCGCGGCCTTGGCCGATATGCCCCCGTTGCACAGCACCGTCCCCGAGACATCATGGGGATCGGCGGCGCTCGCCTCGATCGACTCGTAGGCGCCGGAGCGCCCCCAGCCAAAGGTGACGAGCCGGCGCCCCGGAGAACTTAAGTATTGCAAGGCGGTCCGCTCCATGGCCATGCGGCGCCCGCGGCCGCCGGTCCGTCGTAGCCCCAGGGCCAATACCCGATAGCCCTGCGCCCCGACACGGTCGGCCCAGGCAAGCGCCCGTTCGCCCAGACGGGCCTTACCCGGCAGCAGCAGCAGGCCGATGCGCGCCGACGGCGGGCCCGCGCGGTAGACGTCGAAGTGATGACCCCCCTTGGTCGTCAGCCGCACGAATGTCCCGGAAAATGCCTGGCACGACGCATCCGGGGGCTTATGGGCCCAGCCCACGGCCGTGACCATGACCAGCACCAGGCCCGCCGCTATTCCACGCCACATGCTCATACCTCGTCTACGCCAGGCCCCGCCATGGGCCATGCCGCGGGGGATTATGATGGCTTCGCCACCCGACCTCAAGCCAGGTGCGGCGCACACGGAGCGTATCCGATCCGCCCGGTCTGATGGGAGGTCCACACGATGAACGGGGCGGCGCCGGGGCCCATCGCGACGACGGCCCGGCGCGGGAAACTTCGTCTGGCGCAGTGTATACTCGCGCCATGCCGATTCCCTACATATTTACCATGCAGCGGGTGACCAAGGTCGTCCCACCCTCGCGCGAGATTCTGAAAAACATCTCCCTGTCATTCTTTCCGGGCGCCAAGATCGGCGTGCTCGGATTAAACGGCGCCGGCAAATCGACCCTGTTGCGGATCATGGCGGGCGTAGACCGCGATTTCGACGGCGAGGCACAACCCGCGCCGCGCATCCGGATCGGCTATCTCCCGCAGGAGCCGGTGCTGGATCCGGCCAAGGACGTGCGCGGCAACGTCGAGGAAGGGGTGGCGGCCACCAAGGCCCTGCTCGAGCGCTTCAACGCCATCAGCCTGCGATTCGGCGAGCCCTTGTCGGACGATCAGATGAATGCCCTGATCGAGGAGCAGGCGCAGGTGCAAAGCGAGATCGACGCCGCAGGGGCCTGGGACCTCGACCGCAAGCTCGAGATCGCCGCCGAGGCCTTGCGCCTGCCCCCGTTCGATGCCGACGTCTCGGTGCTGTCCGGAGGCGAGCGCCGCCGGGTCGCGCTCTGCCGGCTGCTTTTGTCGGAACCGGACATGCTCTTGCTAGACGAGCCCACCAACCATCTGGACGCGGAATCGGTGGCGTGGCTCGAGCGCTTCCTGAAGGACTACAAGGGGACGGTGGTGGCCGTGACCCATGACCGCTACTTTCTCGACAACGTGGCGGGCTGGATCCTGGAGCTCGACCGCGGCCAAGGCATCCCCTGGGAAGGCAATTACTCCTCGTGGCTTGAACAAAAAGACAAGCGGCTTGCCGTCGAGGAGAAGCAGGAATCCGCGCGCCAACGCACCATAAAGCGCGAGCTCGAATGGGTGCGGACCGCGCCCAAGGGCCGGCATGCCAAGAGCCGCGCGCGTCTTGCCGCCTATGAGGCGCTGGTGGCCCAGGATGTCGAACAGCGCAACGAGACGCAGGACCTCTTCATACCGCCCGGACCGCGGCTCGGGGACCTGGTGGTGGAGGCGGCGGACCTCACCAAGAGCTTTGGCGACCGCCTCCTGATGGAACATGTGAACTTCGCGCTGCCGCCCGGGGGGATCGTCGGGGTCATTGGGCCCAATGGGGCCGGCAAGACCACCTTGTTTCGCATGATCGTGGGTGAGGAGCGCCCGGACGGCGGCTCGCTGCGCGTGGGGCCCACCGTGGTTCCGGCCTATGTGAGCCAAAGCCGCGACACCCTCGACGGCCAAAAGACCGTGTGGGCCGAGATCTCGGGCGGGTCCGACATGATCCTGCTCGGCCGCCGCGAGGTCTCGTCACGCGCCTATGCCGGGCGCTTCAATTTTCGCGGCGCCGACCAGCAAAAGCTCGTGAAGGACCTCTCGGGCGGCGAGCGCAACCGCGTACACCTGGCGAAGCTTCTGAGAAGCGGCGGCAATCTGCTGCTGCTCGATGAACCGACCAACGACCTCGATGTCGATACCCTGCGCGCGCTCGAGGAGGCCCTGCTCGAGTTTGGCGGCTGCGCCATCGTCATCTCTCATGATCGCTGGTTCCTCGACCGGGTCGCGACGCATATCCTGGCATTCGAGGGCGACAGCCGCGTCGTGTGGTTCGAGGGCAATTACGCGGACTACGAGGCCGACCGCAAGCGCCGCCTCGGGGTGGAGGCCGACCGGCCGACGCGTATCAAGTACAAGCGGCTCAGCTGAAGGCCGTGCGCGGCCTGGAAAGACGTACTGCAGACCCCCCTGCCGAATCGGCGCGCGACACCACCGCGTCCCGCGGCCGGCTCTGGTCGATCGTAAAAAGGCTCGCCCCCTACCTCTGGGAATACCGACTGCGCGTGGCGGTGGCGCTGGTTTCGCTCACCGCCGCCAAGGCCGCAGGCGTCGCGGTCCCGTGGGTCCTCAAAGACATCATCAATCAGCTCGATAGCCGCAAACCCCTGCTGATCGTGCCGGTGGCGCTCATCGCCGCCTATGGCGCCCTGCGGTTTGCCAACGCCCTCTTTGGGGAACTGCGCGATCTCGTATTCGCGCGCGTCAAGCAGCGCGCGGTGCGGCGCGCGGCGACCGACGTGTTCCGCCACCTCCACGCCCTGCCGCTTGCCTTCCATCTGGACCGCCAGACCGGGGCGGTGGCGCGCGACATAGAGCGCGGCAGCCGCGGGATTGCACTCCTTTTGAACATCCTGCTGTTTCATATCATCCCGACCGTAGTCGAGATCGCACTCGTAGCCGGCATCCTGATCGCCAAATTTCGCCTGGAGTTCGCCCTCATCACGTTCATGACGCTTGCGGTCTATGCCCTCTTTACGCTCATTGTGACCGAATGGCGGACCGTCTTCAGGCGGTCGATGAACGATATGGATTCGCGCGCCAACAGCCACGCGGTCGAGAGCCTATTGAACTACGAGACCGTGAAATTCTTCGCCAACGAGGACTACGAATGGGGGCGCTACGACTCCCATCTCGCGCAATGGGAGGATGCCGCGGTGCGCAACCAGTCGTCGCTTGCCGTGCTCAACACCGGCCAGTCGGCGATCGTGGCGTTCGGCGTCGGCGCCCTCATGCTGCTCGCCGCACAGGGCGTTGCCGACCACCGGATGAACATCGGCGACCTGGTGCTGGTCAATGCCTTTCTCATACAGCTTTTCATGCCCTTGCATTTCCTGGGGGCCGTCTACCGGGAGATCAAGCACTCGCTTACCGATATGGAAAAGATGTTCGCCCTGATCGACGTGCCCTGCACCATAGCCGACGCGCCCGGGGCCGGCGACCTTGTGGTGTCCGAGGGCCTCGTGCGTTTTGAGCATGTCGACTTTTCCTACGGCGGCCAGCCGCTCCTAGACGATGTCGACTTCACCGTGGCGCCGCGGTCGACGACTGCAATCGTCGGCCCAAGCGGCTCCGGCAAGTCCACGATCATGCGGCTTTTGGTGCGCTTCTATGATCCGGACAGCGGCTCCATCCGCATAGACGGACACGACATCCGCGCCGTGACACAACACAGCCTGCGCAGGAGCCTCGGCGTGGTCCCGCAAGACCCGGTCCTGTTCAATGACAGCCTTTATACCAACATCGCCTACGGGCGCCCGGGGGCCCCCCTTGAAGAGGTACGGGCGGCGGCCTCCCTTGCCCATCTCGACGGCTTCATCACCGGCCTGCCGCAGGGGTACGAGACGCGCGTAGGCGAACGCGGCCTGAAACTCTCGGGCGGGGAGAAACAACGCGTGGCGATTGCCCGGGCGCTGTTAAAAGAGCCGCAGATCCTGCTCTTCGACGAGGCGACATCGGCCCTCGACGCGGCCTCCGAGCGCGCGGTGCAGGAGGGCCTGACCCTGCTTGCGGGGCATCGGACCACGATCGTGGTCGCCCACCGGCTCGCTACCATTCAACACGCAGACCAGATCCTGGTGATGCGCGCCGGGCGGATCGTCGAGCGCGGCCGTCACCGCGAGCTCATCGCCCAAGGCGGCCTGTATGCGCAACTGTGGGCGCTGCAGCAGGAGGGCGACCATGCCCCGGCGGGCCCTGCCGCGCCGGTGCCATCCGGCGCCGCGGGCGCAGACGACGGGCTGCTAGAGGCCCTGGGCTAACAAGAGTCCGGCGAGCAGGATCGCGATGGACAGGAGCCCTATGGCGCGCGCGGCCAAGCGTGCCGCGCGCACCGGCCCGCCGCGCGCGGCGCGGGGCCCGAGCACCGCGTCATGCCAGACCGTCAGGATCAGCACCAGCAGCACGCACGCCGCCTTGAGGGCCAGGGTCGCCCCGAAGGCGCTCGTCCAGAAGCGCGGGCGCACCAGCATGTGCGGGCCGATACCCGCCCAGAAGAGCAATAAGGGGCCGGTTATGATCAGCGTGCCGAGCGCCCCATAGGCCACCGGCCGAAACGCCCGCCCCAAGACCTCGGGGATGCCGGAGGCCGGCCTCGCACGCGCAGCCGGCACGACCGCGAACATGAAGAACAACACCCCGCCCACCCAGGTGGTGGCCGCGAGCAGATGGAGCGCGATCAGCACCAGGAAAACGGCCTCATGCATGCATGCGCTCCCTCAGGTACTCGCGCAGGACCACCGCGTTGTTGTGGGTCTCGTCGCGCGCGCCGTACACAAGCGTGATGGGACCTTGGCGCAACGCCGCCACCAGGGCCTCGGTGGCCTCGGGGTGGCCGCGCAGTTCGGCGAGATAACGGCGGCGGAATGGCGCAAATCGCGCCGGGTCGTGCCCGAACCATTGCCGCAGCGCCTTGCTTGGGGCGGCATCGCGCGCCCATCCCGCAAGGCCCAAGGCGGCCTTGGTAAGCCCCCGCGGCCAGAGGGCGTCGACGAGATAGCGCGGCCCCTCGCCGGGCCTTCGGGCCTCATAGGCGCGCCGCACCGCGATGACCGGGGCCCGCGTGGCGCTCACGCCGCCTGCGAGACGAGCTTTAGGGCGTCGCCCATGGACACGACACCCACCGCCACGAGCTTGCCGTCGATGACCACGGCCGGCACGGTGCGCACCCGCAGCGCCGCGACCAGCGCACGGCCCGCGGGCTCGGCGATGTCGAGCGCCTTATAGTCGATCGGCTGTCCGCGCGCGACCTCCTCCCACACCCGTTCGGCCTGAGGACACACCGAACACCACTTGGATACCAGCAGCCGGACCTCCATGACCCACCTCCTTCACGATCTCGCTGAACGACTGTAGGGATCGCGCCCCCCGCGGCTCCTTGACGGCCATCAATGATCAGGGGATGCGACCATAAGGTAATAGGGACTATGATCCCCTGGATAGCGGGCACCGCCCGGGAGGTTTGGCATGGACACCTCACTCATCGAGGGCTTTACCCGCCACCACCGCGCGCTCGATCGGGCCTTCGAGGGCACGCGATGCGCGGTCGACAACGGCGACTTTGCGCAGGCGCGCGCGGACTTCCAGGGCTTTCGCGACGCCATAGAACGCCATATGAGGGCCGAGGAGACCTGGCTATTCCCGGCCTATGAGGCCCAACATGGACAGGATAACCCGCTCACATCCATCCTGCGCAAGGGGCATCGCGACCTGCGCGGTTTCTTCGATGAGATCGCCGAGGCCTTGAGTGAGGGCGATGGCGACGAGGGCACGGCCCTGATCGGCACCGTAGGCCAGATCCTCCACCATCACGATGACAAGGAAGAGCAGGAGTTCTATCCGGCGGTGGCCGTGCTCCTTCCGGATGCGCGCGCGGCGCTCAAAGCCCTGGAACCTTGACGCCCCGGCGCGCGGCCATGGCGCGCCCCAGGGCCGCGATCTCCTGCGGCTTAAGCAGCTCGCGGGCGCGCGGGAAAAGCCACGCATTCTCGATGGCCATGTGCGCACGCATAAGCCCGACATAGGGCTCGATCGGCAGCTCGCACGGGCCCGCGGGCAACGCCCCCAACAACGCCTCGAGCGGCGCATAGGCCCGTTCCAGAACGCGGTGTTCGGCCATGAGGCGCGCGGCGTTTGCCGACAAGACCGTATCGTCATGCCGCGCGACAAGCGGCACCAGATCCTGTTCCTCATCCTGGTGATGGAGGCGCCCGGCCTGCGCGAAGTAGTGGTATATGCGCGATGCCGCCTCCCTGGCCTCGCGATCCCCGCCATGCGCACGCACATGGGCGGCCAGACGCGTCAGCGCGGCGCAATGGCCCGCGATACGCTCATGGCAGGCCGCCAAAAGCCCCAGGGGGTCATCGAAGCCCGGGGCGACTTGTGTACCCTTCTCGCCTATCTGCACGATCCTCTCCGTCTGGCCTTGCCGCAGGGCGACACCTCCCGGCGTGGGCCGGGACCTGCCCTCAGGGCTCGGCGCAGCGCATGCACTGGACGTCGTAGCGATCCAGCCACGCGCGCAGGGCCGTCATCGCCTGAGGCCCGGTCACGAGATCCGCGAAGGCATCGGCAGGCGTCACCGGTCGCACCTTGGCAAGCCAGGCATCGGTATAAGGCGCGATATTCACAAGGTGCGGGGTGTCGATGACCGCGGTATTGACGGCCTCGACGACCCCCTCGAACGGACAGGGCACGCCGCCCGCCCATTTGCCGCTCTCCAGGGTCGCGACATGGCGCCCCTTGTTGAGATGCGTGCCGACCTTCTTGATGCGGATCTTCTGAACGCGCCCGGCCATGGTCTGCGCCGCGTCGGTTATGCCCAGAACGACGAGCCCGTCGCCATCCGGACGCGCCCAGACGTAGTCGAGGTCATAGAACAGATCATCTGGCAGCTCACACCCGCGGTATTCCGTCATAATCCCCGACCCCTCGGCTCAAGTGTAAGGATCCGGCGGCGGCCGCGGCCTTGACAGCAATCAAGACCGGCCACCAGCGTAGGCCTCGTCGCGCCAGCGCGCAAGCCGTGCCCGATCGGCAATGTGAATGTCGTTGCCCGCGACCGTGATGAGACCCTGTTCACGCAAGGTCGCGAGTACGCGCGAAAAGGTCTCGGGCTTGACCCCAAGGCGCGAGGCCACGATGTTCTTGTGAACCTGGATATGAATGTCGGCGGCCGCAGCCCCCTCCGGGCATTGCGCGAGCAGGTAGCCCGCCACGCGCTGACCGGCCGTCTCGAGCGTCAGGGCCTGGACATCGTTTATGAGCTGATGCAGGCGCATGCTGAGGGCCGCCAGCATGCGCAGCGCCATCCCGGAGTTTTCCTTGAGGACGCGCACGAAGTCGTTGGTCGGTATCTCGATGAGCACCGTGTCGGCAAGCGCGGCCGCGTACACCGGATAATGGCCACCGAGGAACACCACGGCCTCGCCAAAGGTCTGGCCCGCCATGAGGATCTCGATGACTTTCTCGTCACCCTGCGGCGACAGTCGGTAGAGCCGCACCGAGCCTTCCACGATGAAATAAAAGGCCGCGGCCTTGTCGCCCTCGGAAAAGAGCGTCTCGTAGGCCTTGAGCGACCGCCGCCTGGCATGGGCGAGCAGGCGTTCAAGCTCCTCCGGGAACAGCCCGGAAAAAAGCGGCGCCTTGCGAACCCTATCAAGATCCTGATCCATACCCGCCCCCTGCTGTTAGAATGGCATTTTGCACCATGCGCCCCGGGAAATCCCGTGCATCTCTTTGAACCCGCCGATAACAGCGGCATATTGCCCATCGCCTACTTCCACGCCCTGGCGCGTCTCGGGGTGGAAGGGCTGGTGGTCATCGAGCCCGCGCGGCCGTTTGTGAGCCTCGGGGCATTCGACGATGCCGCCACCACCGTTGATCTGGACTATTGCCGGGATCACGCGCTTGCGGTCATGCGCCGCGAGACCGGCGGGGGCATGGTCCTTCTCGGGCCCGGCCAGATCTTCTATACCCTGGTCGTGAAACGGCCTCACCCCATCGTGCCAAGCCGGGTCGATGATGCCTATCGCCACCTCTCGGAGGCCCCCATCGCGGTCTACCGCAAGTTTGGGGTGGAGACGCGCCGCGGTCCCCTGAACGACATCGTCACCACAGACGGGCGCAAGATCGCGGGCCAGGGGGCGGGGGACATCAACGGCCATTTCTGTTTCGTGGGCAGCATCCTCATCGATTTCGACACGGATCTTATGCATCGCATCGTGCGCCTCCCGGACGAGGGCCTGCGCCCGGAACTCAAGGCCGCCCTCGAAGAGGGGCTTACGGGGATTCATGCCGAGACCAAGTCCCGGCCGCCGGCAGCGGCCGTCAAGGCGGCACTCGCCGCGGCCTTCGCGCCGCTTATAGGCGGCCTGAGCCCCCATCCGGTGCCCTCCTGCCTCATGGCCGCGGCCCGCGAGGTGGCCCATGAACTCTGCCGTGCCGACATCGTGCAGAGCGACGAGACGCGCCCGCGGGCGCTCTTTAAGGTGCATGAGGGGCTTTATCTCTGTCAGCGCGCGATGAGTGCGCCCATGGGGCGCGTCATGGTATCGCTTGCCGTCCGCGACTTACGTATCGCGGCCGCCCGCGTGCACGCGCCCTGGGGCCGGCACCTAGACCCCGATGTCTCGACACTCATCGGGCAGCGCTTCGACCGCGAGGGGCTCTCACGAGGCCTGCCCGATACCGGCGTGCTCGGCATCGCCCGCGAAGACTTCATCGCGGCGCTGCTGGCGCCCAATCTTTAGCCCACGAACCGCCGGGCATTGCGGAATATCTCAAACCACGGGCCGTACTCGCCCCAGTCCGGCGGGTGCCAGGAATTGGCGGCCGTGCGCACGACACGCTCTGGATGCGGCATGAGCGCGGTTACGCGGCCATCGGGCGTGGTAAGCCCCGTGATGCCGCCGACCGAGCCATTGGGATTGCGCGGATAGACCTCGGTTGCGCGCCCGTAGTGATCGACATAGCGCGCCGCCACGAGCCGGCCATGCTCCAGCTGCGCGCGCGCATCGGGCGTCACGATCACCCGCCCCTCGCCGTGAGCGACCGGCACCGGCAGGCGCGCGCCGGCCATGCCGGCCAAGAGCACCGAGGGATTGTCCGGGATCTCCACCAATACGGTACGCGCCTCGAACTGCTCCGAGCGGTTACGCTCGAAAAGCGGCCAGGCCTGCGCCCCCGGGATCAAGGACCGCAGGTGGGCCATCATCTGGCAGCCGTTGCAGACCCCCAGCGCGAACGTCTCGGGGCGTGCGAAAAACGCCGCAAACTGCGCGCGCAGTTCGTCATGAAACAGGATCGATTTGGCCCAGCCGCCGCCGGCCCCGAGGACATCGCCAAACGAAAAGCCCCCGCACGCCGCGAGGCCCGCAAAGCCCGCCAGCCCCTCGCGCCCGGCCAGAAGGTCGCTCATGGTCACATCCACGGCCTCGAAACCGGCCGCCATGAAGCCTGCCGCCATCTCGCGCTGGCCGTTGACGCCCTGCTCGCGCAGGATGGCGACACGGGGCTTGGTGAGCGCAAGGTGCGGCGCAAGCGGGGCCGCGACATCGAAGGGCACGCGCGCGTGAAGCCCGGGATCGGCGGGATCGGCGAGCAGGGCATAGGACTCGGCGGCGCTCTGCGGCTCGTCGCGCAAGGCCTGCATGCGAAACGATGTCTCCGCCCACAGCCGCTCGTAGGCCATGCGGTCGCCCTCGAGCAGCACCCGCCCGCAGTAGCGCATGATGATATCGCGCCCCGGACGCACCGTGCCTATGCGCTTGGTGTAGCGCAGCAGGCCCTTCTTTTTCAGGGCGCCGAGGATTCCGTCACGCGCCGCACTCGGCACCTGCAGGACCGCGCCCAGCTCCTCATTGAAGAGAGCGGCGATGGGATCTAAGCCCAGGGCGGTCAGATCGATATCCAGTCCGCACTTTCCGGCAAACGCCATCTCGCACAAGGTGACGAACAGGCCGCCATCGGAGCGGTCGTGATAGGACAGCAAAAGACCAAGCTCATTGAGGACCTGCACGACCCCGAAAAACAGCTTGAGGAGCCGCGGGTCATCGACATCCGGCGCGCGCCCCCCCTCGCACCCGTAGACCTGCGCCAAAGACGAGCCGCCGAGACGGTCCTTGCCGCGACCAAAGTCCACCAGCAAAAGGTCGGTGTCGGTATGGCTTACGCACATCGGGGTCAGGGTCTTGCGCACGTCCAGGACCGGGGCGAGCGCCGTCACCACCAGCGATACCGGGGCCTTGACCTCGCGCGGCCTGCCCGCCACCGTCCACTGCGCACGCATCGAAAGCGAGTCCTTGCCGACCGGTATCGCGATACCGAGCGCCGGACACAGCTGCATGCCCACCGCCTCGACGGCGCGATAGAGCGCGGCATCCTCGCCCTCGCTGCCGGCCGCGGCCATCCAGTTGGCGGACAGCTTGACGTCCGGCAGGCGGCGGATCCGGGCGGCGGCGAGATTGGTGAGGGCCTCGCCGATCGCCATGCGCGCCGAGGCCGCGGCATCGATGACCGCGATCGGCGCGCGCTCGCCCAGCGCCAAGGCCTCGCCTGTGATATCGCCGTAGCCGGTCGCGGTGACGCCGACATCGGCCACCGGGACCTGCCAGGGGCCGACCGTCTGGTCACGGCACACGAGGCCCGAGATACTGCGATCCCCGATCGTCACCAGGAATTCCTTGCTCGCCACCCCGGGCAGGGTCAGAACGCGCGCGATGGCCTCATGGATATCCAGGGAGCGCGTGGCAAGTGCTCGCCCCGCGCGGCTTACGGTACGCGCCTGCCGGCGCATGCGCGGCGGATCCCGCAGTATGAGCGCAAGCGGCACATCGACAGGATAGGGGGCGCCTTGATCGGCGAAATGGCGATCATGCACCCTGAGGCGCGGCTCCTCGGTCACACGCCCGACGACCGCCGCCGGGCAGCGCTCGCGCTCGCACAGCGCCATGAAGGCCGTCAGCGCCTCCTCGCGCACCGCGAGCACATAGCGCTCCTGGGCCTCGTTGCACCAGATCTGCATGGGCGACATCTGCGGCTGACCGTTGGGAATCGCGCGCAGATCGATATCCGCGCCGCGGCCGGCGCCGTGGACGAGTTCCGGCAGGGCGTTCGACAGCCCGCCGGCCCCGACATCGTGAATCGACAGGATGGGCGTATCCGCACCCATGGCGATACACGCCTCTATGACCTCCTGGGCGCGGCGCTCCATCTCGGCATTGGCGCGCTGCACGGACCCGAAGTCGCGCTCCTGCTGATTGCCGCCGGAGGCCGCGCTCGAGGCCGCGCCACCGCCTAGGCCGATCAAAAGCGCCGGCCCGCCCAAGACGAGCAGTGCGGTCCCTGGGGGCAGATCGCGTTTCGTGACATGGACCGGGCGCACCGACCCTGTACCACCGGCCAGCATGATGGGCTTGCGGTAGCCGTAGATCGCCCCTTGCGCATCGGTTTCGAAGGACCGGAAATATCCGAGGATGGCCGGGCGGCCGAATTCGTTATTGAAGGCCGCTGCGCCCACCGGGGCCTCGAGCATGATATCGAGGGCGCTCGCGAGATGCTCCGGCGCGCCGCGATCCGTCTCCCAGGGCCGCAGCGCATCCGGCAGGCGCAGGTCGGACACCGAATACCCGACGAGGCCGGCCTTCGGGTGGCCGCCCAAGCCGGTCGCCGCCTCGTCGCGAATCTCGCCGCCGGCCCCGGTCGCCGCGCCCGGATGGGGCGAGATCGCGGTCGGGTGGTTATGGGTCTCGACCTTTATGAGGATCGGCACCGGCTCCTGCATGACGGTATAGCGCCGCGTCCGTCCATCGATGAAGAGCCGCGAGCCCGCGCCCGCGCCCTCGATGATGGCGGCATTATCGGCATACGCAGAGATGAGCCCCTCAGGGCTCGCCTTGGCGGTCTCGCGAATCATTTCAAACAGGGTGTGGCTGCAGGCCGTACCGTCAATCGTAAAATCGGCGTTGAAGATCTTGTGCCGGCAGTGCTCGGAATTCGCCTGGGCGAACATCATGAGCTCGGCGTCGGTCGGATTGCGGCCAAGCCTCGTAAAGGCCTCCACGAGATAGCCCCGCTCCTCCTCGGACAACGCAAGGCCCAGGGCCTGATCCGCACGCTCGAGGGCCTTGATCCCCTCGCTTACGACATCGATCACGGATCCGCGCGCAGGCTCGCTTCCGAGCCACAAGGGCGTGCCGTCGTCGGGGTCGGCCAGCACCGTTTCGGTCATGCGGTCGTGAATCCGCGCCACGACCTCGCGGTACTCATCATCCGTCAACGGCCGCTCGCACGCGATTTGCCAGACGACCCCGCGCTCGAGCCGCGTCACCACCTCGAGCCCGCAGCGGCGCGCGATATCAGTCGCCTTGCTCGACCACTCCGAGATCGTGCCAAGCCGCGGAACCACCAGAAGGAGGCGCGCACCCGGGATGATCGGCGGCGGCAGCGCGCCGTAATCGAGGAGCGCCTCGAGGGCGGTTTGCTCACCGGCCGACAACGCCCGGCCAAGACACGCGAAATGGCGATAGCGCGCGGCCACGGCGGTCACCGGCGCGACCTGGTGCAAGCGTCGCAACAGCCGCTCGGCGCGAAAGGCCGCCAGCGCCCCGGGACCGTCCAGTCTTATCGTGAGATCTGCCATGGCCGCTCATCGTGCGCCATTGCGTTATCCCGGACCCCCGCCCGTGGGTCGGTGTCCGGCCCGGCCTGCGCCATCGGGATCAGTTGGCGGGGGGCAGCTGCGCCGGCGCCGGCGCAAGCATGCCGCCCGGGGGGTGCGCCTCGTGGCCGCTGCCCGGCGCCCGCCGGGTGGCGCTCGTCGCAAGCGCGCTGCTATGGATCGCATAGCGGCTCTGATTGGGCGGCGCAGACAGCCCAGAGGGGATTGACAGGGGCGGCAGCGGCGGCGGCACCACATATGCGGGCACATGGCACCCGCCCCCCGCCGACGCGCACCCGGAAAGGCCCGCGCCCGCCAACATGATGAGCCCCAACCATGCATACCTCATAACGTGATCCCCGCCTGCTGTAAAGCGTCTCGAACTGCCGGCTGCCGATTCTCGGACAACGGCGTCAATGGGAGCCGCAGATGGGGACCGATGAGCCCCATGGCATGCAGCGCCCACTTCACGGGAATCGGGTTCGATTCCACGAACAAGGCCTGATGGAGGCCCGCAAGGGCCCGGTCCTTTTGCCGTGCCGCCTCATGGTCGCCTGCAAGAATCGCCTCCCAGATCGCGCTCATGGCGCGTGGCGCGACGTTTGCGGTCACCGAGATCACCCCACGGGCCCCCAGGCCCCCAAGGGCCACGCCGGTGGCGTCATCACCCCCATAGAGGGCGAAGTCCGGGGGGCAGGCCGCGGCAATGGCGCGCGCGCGATCGAGATTGCCGGTGGCCTCCTTGATGCCGACGATGCCGGGTACCAGGGCAAGCCTCGCGACGGTCTCGGGCAGCAGATCGCAGGCCGTCCGGCTCGGCACGTTATAAAGGATCACGGGCCGATCGATGGCCCCCGCGATCGCGCCGAAATGCCGAAACAGCCCCTCCTGGGTCGGTTTGTTGTAGTAGGGGGTCACGACCAGGCACGCCGTAGCCCCGGCCTCGGCGGCGGCGCGGCTTAACGCAATGGCCTCGGAGGTGGCGTTGGCGCCGGTCCCGGCAATGACCGGGATGCGCCCGGACACCGCCCGCACCACGTGGGCAATGACCGCCACATGCTCGTCGACATCCAGGGTCGAGGCCTCGCCGGTGGTGCCGACTGCCACGATACCGTGCGTGCCGGCCTCGAGATGAAAATCGATGAGCCGGTCAAGGGCCGCAAAATCGACCGCGCCGTCATCGCGCATGGGCGTGACAAGGGCGACAAGACTCCCGCGCAACATAAACCCGACCCGCATTAAAAGCGCGATACTACTTGCCCTCTTGCCGGCAAGCAAGGGAAGGCGCGGGCCTCACGCGCCCCCATGCTGCACCTGAGGCCTCAAGGTCCTGCGATGACAGGCGGACCGCAGGGCACACGGCGGCGGCCTTTCGTCTTGTGGGCGCTACCAAGATCCTGAATACTATGGGCGGCGCCCTCTGCGAGCCGCGGGGTACGGGCCGCCCCGCCGTGGGCCTGCCCTCGATCACCGGGTGCATCCGGACGGCGCCACCACTAACCGGACTGTCGGCGCAGGCCTTGCTGCGGTGCCGGACCCCGTCCGGTTGTCTTCAGGGCAACCATCAGAGAGTGGACGCAACATGAGCAAAATCGAAGTCGGCGAGCGTATCCCTGATCTCCTGGTGCAAGCGACGGATGACCAGAGCTTCTCGCTGTCGGAGCTGCGCGGTCGTAATGTGGTCTTGTATTTCTACCCAAAAGACAACACCCCGGGCTGCACGACCGAGGGACAGGACTTCCGCGACCACTACGAGGAATTCGAAAAACTGAACACCATCGTCATTGGCGTATCTCGTGACGATATCGCGTCCCATGAGTCCTTCAAGGGCAAGCATTGCTTTCCGTTCGAGCTCGTCGCCGACTGCGACGGGGAGTTGTGCCAGGCATTCGATGTGATCAAGGAAAAGAACCTCTACGGCAAAAAATCCCTGGGGATCGAGCGCAGCACCTTCCTCATAGACGAACAGGGGACCGTGCGCCGGGAATACCGCAAGGTCAAGGTCGACGGCCATGTGCTTGCGGTATTGCGTGACCTGCGCGAGATCATTGCGCGGTAATGACAGACCCGCGCAAGCTCTTCATCCTCGACGCGAGCGTGCTCTTGCACGACCCGGCGGCCCTGTACCGGTTCGAGGAGCACGACGTCTATGTCCCGATCGCGGTACTCGAGGAGCTCGATGCCCACAAGGAAGGCAGCTCGGAGATCGCGCGCAATGCACGCCAGGCAAGCCGACTGCTCGATGAAATCCTGGCGGCATCACGCGAGGGGCTGGGCGCGGGCGCGCGCCTGCCGCATGCCGGACAAACGGGCGGCGGCCGGCTGTTCATCCCGCTTGCACCGCCGCCCTACGACCACGCCCAGGCGGCGGTCTTACCCGGCGTGGGCGGGCCATTGCTGGCCATCACGCACGCGCTCGCGCGCACCCACTCGGATCGTGAAGTGGTGCTCGTCACCAAGGACATCAACCTGCGCATCAAGGCGCGCGCCCTCGATCTCAGGGCCGAGGACTACACAAGCGAGCAGGTGCTCGAAGATGCCGACCTCTTATACCGCGGGATCGGGACTTTGTGTCTGACGCCGGCCGATGTCATCGAACCGCTCGCACCCGGGCCCTCGGGACGCCCGGTGTTTGCCGTTCACGGGGACGCCACCCATGCCTGGTGCCTAGGCCAGTTCCTGCTCGGCGATGAGGCCTCGCTGCCCGATACCATCGTGCGCGAGATCGGCCCGGGGCGCGCGCGCCTGGAGGCCGTGCTCGACTATAGGAAAGAGGGGCAATCGGTGTGGGGGGTGCGGGCACGCAACCGCGAGCAGAATTTCGCGCTGAACCTATTGATGGACCCCGATATCGACTTCGTCACGCTGCTCGGCCACGCCGGGACCGGCAAGACCCTGCTCACATTAGCCGCCGGGCTTGAGCAAACGATAGAGCAAAAGCGCTACACCGAGATCATCATGACCCGCGTCACCATCCCGGTCGGCGAGGATATCGGCTTTTTGCCCGGCACCGAAGAGGAGAAGATGACCCCGTGGATGGGGGCCCTGGAAGATAACCTCGACATCCTCAATCAAGGCGAGGCCCATGGCCGCGGCCACTCGCAATGGGCACGCGCGGCCGCGGGCGACCTCATGCGCGCGCGCATCCGCGTCAAGAGCTTAAACTTCATGCGCGGCCGCACGTTCCTGCGCAAGTTCATCATCATCGACGAGGCCCAGAATCTCAGTGCCCGCCAAATGAAGACGCTCATCACCCGCGCGGGGCCCGGCAGCAAGGTCGTGTGCCTTGGGAATATTGCGCAGATCGACAGCCCCTATCTGACCGAGACCACATCGGGCCTTACCTATGTCGTGGATCGTTTCAAGGGCTGGGCGCACGGCGGGCATGTCACGCTGGAACGGGGCGAACGCTCGCGTCTGGCCGATCACGCCACGGCCACCCTCTAGATCCCGGCACGCCCCGCGCCCTCACCGCAGAACCTGGAGCCACAATCCGAGCGCGGCAAGCGTCGCCACCAGCACCACCGGGGTCATGACAAGACCGGCGCGCATATAGGTCCTCCAGGAGATGGTCTCTCCCTTGCGCGCGAGCACATGCAGCCAGAGCAGCGTGGCAAGGCTCCCCAGAGGCGTGAACTTCGGCCCGATATCGCACCCTATGATATTGGCATAGATCATCGCCTCGCGCGTGGGCGCGGGGACATTGCCCAAGTGGTGAATCGCAAGCGAACCCACGAGTACCGTCGGCATATTATTCATGACCGCAGACAGGAGCGCCGTGAGAACGCCGGTCCCTATGGTCGCCGCCATGAACCCATGGGCGGCGAGGCCCGAGAGCAGCCGCGCAAGCCACGCGGTAAGACCGGCATCGCGCAGGCCATACACTACGAGATACATACCCAGGCTAAACAGCACGATCTGCCACGGGGCCTCGCGCAGCACGCGCCTTATGGGGATCACGGCCCCCTCCCCGGCCCGCCAGATACGCGCCGCGACCAGCAAAAGGGTCACCGCGGCAAGCCCGGTCAGCAGGGACACCGGGACATGCAGGCGCCCGGCCAAAAAGTAGCTCGCAAGCAAGAGCCCAAGTACCGGCCACGACAAGCGAAAGAGTAAAGGATCTTTGATCGCCGCCCGCGGGCTCTCGAGCCTATGCAGATCGTAATGCTCGGGGATATCGCGCCGGTAATAGATCCACAGCATGGCAAACGTCACGAGGCCGGCCACTACGTCCACGGGGATCATGACGATCGCATACGCGCGAAACGGGATGCCGAAAAAATCCGCCGACACGATGTTGACGAGATTGGAGATCACAAACGGCAACGAGGTCGTGTCGGCAATGAATCCCGTGCCCATGACGAAGGCGAGAGCCACCTCCGGTGAAAATCCGAGCGCCACGAGCATGGCAAGGACGATGGGGGTCAGAATGAGCGCCGCCCCATCGTTGGCAAAGAGCGCCGCCACCAATGCCCCGAGGAGGATGATGAGGGGAAAGAGCCGCCGCCCGCGCCCGCCGCCGGAGCGCGCCATGTGCAGCGCCGCCCAATGGAAGAATCCGGCCTCATCGAGCACCAGGGAGATGATGATAAGTCCCACAAAGGTAAGCGTCGCGTTCCAGACGATACCCCAGACCGTCGGGATATTGGCGACGCGCACGACTCCGAGCGCCAGGGCCACGATGGCGCCGAGGGCCGCGCCCCACCCGATGCCAAGCCCCTTGGGCTGCACGATCACCAAAAAAAGCGTGAATGCAAAGACCGCCAACGCCAATACCATTCTCATTGCCCCCCGCGCGGGCTGCGCGTACCCGCCTATGGCTTTATAAACCCCCTGGGCAATGCCCCACGAGGCGCCCCACGGCCTCCGAAAGACTCATGAGCGATCGAACTGGGCCATGATGCGCTCCCTTATAACCGTCGCGACAGAGAGGGGCGCCTTGCTTGGCGGCCGCAAGACCCATGGTCGGCCTCGCACGGGGCCGTGCCGTCTTTTCGCATGACCTTGAGGCGGCGCGCATCGAGGGCGGAGATCGAACCGCCCGGGCCCTTGCGCAAGGCCATGATGACGGCCACCGCCCACGGCGCCAGATGGGGATGCCGCCGGTAATACACCCAGGTCCCGCGCCGGCGCGCCACCACAAGGCCGGCCTCCCGCATCACCGCGAGATGGCGCGACACGACCGCCTGCGGCAGGTCCAGGGCCGCGGTCAGGTCGCACACGCAAAGCTCCCCGAAGGCCCCGAGGAGTCCAAGCAGGCGCCGCCTGATCTCATGGCTCAGTACCGGAAAAAGCGCGTCCTCGGTCACCATCCGCGCAGTATATTCGGTCTACCATATATACCGTCAAGCATATGTGTTACGATGCCCATCCCATCCGCCGCCCGGACTTACGCAAAACCTGCTGTCAGCGGTACGACGGCAAGCCCGCGCCGGATACGCCTTCCGACGCAGGGATGCCGTAGTGCCCGGGGTACTCGACTGCCTCGAGATAGAGGCCGTAGGGCGGTGCGGTAATGCCGCCTGCGGCGCGCTCGCGGGCATCGAGCACCTCGCGGGCCCACGCCGCCGGGCGCTCGCCCGCGCCGATCGCGGCCAGCACGCCGGCGATGTTGCGCACCATGTGATGAAGGAAGGCATCGGCGCCAATGGTCATGACCACGAGCGGGCCCTCACGCTCAACGGTCAGACAATGAATCGTGCGCACCGGGGTCTTCGCCTGGCACTGCGCGGCCCTAAATGCGCTGAAGTCGTGACGGCCGATCAATACGGCCGCGGCATCCGCCATACGCGAGGCATCGAGCGGCCGATACTCGAAGCTCACATGATCACGATACAGGGCCGCACGCGCGCGCCGGTTCAGCCAGATATAGCGGTAGCGGCGCGCGCGCGCCGAGAACCGGGCATGAAAATCCTCCGGCACCACGCGCGCCCACAGCACCGCGACATCGCTGCTTAGGTGGGCATTGGTGCCGCGCACGAAGGCCTCGGGGCGACGCACCGCGCGGCTATCGAAATGCACCACTTGGCCTAGCGCATGCACCCCGGTGTCGGTCCTCCCGGCGGCCACGACCCGTATCGGCTCGCAGGCCACGCGTGCGAGCGCCTGCTCCAGGGTGTCCTGCACGGTCGGCACCCCGGCCTGGCTCTGCCAGCCGCAAAACCGGGCGCCGTCGTATTCGATGCCGAGCGCCCAGCGCGTCACGGCCCGGCAAGAAGATCGGCAAGACCGTGCACGGCCTCCGGCAGGGCCTTGCCGCGCGCGGCGCGCGACCCCTGGTAGCGGCGCCGGTCGGCGGGCGTGAGTACAACGGAGCGGCGTGCGCCGACCAGAACCAGCGGCTGCTCAGGGGCCCCGGCGGCCACGGCGACCAATTTTTCGCCCTGCGTCTCTATGAGCTTTACGCCGCGCCCCTTGGGCATCACCGGCAGGTCGGACTCGGAGAGCACCAAAAGACGGCTTGCGGTGGCGCACGCCACCCACCCGCCCCTGGCCACCAGCACGGGCCTTAAGAGCGATGCCCCCTCGTTAAGCCGGACGACCGCCTTGCCGGCCTTGGCGCGCGTCTGCAGGTCGGCGAGCAAGACCTTGAAGCCCTGGCCGCTATCGGCCACCAGCAAGGCCTCGTCCGTGTCCTCGCCCATCAAGACACCCTGAAACGTGACCCCGGCCCCGGGCTCCAGGGTCTTCGACAAAGGCTCGCCGAAACCGCGCGCCGATGGCAGTTTGTGCGCCGGCACCGCATAGCTGCGCCCGGCGCTGTCGAGAAAGATCGCAGACTGCGTGCTGCGGCCGCGCGCGGCCTGCCGGAAATGGTCGCCCGTGCGATATGACAAGGCCGCGCCGTCTGCCTCATGGCCGCGCGCCTGGCGCACCCAGCCGTTGGCGGAGAGCACCACAGTCACCGGTTCCGCAGCCAGATCTCCGGGGGCGATGGCGCGCGCAACGGCCCGCGCGCGCAACGGCGAACGGCGTTCATCCCCATAATCCTTGGCGTCGCGCTCGATCTCGTCTTTCACGAAGCGGCGCAATCGCGCCTGAGACCCAAGAAGGCGCTCGAGGCCGGCGCGCTCGCGCGACAGCCGGTCATGCTCCTCCTTCAACTTGATCTCCTCGAGCCTCGCCAGCTGGCGTAATCGCATCTCGAGGACCGCGTCAGCCTGGCGCTCGCTCAAGGAAAACCGCTCCATGAGCGCCGTGCGCGGTTCATCCGCGGTGCGAATGATGCGTATGACCTCGTCGATGTGGGCAAAGATCGTCAGCAGCCCGTCTAGGATATGCAGGCGCTCGTTGATCTTGTCGAGGCGAAAGGCAAGCCTCTTGCGCACCGTCTCCACCCGGAACGCGAGCCATTCCGAAAGCAGATCGCGCAAGCCATACACGCGCGGCCGTCCGTCCGACCCTATGAGATTGAGATTGACGCGATAGCTCTTCTCGAGATCGGTGGTGGCGAACAAATGCCCCATGAGCGCCTCGGCGTCCACGCGGCTTGAGCGCGGCACGATGACGAGCCGCGTGGGGTTCTCGTGATCCGATTCATCGCGCAGATCGTCCACCATGGGCAGCTTTTTGTTGCGCATCTGCTCGGCGATCTGCTCAAGGATCCGCGACCCTGATGCCTGATAGGGCAAGGCGGTCACGACGATCGCGCCATCCTCCTGCTCCCAGGTGGCGCGGGCGCGCACCGAACCCGTACCGGTACGGTAACAGGCAATGATGTCTGCGCGCGGCGTGATGATCTCGGCACCCGTCGGATAGTCGGGCCCCAGGACATGCTCGCAGAGGGCCTCGACCGTTGCCTTGGGGTCTTCCAGAAGATGCACGCACGCCGACGCCACCTCGCGGGCATTGTGCGGGGGGATATCGGTGGCCATGCCGACTGCGATGCCGGTCGCGCCATTGAGCAGGACATGGGGCAGGCGCGCGGGCAGGAGGCGCGGCTCCTCGAGCGTACCGTCGAAGTTCGGCACCCAGTCGACGGTGCCCTGGCCGAGCTCGGAGAGCAGCACATCGGCAAACCGCGACAGGCGCGCCTCCGTATAGCGCATCGCCGCAAACGACTTCGGGTCATCCGGCGACCCCCAGTTGCCCTGGCCATCCACGAGCGGATAGCGGTAACTGAAGGGCTGGGCCATGAGGACCATGGCCTCATAGCAGGCGGTATCGCCGTGCGGATGGAATTTGCCCAGGCAGTCGCCGACCGTGCGCGCAGATTTCTTGAACTTGGCGCCGGCTGCGAGCGCGAGCTCCGACATCGCATAGACGATGCGCCGCTGCACCGGCTTTAGGCCATCGCCGATATGGGGCAGGGCCCGGTCCAAGATCACGTACATCGAGTAATCGAGGTAGGCCTTCTCGGTGAACGCCACGACCGGCATGAACTCGCTCAAAAGCTCGGTCTGTTCCATCACGCCACCTCTGCCTTGTCACCGCTTGCCTCGAGCCACCGCCTGCGGTCGGCCGCGCGCTTCTTGCCAAGCAACATATCAAACGACGTCTCGGTGCCGTCGCCATCGGCGAGCACAAGCCGCACGAGCCTGCGCGTATCGGGATTCATGGTGGTCTCACGCAGCTGCACCGGGTTCATCTCGCCCAAGCCCTTGAAGCGCTGCACATTGGGCTTCACGCGCGCATGCCCGGCTGCGATCTTGTCCAGGACCCCCTGTTTTTCATTGTCGTCGAGGGCATAGTAGACATCCTTGCCGGCATCGATCCGGTACAGCGGCGGCATGGCCACATGCACCCGCCCGGCGGCCACCAACGGCCGGAAATGACGCACGAACAGCGCGCACAGCAAGGTCGCGATATGCGCGCCGTCGGAATCGGCGTCGGCGAGGATGCAGACCTTGCCGTAGCGCAGGCCCGCGAGTGAATCGACCCCAGGGTCGACGCCCAGGGCCACGGCGATGTCATGGACCTCCTGCGAGGCCAGAATCTCCCCGGAGTCCACCTCCCAGGTATTCAGGATCTTGCCGCGCAGCGGCATGATGGCCTGAAACGTGCGATCGCGCGCCTGCTTGGCAGAGCCCCCCGCGGAATCGCCCTCCACCAGAAACAGCTCGGTCCGCGCCAGGTCCTGGCTCGTGCAATCGGCGAGCTTGCCTGGCAATGGCGGGCCGTTGACCGCCTTCTTGCGCTCGACCCGCTTGGCACGCCGCTCACGGGCCTGCGCGCACTCTATGGCGATCCGCGCGATCTCGGTGCCCTCGGCCACATGCGCGTTCAGCCACAAAGAAAATCCGTCTTTGACGACGCCCGCCACGAACGAGGCCGCCTCCCGCGAGGTGAGCCGCTCCTTGGTCTGGCCCGAGAACTGGGGCTCCTTGAGCTTTGCCGACACCACGAACGCGATCTTTTCCCACACGTCCTCGCCCGCGAGCTTAAGGCCCCGGGGCAGAAGGCTGCGAAACTCGCAAAACTCCCGAAGGGCATCGGTAAGCCCCACGCGAAAGCCATTGACATGGGTCCCTTCCTGGGGGGTGGGGATCAGGTTCACATAGCTTTCACGAATGGGAATCGGCCCCTCCTCGTCCTGCCACGCCACCGCCCACTCCACCTGCTCGCCGCCGCCTGCCGTGGTCCCGACGAAAGGCGGCGCCGGCACGGCGGGACGGTCGTCGAGGGCCTCCATCAGGTACTGGCCGAGCCCGTTCTCGTAATACCATTCCGCGTCATCGCCGGGGTCCTGCTCCGACCGGAACGTCACGCGCAGACCGGGACACAAGACCGCCTTGGCCTTCAACAGGTGCTTCAGGCGCCCGGGCAGAAACTTCACGCTATCGAAATAACGCGCCTCCGGCCAGAAGCGGATCGTGGTACCGGTGTCCTTGCGCGCGACCGTCCCGGCGACTGCGAGCTCGGAGGTCTTCTCGCCATGCGCGAACGTCATGCGATACAGCGTGCCGCCGCGCTTGACCGCGACCTCGAGGCGCTCGGAAAGGGCATTGACCACCGATACCCCGACGCCATGCAGCCCCCCTGAATATGTGTAGT
The DNA here is from genome assembly GCA_021819245.1 of Pseudomonadota bacterium. Classification (GTDB taxonomy): domain Bacteria; phylum Pseudomonadota; class Gammaproteobacteria; order Acidiferrobacterales; family Acidiferrobacteraceae; genus Acidiferrobacter. The sequence continues at coordinate 38,516 of JAKARI010000014.1, read as the reverse complement.
TCTTCCCCGAGAACTTGCCCCCGGCATGCAGGCGCGTCAGGATCACTTCTACGCCGCTTACGCCCTCTTCCGGATGGACGTCGACCGGCATCCCGCGCCCGTCGTCTTCCACCGACAGGGAGTCGTCCTTATGCAAGGTGACCGCGAGCCTATGGGCATGCCCGCTTATGGCCTCGTCTACGGAATTGTCTATGACCTCCTGCGCGAGGTGATGGGGCCGGTCCGTCTGGGTATACATGCCGGGCCGACGCCGGACCGGCTCGAGACCCGTCAGGACCTCGATATCGGACGCATCATATCGCGCCATCAGGCGAGATCCGCAAGCAGCGCCGCGCGCTGGGCCTCCGCCAGGATCGTCTCCTCGTGATAGGCGGGGTGATCGATGCCGCAGAGGATTTTTGCGCCGCCGCGCGCGGCGGCCGCATGCTCGCGGCCCAGTTCGAAGCGTAGGAAATGCACAGATGAGGTCTTCTCGTCGCTCTCGCGCCCCATATCCTCGTCGGCTATGGCATAGACCCGCGGTCCGTTGCCGACCTGGACGTAGACCCGCTGGGCCACGCCCGAGAGCCGGGAGAGCGCAACCCGCCGCCTTTCCTCGTCCTCATACTCGAGCATAAAGGTCGCCTTCCAGTTGCTGCCGTCGGGAATCAAGGGATTGTAGGCCTTCAGTTCCTCCTCGATCTCCGCGGCCTCGAAGATCTTCTCGATGCGCAGCATCTCCTGAATCTGATACTGGATCGTAAGCCGGTCTTCGAAATACAGCGTGGCGTGGGGGCCGATGGCCACCTGCCGGTCGCGCTTATGGGCCATGACGTGCGCCCGGAACGACGGCCGCTGCTCGGCGTATTGCTCAAGGGTCATAAGGTCTTTGCGTGTCAGTGTCTGCATAAAGCCCTCGGTTCAGCCGGTTTTCCCATGCTCCTTGGCGACGATGCTGCCATCCTTGAAAAGGTACTCGCGCAACTCGCGATCGAATGCCGGGTCATGGCGCCGGATCCATTCCAGCAGCATGGCCCCATGCTCCTTTTCCTCGTCGCGGTTGTGGGCGAGAATCGCGCGCAACTCGGGGTCCCGGCAGGCATCAACCCGCTGCTGATACCAGTCGACCGCCTCCAGCTCCTCCATGAGCGAAATGATGGCGCGGTGCATCTCGCGGGTCGCCTCGGTCAGCTCTGATGCCGCTTCGTGCATACCTTCGTGTGCCATGGTCTTACCCTCCTTGGATGGGATCGATAGGGGTCATTCTATGCCATAGGCGCGGCGCAAGAGCGCATAGCGTGATATCGGTGCAACAGACGGACCCAGGCCCTGGGCCAGATGATAACCGGCTATCGGACAGTCGCTCATGACGTGATCGGCATCGCTGTCTCGAATGCGCGTCACGACCGGCGCCCCGATCTTGACCGCATCCTCGTAAAATTCCCTCTTCACGCCGTAGGTTCCGTCGTGCCCCGAGCAGCGCTCTATCACCTCAACCGTGGTACCCGGCACCATCATCAAGAGGTCGCGGGTCTTTAGGCCGATGTTCTGCACGCGCTGATGGCAGGGGACATGATAAGCGATCTTGCCCAGGGGATGGACGAAATCCGTCTTCATGCGCCCGGCCTTGTGGCGCAAAAGCAGGTATTCAAAGGGGTCGAACATGGCCTTCCGTACCTTGGCCACCGCCTCGTCTCCCGGGAAAAGGAGCGGGAGCTCCTGTTTGAACATGAGAACGCAGGAGGGAACGGGGGCTACGATATCGTAGCCTTCGTCTACGAGCGCCGCGAGCCCCGGGATGTTCGCATCCTTCAGGGCGGCGACGGAGTCGAGGTCACCGACCTCGAGCTTGGGCATGCCGCAACAGCGCTCGGAGTCATAGAGGCGCACGCCGATGCCATTGTGCTCGAGCACGCGCGCGAGATCGGCGGCCAGTTCCGGCTCGTTGTAATTGCCATAACACGTGGCGAACAAAATGACCTGCCCCGTGGTCTCTGGGGTCGGCTCGGGGGCGCGGGGCGCGGATTGCCACCCCTTGCGGAAGGTGCGGCTATGGTAAGCGGGCAGCCGCGCGCGGGCATCCACGCCCAACACGGACTGCAAGACCGCGCGCGATGCGCGGTTGCGGTTGGCGGCATTGACCACCTGGGTGACCACCGGAATCCCGGCGAGCCGCCCGACCGCGTCGGTGCTGGTCAAGACGCGGTCGCGCAGGCGCGTAGTGCCGGCGCGGAATTTTGCGGCCTTGGCGCGCAGCATAAGGTGCGGAAAATCCACATTCCAGGCATGCGGCGGCACATAAGGGCACTTCGTCATGTAACACATATCGCACAGGTAGCACTGGTCGACAACCCGCGCGTAATCCGCATGATCGACGCCCGCGAGCTCCATGTCCGGGGAGTTGTCTATGAGGTCGAAGAGTGTCGGAAACGCCTGGCACAGGTTAAAGCACCGGCGGCATCCGTGGCAGATCTCGAAGACCCGGGTCAATTCGGCGTCGAGGGCCGCCGGATCCGTAAAGAGCGGATCACGCCAAGCGATCGGATGGCGGGTGGGCGCCTCGAGATTGCCCTCACGGTGACCCGTGGTGTTTCCCGTTTCTTTTTCCATATCTCCTCCCCCTGGAAAGACGACGGGCCGACAATGCCGGCCCGCCCCCCTCTTATTAGCCCTTCAGGACTTACTTACCCAGGCCATCGAGCGCCTTCTGAAACCGGTTGGCGTGCGACCGTTCGGCCTTGGCGAGCGTCTCAAACCAATCGGCGATCTCGGTAAACCCCTCAGTGCGCGCCGTCTTGGCCATCCCCGGGTACATGTCGGTATACTCGTGGGTCTCGCCGGCGATGGCCGCCTTCAGGTTATCTGCGGTGCTGCCGATCGGAAGGCCCGTGGCCGGGTCCCCGACGGCCTCCATATACTCGAGATGGCCGTGGGCATGCCCGGTCTCGCCTTCGGCGGTGGAGCGAAACACCGCGGATACGTCATTGTAACCCTCGACATCGGCCTTGGCCGCGAAATACAGGTAGCGCCGATTGGCCTGGGACTCGCCGGCGAACGCGGCCTTGAGATTGTCGTGCGTTTTGGTACCTTTCAGGTTCATGGTGATGCTCCGTGTGGATGAATTTAGACTTATTCTAAACAGTGCCAGACATCCCGTCAAGCACCGGCCATCCGATGGACAGGACTGGCTAAGTGCGCTAAGTCTACTACTATGATAACCATCTCGAGACGATATCGGGCAAGGTCGAGTTTGGGTTTATGGCGACAGTCAATCCGATGGTAAATGACGGCGTGTTACTGACAGGGCTCGCGGCCCGCCTGGTACGTGACCACCTGCTGACGCCGGCTGAGGCCGATCGCCTGAACACCGAGTCGCTGACCAACAAGGTCTCGTTCGTAACGCGGCTCGTGGAAAGCAAGAAGCTCGATGCCCTGACCATCGCCAGGGCGGCCTCCGAGGAATTTGGAATCCCGCTGCTCGATATCAACGCCTTCGACAGTGAGATGTTCCCGATCAAGCTCGTGGATGCCAAGCTCATCCGGCGTCATCGCGCGCTGCCGATCTTCAAGCGCGGCAACCGCCTGTTCGTGGCGGTCGCCGACCCCACGAACCTGACGGCGCTCGACGAGATCAAGTTCAACACCGGGCTGCTCCCGGAACCCCTGCTGGTGGAAGACGGCAAGCTCGGTCAACTCATAGAGCGCAGCCTCGGCATTGGCGGCGGGGACTCCCTGGCCGATATGGCGGCCAGCGAGTCCCTGGAAAATCTTCAGACCACGAGCGCCAGCGACGGACCCGCAGACGAAACCGACGAGGGCGGCGACGCCAACGACAAGCCCATCATTCGCTTCGTCAATAAGATCCTGCTCGATGCCATCAACCGCGGGGCCTCGGATATCCATATCGAACCCTATGAGCGGACCTACCGGGTCCGATTCCGGACGGATGGGGTGTTGCAGGAGGTCGCCGCCCCGCCGATCACGCTGGCCGCGCGCATCGCGGCGCGCGTCAAGATCCTGGCACGACTCGACATCTCCGAGCGCCGCATCCCCCAAGACGGACGCATGAAGATCCGCGTGTCGAAGACGCGCGCGATCGATTTCCGGGTCAGCACCCTGCCTACGCTCTTTGGGGAAAAGGTCGTACTGCGCCTCCTCGACCCGGCATCCGCGCAGCTTGGCGTCGACAAGCTCGGGTTCGAGCCCGAGCAGAAGGCGATTTACCTCGAGGCGATCGAGCGACCCTACGGCATGGTGCTCGTAACAGGGCCGACGGGAAGCGGCAAGACCGTAACCCTGTATACCGCGCTCAATATCCTCAATACCGCAGATCGCAACATCTCGACTGCGGAAGACCCTGTGGAAATCAACCTCGCCGGCATCAATCAGGTCAACATCAACGAGCGCGCCAAGCTCACCTTCGCGACCGCGCTGCGCGCCTTTCTGCGCCAGGACCCGGACATCATCATGGTCGGCGAGATTCGCGACCTTGAAACCGCGGAGATCGCGATCAAGGCCGCGCAGACCGGACACATGGTGATCTCGACCCTGCATACGAATGATGCGCCCCAGACCCTGGCGCGACTCGTCAACATGGGGGTGCCGCCTTTCAATATCGCCTCGGCGGTCAACCTCATCATCGCCCAGCGTCTGGCGCGGCGGCTTTGCCCACACTGCCGAAAACCCTTGACGCTCCCGGAGGCGGCCCTGCGGCGGGCGGGCTTCCAGGCCAAGGATATCCCGAACCTCAAGATCTACGGCCCCGGGGGCTGCGATCAATGCAATGGGGGCTATAAGGGGCGCGTCGGCATCTATCAGGTCATGCCGGTGAGCCCTATGATCGGCCAGATCATCATGAATGGCGGCAATGCCAATGACATCACCGCACAGGCGCTCAAGGACGGGGTTTCCGACCTGCGCCAATCGGGCCTGAGAAAGGTCCGCGAAGGCATCACGAGCCTCGAGGAAGTGGAGCGCGTGACCAACGAGTAACCGCGCGGCAGGTGCCGCACGCGCGGTAGACCGGGCACGTGGGCCCTGAGTGCCCGAATGACCGAGACCCCACACAAGAGAGCGCCATGAATCCGAACTCCTTTGCGTCCGACCCTATCGTCGGTTATGTCGTCGTGGCCCTCGTGGGCGCGGCCATCGGAAGCTTTCTCGGCATGCTCGTCTACCGGCTGCCGATCATTCTGAAGCGCCAGTGGGAGCGGGATTGCCGCGAGGCCCTCTCCCTGCCGGAGGGGCAGAAGGCCGAGACCTTCACTATCGCATGGCCGGCATCCCACTGCCCGCAATGCCATACGCCGCTCACGATTCGCGACAACATCCCGCTCGTCGGATATTGGCTGCTGCGCGGCCGCTGTCGGCATTGCGCGGCATCGATCCCGCGGCGATATTTTCTGATCGAGGCCTTGACGACCGCGGGCGCGATCGTATCGATGGCCCATTTCGGATTCACGCCCCGCGGTGGGCTTGCCTTCCTGCTCACCGCCGCGCTGATCGCCTTGAGCTTTATCGACATACGTGAGCAGATCCTGCCCGACGTGATCACGCTGCCGTTTCTCTGGCTGGGGCTTTTGGCGAACCGCGCCGGGCTTTATGCGTCCCTGGACTCCGCCGTGCTCGGGGCCGCGGCGGCCTATCTCTTCTTGTGGGTCGTATTTCAGGTCTTCCGCCTGGCAACGGGCAAAGAGGGCATGGGGCACGGCGATTTCAAGCTCTTTGCGCTCGCCGGCGCGTGGCTGGGATGGCAGTTGCTGCCGCTCGTCCTGCTGTTCGCATCCCTGACGGGCGCCCTGTATGGCGGTGCCCTGATCCTTGCCAAGCGCCAGGCGCGTACGGCCCCCATACCGTTCGGCCCGTTTTTGTGTGCGGCAACCTGGTGTGCGCTCTTCTATGGGTGGCCGCTCATGACCTTCTATCTGCGCGCAGGCCATGGCTAGCTATCGCGTCGCCCTGACCGGCGGGGCCGGGTCGGGCAAGTCCGCGGCAGCCCAGATCTTTGCCGAGTGCGGCGCGCAGGTCATCGACGCCGATCAGGTCGCCCACGAACTGATGGAGCCCGGACACGCCGCGAACGCGGCCATTCGCGCGGCCTTCGGCGACGACATCGCCGATGATGAAGGGCGTATCGTGCGCGCGCGGCTGCGCGAGCGCGTGTTCGCCGACGCCCGTGCACGCGCGGCGCTCGAGGCGATCCTGCACCCGCCGATCCGCGACCTCATGACGCAAAGGTCCGAGGGCGCCCGGCCCTACGCCATGCTCGTCATCCCACTGCTCGCCGAGACCGGCCGCCCGGCCCATATCGACCGTGTGCTGGTCATCGAGTCCGATCCGAAGATCCAGCGGCAAAGACTGCGGGATCGGGGGCTCGACGAGATCGCCATAGACCGCCTGCTCGCCATTCAGGTATCCCCCGCCGCTCGGCGCGCCATGGCCGACGATCTCCTCGTAAACGACGGATCACGGGACCTGTTGGCGCAGGCCGTTTCCCGCCTCCACATGCGCTATACAACGCTCGCCACGACCCGCTGACACGCCACCCCCACACCGGCCTGCGCGGGCCCTGCCTGGAGCCGTGCCACGGTGAGGGGTCAAAAGACTCACATCACGCGATGGCAAACCCCGCGGGCGCGATCTGTATGCGACCGGGGGCCATCATCCGCGCCTAGTCGGCGCCACCGACCGGCCGGCGCCTGACCTTCACGGCCCCGCGGGCGCGCTTATCGTCGACACGGCGCCGGCGCGACGCGAGGCTCGGGCGGGTGGCGATCCGCCGCTTAGGGGTCTCCAGGGCGCGGCGTATCCAGTGAACGAGCCGCTCGCGCGCCTCGTGGCGATTGCGTTCGCGGGTCCGAAAGCTGTGGGCACGAATCACGAGATACCCCTCGTGCGTGATGCGCCCGGCCGCCAGGCGCGCGAGGCGCACCCGGACATCGGGCGGCAGGGCCGCGCAGCCTGCGACATCAAAACGCAGCTGCACGGCGGTCGCCACCTTGTTGACGTTCTGGCCACCGGGTCCCGGAGAACGGACGAAGCGCTCTTCTATGGCATCCTCGGGAAGCGACAGATGGGGGGTCACGGCGATCATGCCGCCACCATACGCAAGACCTTCTATCCCTTCAAGAATGGCGACGGCCCCTGATGCCAACAGACCGGACTACGGCAATCGGATGACCCGGCCGCGACTCGCAGGCCTTTGGCGACAGTCCGCCTCAAGACGACCGAGGTTCGAGGTCTTTGCCAAAGACCCCGCTGCGCAGCGCCACACCCTGAGCGAGATGGGTCTCGGCGCAGGCGCGGTCCGCCAAGGTCATGCCCCCCAGGGCGTAGACCGGCATCAGGACCCCGGCTGCCAGCTCCTGAAAGCGGGCCCAGCCAAGCGGTAGGGCGTCGGGGTGGCTTGTCGTCCGCTTGACGGGCGAGAGCACCGCAAAGTCGCAGCCGATGGCGGCCGCCCGCCCGAGCTCCTCGGCATTGTGGCAGGAGGCCCCGACGAGCGGTCCCGCCGGGCGCGCCGGCAGGCGTGCCAGCCATGCCCCCGGCAGATGGATGCCATCGGCGCACCCCGCCAAGGCCTCCGGGTCGCCATTGACGACGCAACGGCCCCCATGCGGGGCCAGGAGCGCGCGCAGATGTTCGGCGTAGGGTCGCAGGCGCGAGAGAGGCCAGGGTTCGCGCAGCTGCAGTAGGATAGGATCACGCGCCGCGATACGCGCGAGCCGCTCCTCGAACAGCGCCTCGCCGAGGGTGTCGACGTCGCTTATAAGATATAAAGAGGGCAGGCGCAGGCGCGCGAGGATCGGGCGATCGGCTGGCAGAAACGGCAACGCCGGCAGCCTCTCGGGCAGGCACCACTGGATCTCCTGGCCCTCGCAGCCGCGCGGCACGCCGTCATAGGCATCGACCCGCCAGAATGCCAGATCGATTCCAGGGGCCGCGGCCGCCCGATAATGCGGCAGAATCGTAGAGGCCCCGACCGTGATGCCGAGCTCCTCGCGCATCTCGCGCGCGAGCGCCTCGCCCTGCGACTCCCCCGGGCCGACCTTCCCCCCCGGAAACTCCCAGAGCCCCGCGCCGGCCTTGCCTTCGGGTCTGCGGGCCACGAGCACACGCCCGGCCTGATCCCGGATAATAGCCGCAACGACGGGTTTAGGTCCGGTAAGACCCGTTGATGCGCACATAGTCGTAGGACAGGTCACAGGTGTGCACGATCGCCCGCCCCCCACCCTGGCCCAGGTCGACACCGACTGTGATATCCGTTGCCGCCAGGGCCTTCTGACCCATCTCCTCCCGGTACTCCGGATCGACCATCCCTTGGCGGAACACGCGCACGCCGTTTAAGGTCACGGTCACGCGGTAGGGGTCCTCGAGCGCGATAGGGGCGCGTCCGACAGCCGCGAGAATGCGCCCCCAGTTGGGGTCGGCTGCAAACAGGGCGGTCTTGACGAGCGGAGAGGTCGCAATGGTATCGGCCACAATGCGCGCCTCCTCATCGGACCGGCCCCCGGAGATCTCCACGCGCACGAACTTGGTCGCACCCTCGCCGTCGCGCACGATGGCCTGCGCAAGCTCTGCGCAGACCTGCTCCAGGGCCGTGCAAAACGTGGCAAATGCGGGACCCTCCGCATCGTCAAGCCGCACGCCCGATCGGCCCGTGGCGAGCACCACGAGCGCATCGTTCGTCGAGGTATCCCCGTCGACGGAGATGGCATTGAAGGTGGTCTTGACGGCCTGCGCGAGCGCCGCCTGCAGGATCGGGCGCGGCGCGCCGATGTCGGTCGCCACAAACGACAGCATGGTCGCCATATTGGGATGAATCATGCCCGACCCCTTGGCGATACCGATGATCCGTACCGGCCTGCCGCCTATGGAGATCTCGCGCACCGCCCCCTTGGGTACGGTGTCGGTCGTCATGATGCCCTGCGCGGCATCCGTCCAGCCGTCTGCACGGGCCGCGCTGACCGCCGCCGGAATCCCGCTCAGAATAGCCGCCACCGGCAACCGCTCGCCTATGACCCCGGTCGAAAACGGCAAGACCTCGTCTTCGCGGCATCCAAGGGCCTTGGCGAGCGCCTGACAGCAGATACGGGCGTCAGCAAGCCCCGGTTCGCCGGTGGCGGCATTCGCGTAACCGGTGTTGATAATGAGCGCGCGCGGTTCGGCCTGCCGCCAATGGGCCTTGGCCACGATCACCGGTGCGGCCGCGAAATGGCTCTGGGTCAACACGACAGCGGCGCTGGTACCGGGATCACACTGAATAACGACCAGATCGCGGCGATCCACCTTGCGAATCCCGGCGGCGACAGTGCCGACCCGCACGCCGGCAATGGCCCCGAGCATCGGCATGGCCTTGACTCCCACAACCATAATCGCTCCTTGATCGCCCCTTATGCGAGACGCCCGTGGCACTGTTTGTACTTCTTCCCCGAACCGCAAGGGCAGGGGTCGTTGCGGCCCACCTTGGGCCCGCCGCGCACGATGGTTTGCTGCACAACGACATCGGCGTCCGCCTCCCCCGCACCGAGGGTTGGGTGGTCGTAGAACGTCATGCCCTGCTGGCGCCGCTGTTCGTCTATCAAATCGATGTCGCTCTCGTCTTGAATATCGACCTGGGCGATCGTGGTGATGACCTCGCGCTTGATGCGATCCAGCATCTCAGAGAATAGCTCGAAGGCCTCGCGCTTGTACTCCTGTTGTGGGCTCTTTTGCGCGTAGCCACGCAGCTGTATACCCTGGCGCAGATGGTCCATGGCCGCCAAGTGGTCCTTCCACTGGAGATCGAGGACCTGCAGCATGATGGCCTTTTCCAGATGGCGCATGGTGTCGTCACCGATCTCCGCGGCCTTCTCGCGGTAGCGCTTCTCAGCCGCCTCCTGAATGCGCGCGCGCAGCCCATCCTCGTCGAGGCTCGCGTCCTCCTTGAGCCACTGGCCGGCGGGCACGTTTAAGCGCAGCTCGCGCTCGAGCGTCGCCATGAGCCCGCTGACATCCCATTGCTCCTCGAAACTGCCCGGCGGCACGTGCTCGCTTATCAGGGCGTCGACGACGTCGCGGTGAATGGCCGCGACGCTTGCACTCACATCCTCTGCCACGAGCAGCTTGTTGCGTTGCTCGTATATGACTTTTCTCTGATCATTGGCAACATCGTCGTACTCGAGAAGCTGCTTGCGGATGTCGAAGTTGTGCGCCTCTACCTTGCGCTGCGCATTCTCTATGGCCTTCGTCACCCACGGATGCTCGATGGCATCGCCCGGCTCCATGCCAAGCTTTTCCATAAGCCCGGAGACACGGTCCGACCCGAAGATGCGCATCAGGTTATCCTCGAGCGAGAGATAAAATCGCGTCTCGCCGGGGTCGCCCTGGCGGCCGGACCGCCCGCGCAGCTGGTTGTCTATGCGGCGGGACTCATGCCGTTCGGTACCGATCACCTTGAGGCCGCCCGCCTCGATCACATGATCATGCCGCGCCTGCCACTCATAGCGCGCGCGCTCGCGCGTCACCTCGTCGGCATCGGCCGGCAGCGCCGCGTCGGGGTTGCCTCCCAGGACGATATCCGTGCCGCGGCCGGCCATATTCGTTGCGATGGTCACGGCGCCTTCGCGACCCGCCTGGGCGATGATATGCGCCTCGCGCTCATGGTGCTTGGCATTGAGCACCTCATGCGGGATATTGGCCTTCTTAAGGAGCGCCGAGAGGCTCTCCGAGCTCTCTATGGACGCCGTGCCGACGAGCACCGGCTGGCCCTTTTTGTGGGCCTGCGCGACGTCGGCGACGATCGCTGCCTGCTTTTCCGCACCGGTGCGGTACACCTGATCGCCATGGTCCTTTCGTATCGCCGGCCGATGGGTCGGTATCACCGTGACCTCGAGATTATAGATCTCCTGAAACTCGAATGCCTCGGTATCCGCGGTGCCGGTCATGCCCGCCAGCTTGTGGTACAGGCGGAAATAGTTCTGAAACGTGATGGAGGCGAGCGTCTGATTCTCGTTTTGAATCTCGACGCGCTCCTTGGCCTCGACGGCCTGATGGAGGCCGTCGGACCAGCGCCGCCCCGGCATCATGCGCCCGGTAAACTCATCGACTATGACGATCTGGCCGTCTTTGACGATGTAATCGACCTCGCGGTGGTAGATCGCGTGTGCGCGCAGGGCGGCATTCAGATGGTGCAGAAGGCCCATGCTGCCGAGGTCGTAGAGACTTTCCCCCGAGGCGAGCAGGCCGGCCTTGGCAAGCAGGCGCTCGGCGGTCTCATGGCCCTCCTCGGTGAGGTAGACCTGCTTGGCCTTTTCATCGACCGTGTAATCGCCAGGCGCGTCCTCGCCCTCCTGCCTTTGGAGGTGCGGAACGATGGCGTCGATCTTCATATAAAGATCGGTGTTCTCCTCGGTAGGGCCGGATATGATAAGCGGCGTGCGCGCCTCGTCTATGAGAATGGAGTCGACCTCATCGACGATCGCGTAGTGGAGAACACGCTGAACGCGCTCATCGGCGCTGAAGGCCATGTTGTCGCGCAGATAGTCGAAGCCGAACTCGTTGTTGGTGCCATAGGTGATATCGGCGTTGTAGGCCTCGCGCCGGGCAGGCCCATCGAGCGTCGATACGATGGTCCCGACGGACAGGCCGAGGAAGCGGTAGAGGCGCCCCATCCACTCGGCATCGCGCGATGCCAGGTAATCATTGACCGTGACCACATGCACGCCGGACCCTGGCAGGGCGTTTAGATAGGCCGCGAGCGTCGCCACCAGGGTCTTGCCCTCGCCGGTGCGCATCTCGGCGATCTTGCCCTCGTGCAGAACCATGCCGCCTATCAGCTGGACATCGAAGTGGCGCATGCCAAGCACCCGGCGCGAACCCTCGCGCACGACCGCGAAGGCCTCCGGGAGCAGGGCGTTGAGGGCCTCGCCGTTGGCAAGCCGCTCGCGGAACACCGCCGTCTGGCCACGCAGCTCGTCATCCGACAACGCCGCATAGCGGGCCTCGAGGGTGTTGATCGCCGCCACCTTCTGGCGCATGCGCCGCACGACACGGTCGTTGCGGCTACCGAAAAATCTACTGAGTACGTTGGCGGCCATAGCCCTCGGGACCGATCGGAAAAAGTCGCATTATGGCCGAAAAGGGGGCTTACTTGAACTCTTTTTGCGGTCAGTGCCGGTCTGCAAGGTCCAGGAAGCCGATGGGATTGATGGGGACCCCGTGGAGCATGACCTCGAAATGGAGGTGCGGGCCCGTGGAATACCCGGTATCGCCGACCCGCCCCAAAAGCTCATGCTTATGAACCACCTCGCCGACATGCACATAGCGTGCGCTCAAATGCGCATACATGGTGATCTCGCCATGGCCATCCTCGATCTTGACGAGCCGGCCGAAACCGCCATCGGCCCCTGCGAATATCACGATCCCGGCGGCCATGGCACGTACGGGCGTTCCAATGGGGGCCGCGATATCGACGCCGGGGTGGAAACCGGGCCGCCCGGTGAAGGGGTTGGGCCGGGGACCGAAGGGCGACGAGATCCAGCCACCGCGCACCGGCCAGCCCCCGGGGGTCGTGAGCGCCATGACCTGACGCGCGGCCAATGCCGACGCCAGCACCGCAAGCTCGGCCGAGCGACGCATGAAATTCGCCTTGAGTTGATGCGCCACGGACGTGAGACCGGCCACGGTCCAGTCGGCACCGTCGGCGGGCACGGCCGGGGCCCACGTAAACGAGGCGCTTGTCGCGTGCGGCTCTCCCGGCAGGTGCGCGAGCGCCCCGAGGCGCGCCGACAGGGCGTCGAGCTGGCTTGCGCGGGCGCGCAGGCGCCCGACCGTCGCCGCAAGCCGCGTGAGATCGGCGTCGCTCATCTGCGCAAGCGCATGCGCCTGCCTGAGCGCGGCCGCCTGGCGACCGTGGCCGGCCAGGGTGCCAGGGGCATAGGCCGTCACGAGCCAGAAGGCGAGCGACCCGAGAATGAGCGGCACGACACCAAACAATGTCAGGCCGCCAATGACCAGCGTGCGCAGGCTTACGCTCATGGGGCGGGCGCGCGTATCGCCTTCGCGCAGAATGATGAGATTCATAATACTCGCGGTTTATGCGCCGCCGGGGCCAGGCGTTGCGCCAGCAAGCGGAGCTCCGTGATCAGGCGCGAACGGCCGCGCGAGGCCACCGGCAGGGTATGCAACCGCACGCCCCCCGGGTGCGCGCGCGCAAGCGAGATCCCGGCCGTGCGGACCAGTTGCCGCTCCAGGCGCGCCAGGCGCACGGCGTTGGCGTTGAGTGCGCCCAGTTCAACGGCCATGACGCTCAGGCCCGCGCTCGTATCACGCGCGAGTGACGCCACCTCGGCGCGCACCACGGCCGCTGGACGCGCGCCCGCTTGGGCGCCAAACGAGGCCGGGGCGAGATCCCGCAAGATGCCAAAGACGCCCCATGCGAGCACCAGCGGAACGAGCCCTGCGCCCAAAACGATGGCGGTGCGCCACTGGCGCGGGTTCAACCGGTAGTGGCGATTGAGGCCGCTCCTATGGGCCACGACCCGCAGCGTGATCACGGCTGGCTTGCGTTCTTTCACATCGATATCCTTGAAGTCTGGGTTGTCAGGCTCCGTGCGGGACCCGCTTACATCGCGGGGACCGTCCTTGCAAAGGAGATGGCCGGCCGGTCGCCCTCCTCGAATGAGACGATCTCCCAGGCATCGGCATCCGCCACCAGCACACGCAACAAGCGGTTATTCAGGGCATGACCGGATTTGCACGCACTAAAGGCCCCTATCAGCGGATGACCCAGAAGATAGAGGTCGCCTATGGCGTCGAGAATCTTGTGCTTGACGAACTCGTCCTCATAGCGCAGCCCGTCCTCGTTCAGAATGCGAAAATCGTCCATCACGACGGCATTGTCGAGACCGCCGCCCCGAGCGAGCCCATTCTGGCGCAGGGCCTCGAGTTGGCGCATGAAGCCAAACGTGCGGGCGCGGCTGATCTCCTTGACAAACGAGGTCGTAGAGAAATCTATGCAGGCGACCTGAGTCGAGTTGCGGAAAATCGGGTGATCGAAATCTATCGTGAATGATACCTTGAAGCCCTCCCAGGGCTCGAACCGGACCCATTTGTCGCCATCTTGAATCTCGATGGTCTTACGAAGGCGAATGAAGCGCTTGTGGGCCGACTGCTCCTCGATGCCCGCCGACTGGATCAGGAACACGAACGGACCGGCGCTGCCGTCCATGATCGGGACTTCGGGCGCTGTCAGATCGACGTAGGCGTTGTCGATTCCAAGGCCCGCGAATGCCGACATCAGGTGCTCGACTGTCGAGACGCGCGCGCCATTATGCTCAAGCGTCGTCGACAACCGCGTATCGCTCACATTCTCGGGACAGGCTCGTATTTCCACGAGCTGCGGCATATCCACTCGGCGGAATATGATGCCGGTATCAACCGGGGCCGGACGAAGGGTCAGGTACACCTTCTCTCCGGTGTGCAGTCCAACGCCAGTGGCGCGAATCACGTTCTTTAACGTACGTTGCTTTATCATGAGACTTCCGCGCTATGAAGCACAAAGCTGCCTGCCGACCACGCCGAACCTCCCTGTACGGCCACCGGGCCAAAATGCGGCATCGTCCTTAACAATAATGACAAAATGCCATCCTGTCCAGGCCAGCAGCGGCCCGGCCGCGGTATCCGGCCCCCCTAGCCCGACAAACGGACCTAATCGGCCTGACGCCGCAGGAACGCCGGGATGTCCAGGTAGTCAGGGGCCCCCGCATCGGGCTTCTCGCCGACCCGCCGGTTCCGGATGACAGTCGGCGTATCGAGTTCGTCATAATTGAGCGGGGCCGAGGCGCCAGGCACCGGGTTGCCGCCCTTGGCGACCTTGAGCGGTGCCCCCGCGCGCTTGTGGCCGTTGCCCAGGCCCGTGGCCACGACCGTGACCCGCATCTCGTCTTCCATGCTGGGATCGATGGCCGTTCCTATGACCACGGTCGCGTCGTCCGAGGCGAACTCCTTTATGGTGTCGCCGACCTCGGCGAACTCGCCCAAGGACATGTCGGCCCCGGCGGTTATATTAACCAGCATCCCGCGGGCGCCGGCAATATCCACATCCTCCAAAAGGGGGCTCGAGATCGCCCCGCGCGAGGCCTCTCGTGCCCGGTCCGATCCGCGCGCGACCGCGGACCCCATCATGGCCATACCCATCTCGGACATGACCGTGCGCACATCCGCGAAATCAACGTTGATGTGGCCGGGGCGCGTTATGAGCTCGGCGATGCCCTGCACGGCCCCCTGCAAGACCTGATTGGCCTTGCCAAAGGCATCGAGCAGCGTCATGTCCCGGCCAACCACCGCCAAAAGCTTTTCGTTCGGGATGGTAATGATGGAGTCCACGTATTCGCCGAGATCCCGTATCCCCTGCTCGGCGATGGTCATGCGCTTTTTGCCCTCGAACGGAAACGGCTTGGTAACCACCGCGACGGTCAGAATCCCCTGGTCCTTGGCAATCTGCGCCACGATCGGTGCCGCCCCGGTGCCGGTACCGCCCCCCATTCCGGCGGTAATGAACACCATGTCCGAGCCCGCCAGGGCCTCGGCGATACGCTCCCGATCCTCCATCGCGGCCTGCCGGCCGACATTCGGGTCCGCGCCCGCCCCCAGCCCTTTGGTCAAATTGGAGCCGAGCTGCAAGATGACATTGGCGGACGACTTCTTGATGGCCTGAGCGTCGGTATTGGCGACGATGAACTCCACGCCGTCGACCTGAGAACTCATCATATATTCGATGGCGTTACCGCCGCCGCCGCCGACCCCGATGACCTTGATCACGGCCTGCTGGCCGCCTGCCTCTAAGATTTCAAACATGGTCCATTCTCCTGTCCTGTCGTGATGTCCGCACCGGCGTTCCCCCCCTAAAAATTCCCTTGAAACCAGCTTTTCATGCGACTCAATATCTCCGAGAACCGCCCCGCGGTCTGGCGGCCGGCCGGTTCGATGCCCGGGCCTGCGGCATGTTTCTGTCCATACAGGACAAGGCCCACACCGGTCGCAAAAATCGGGTTGTGGACAACCCCGCTCAAGCCCCCGACATACTGCGGGACCCCAAGGCGCACCGGCATGTGGAATACCTCCTCGGCAAGCTCCACCATGCCTTCCATCTTTGCGCTCCCTCCGGTCAGCACGATGCCCGACCCCAAAACGTCCATGAATCCGCTCTTGCGCAAGTCGTCTGCAACCAATTCATAGAGCTCCGTTATGCGCGGCTCCACGACCTCCGCCAGCGTCTGCCGCGACAACTTGCGCGGCGGCCGGTCGCCGACACCGGGGACCTCGACCACCCCATCCTCCACGCCCTGGCCTAAGGCGCAGGCCCATCGCTTCTTGATGTCTTCTGCGTATTGCGTCGGCGTGCGCAAGGCGACTGCGATATCGTTTGTCACCTGATCGCCGGCGATCGGAATCACGGACGTATGGCGGATCGCGCCCTGGGTAAAGACCGATATATCCGTCGTGCCGCCGCCTATATCCACCAGGCAGACGCCGAGCTCCTTTTCGTCTTCGGTCAGGACCGACAGGCTCGAGGCAAGTTGCTCGAGAATGATGTCGTCGACTTCAAGCCCGCAGCGCCGCACGCACTTGACGATGTTCTGGGCGGCGCTCACCGCGCCGGTCACGATATGGACCTTGGCCTCGAGCCGCACACCGGACATGCCAATAGGCTCGCGCACGCCATCCTGGCGATCGATGATGTATTCCTGCGGCAGGATATGGAGGATCTTCTGGTCAGCCGGTATCGGCAGCGCGCGCGCCGCCTCGAGCACGCGGTCGACGTCCCCCTGCCCGACCTCCTTGGTCTTGATGGCCACGATCCCATGGGAATTGACGGAATTGATGTGGCTACCGGCGATCCCGGCATAGACCGAATGGATCTGGCAGCCGGCCATGAGTTCCGCCTCCTCGACCGCGCGCTGAATCGATTGGACGGTCGACTCGATGTTGACCACCACTCCCTTTTTGAGGCCCCGCGAGGGCTGATGACCCACCCCTATGATCTCGATCGTGCCGTCGCGCCCGACCTCGCCTACGATCGCCAGGACCTTGGATGTCCCGATGTCCAGGCCCACGACGAGCCGGGCGTCATTCTTTTTCGTCATTTCTGTCCCCCCGGGCCGGTCTTCCAGCCGATGGCAAAGCCGTTCGTGTACCGCAAGTCGACCTGCCGCATCGCGCTGCGCCGGGCGGCGAGCTGTGGAAACACTGTCAGGAAACGCTGAAGTGGCGCACAGGCCTTACGACCCAGGACGAGGAGCGGTCCGCCCTTAAGCATCACCCGCCAGGTGCCGCGGCGGGTGAGGTCCAACGCCGCTATGGCAAGCCCCGCAGGCTGCAAGAGCGCCTGCAGGCGCTCGTAATGGGTCCACATCTCCTGTTCGCTGGCGGCCGGCCCCTGGAACACCGGCAACCCCGCGGGTGGCCCGTAGCCCTGCAGATGCACATGCTCGCCATGGGTATCGACCCATCCGCCGTGCGCCCAGCGCGCCGCAAGATGGAGCCGCCCGATGGTGATCACGAGGGCCCGCGGGAAGCGCCGCTCGACGCGCACCGAACCCACCCATGGCACCTGCGACACCGCGGCGCGAACGGCGGCAAGCCGCAGGCTATAGAAGTTTTGGTACAGAAATGGCCGGACCGCGGCGATCAGCAGCGGTTGCGGAATCCGCTGGAAACGGCCAATCACATGGACTGACCGCACCGGGAAGCGGTTGGGGGCGAGCAGCGCATGCCCGCCCAGGGCCAGGGCCAGACCGGCTACGATCAGCGCCGCGGTGCGCGCATACCGCCGGTTGATGCGGCGCGTACGCCCCGACCACCACGAGCTACGGTGGTCGGGCGCGGCGCGGGCCCTGACGTCTGCGCCCATTCTCATGGCGCCTCCAGGGTTTCAGACAGGATGGCCAGCACCAGATCCTCGAATCCCAGGCCGGCATGGCGGGCCGCCATCGGCACGAGACTGTGGTCCGTCATTCCCGGTACGGTGTTGAGTTCGAGCACATAAGGCGCGCCGCCGGCGCCGGCCATGATGTCGACACGCCCCCAGCCACGCGCGCCAAGCGCCTCGAAGGTCGCGAGCGCAAGCGCCTGCATGGCGCGCTCCTCTGCCGCCGGCAAGCCGCATGGGCAGTGGTAGCGTGTCGTATCCAGCACATACTTGGCGTCGTAATCATAAAAATCCCGCGCGGTCTCGAGCCTTATCACCGGCAAGGCCCGGTCGCCGAGAATGGCGCAGGTATATTCCGGGCCGGTGATGCAGGTCTCGGCGAGCACCGGCCCATAGGCATGCGCCTTGCGAAACGCCGTTTCCAGATCCGCCGGGGATACGACCTTGCTCACCCCGATGCTCGAGCCCTCGGATACCGGTTTCAGGATGAGCGGCAGGCCAAGCGCGGTGACCGATGCCAGGTCCTCCTCGCGGCGCAGCAGGCGGAAATCAGGGGTCGGCAGCGATGCCGCGCGCAATACCGCTTTTGTCAACATCTTGTCCATGGCGACCGCCGAGGCCGCGACCCCGCTGCCGGTATAAGGCATGCCCATGACCTCGAGCAGCCCCTGCACCGAGCCATCCTCGCCCAAGCGCCCGTGAAGCGCGATAAAGGCGCGGTCGTAACCTTCGGCAAGGCGCGCCGCGAGGTCGCGCCCGGCGTCGATCCCGTGGGCGTCGATGCCGCGCGCGCGCAGGGCGGCGAGCACCGCCTCCCCGCTTTTCAGAGACACGGCGCGCTCCGAGGACTGGCCCCCATAAAGCACGGCGACCTTTCCATAACGACTCATGGCGCGTCTCCCACGATCTTGACCTCAAGGCCTAGCACTATGCCGGTCTGTTCCCGAACCCGTGAGCGGACCCGGTCGATCAGGCGCTCTATATCAGCCGCGCTCGCCGTGCCATCGTTGACGATGAAATTGGCGTGCCGCGGCGAGACCATTGCGCCCCCTTCACGCAGCCCTTTGAGGCCGGCCGCCTCGATCAGGCGCCCGGCATAATCGCCCGGTGGGTTGCGGAATACCGATCCGGCATTGGCGGTATGCAGCGGCTGGGTGCGATTGCGCAACGCCAGCTGCTCGCGAATACGGGCCATGCCAGCCTCGGTATCACCGGGCGCCAAGTTGAAGAAGGCGCCCACGAACCATTCCTCGCGGGATGATGTGGCATGGCGGTAGCCGACCTCGAAGTCCTCGCGCGTGCGTCTCGTGATCCGGCCCTGCCTGTCGATAGTCTCGACCGCGACGACGTACTCCCAGATCTCGTGTCCGCCGGCCCCCGCATTCATCGCCAGCGCCCCGCCCACCGTGCCTGGTATGCCCGCGAGAAACTCAAGGCCCATAAACCCGGATTGCGCGCTAAAGCGCGCAAGCTTGGCGAGCGGCACCCCGGCCTCGGCGCGCACCCTTTTGTCGGACAGGCCGATGGTGGAAAGCCCGCCGGCGGTGGCTATGACGACCCCCCTAAATCCGCCATCCCGCGCCAGGGTGTTGCTGCCAAGCCCAAGCCACAGCAAGGGAAGGTCACGATGCGCCGCAAGAAACGCCGCGAGCGCCGCGACCGTGGGAGGCACATAAAAGAGATCAGCCGGCCCGCCGACGCGCCAGGTCGTGTGGCCGGACAGCGGTTCGTTATGGCGCACGACGCTGTCTTTCATAGGGGTCGGGACGCTCATGGCGCCGCCCTCAGGGCATCGGGCAGGGTCAGGGCGGCCTGGCCGATGTTGCCGGCACCAAGCGTCAGCACAAGATCGTTCGCGGCCACGACCGGAGACAGGACCCGCGGCAAATCGGCCAGGCTTTCAACAAACACCGGATGGCGCCCGCGTGCGCGCAGCGAGCGGCACAGGGCGCGGCCGTCGGCCCCGCTTATGGGGGCCTCGCCCGCGCCGTAGACCTCGGTGACGAACAGATTGTCGACGTCGGCCAACGCCGCTGCGAAATCCTCGAGCAGGTCGTGCGTGCGTGTATAGCGGTGCGGTTGAAAAATCACCACGAGGCGCCGATCCGGCCATCCCCCGCGCGCCGCCGCCAGCGTCGCCTGGATCTCGCGAGGATGGTGCGCATAGTCGTCCACGAAAAGCACATCGCCCCCCGGAAATTCGGAGAGGGCGTTGATCTGGAAACGGCGCCCGATACCCGAGAAGATCCTCAGCCCGCGGGCTATGTCTTCGCGCTTGGCGCCGAGCTCGTGGCCCGCGGCTATGGCGGCAAGCGCGTTTAGGACATTGTGGCGGCCGGGATGGCGCAGGGACGCCGTAAGCCACGCCTCTTCACCTTGATAGGCCACCGTAAAATGCATGTTCTGCCCTTCCTGAACGATGGCATGGGCGCGCATCCCGGCATCTTCGCTCACGCCGTAAGTCAGCACCGGCTTATGGATGGCGGGCAGCAATTCGCGTATCACGGGATCGTCGATGCAGACGATGGCAAGCCCATAGAACGGCAGGTTGTGCAGGAACGCCAGAAACGCCTGCTTTAATCGCTGAAAGTCCCCGCCGTACGTGCCCATATGATCGGAATCGATGTTCGTGACGATCGCAATCAGGGGCTGAAGGTGCAGGAACGAGGCGTCGCTCTCGTCGGCCTCGGCTACGAGATAGCGCCCGCGCCCGAGTCGCGCATGGCTGCCTATGCTGTTGAGGCGGCCCCCTATCACGAACGTGGGATCGAGCCCGGCCTGCCCAAGAACGCTGGCGACGAGGCTCGTGGTCGTGGTCTTGCCGTGCGTACCGGCAACCGCCACGCCCTGCTGCAAGCGCATGAGCTCGCCTAGCATCTCGGCACGCGGAATCACCGGGATCTTGGCCGCGTGCGCCGCCACAACCTCGGGATTGTCGGGCATGATTGCAGACGACACCACGACCACGTCCTGGGCGCATACGAGGCTTTGGTCATGCCCGATGTGGACCTTGATCCCCAAGCTCGCAAGCCGCCGGGTCGTTGCGCTCTCGGCGGCATCCGAGCCCGAGACCTCGAATTTGAGATTATGCAGGACCTCGGCGATTCCGCACATGCCGGCCCCGCCTATGCCCACGAAATGAATGCGATGAACGTTATGCATGGGCTGCCTCCAGACACGCCGCCACGATGCGCTCCGTGGCGTCGGGCATCGCGAATGCGCGGCTGCGCTCAGCCATGCGCACGCCGACCTCGGGCGAGCGCGCGAACCCCTCGAGAAGTTCCGCGACATGGGACGGGGAGAACTCCGCCTGCGGGACGCACAACGCAGCCTCGCGATCCACGAGAAAGCGGGCGTTGGCGGTCTGGTGATCGTCGGTGGCGTGCGGGAACGGGACCAGCACGGCGGCAATCCCGACCGCGCACAACTCGGCAATCGTCATGGCGCCCGCCCGGCACACAACGACGTCCGCCCATGCGTATTCGGCGGCCATGTCCTCCACAAACGCGGTCACGCGCGCGTCTATGCCGCGCGCGGCATAGGCCTCGCCGGTTGCGGAAAGCCCTCGATCCCCGGTTTGATGGTGAACGACGGGGCGGTACGCCGGATCGATCAGCGCCACGGCCTGGGGCAAGACGGTGTTCAATATCGAGGCCCCTTGGCTGCCGCCCACGACCAGGACGCGCAACGGGGGTGCGCGACCTTTGAGCCTGATCTCGGGATGCGCAACGTTTTGAATCTCGGCGCGCACCGGATTGCCGGTATGCACCGCCCCGGGCAAGGAGCGAAACGCATCCGGGAAACCACAGAGTACGCGGTCGGCAACGAGCGCAAGGTAGCGATTGGTAAGGCCGGCCAGGGCATTTTGCTCATGCACGACAAGCGGGGTGCGCGTAAGCCAGGCCGCGATCCCGCCAGGCCCTGCGACAAATCCCCCGAGCGCAAGCACCACGTCCGGCCGCCGCCGCCGGAAGATCCGGTAGGTCTGCCAGAGCGCGGCCAGGAGGCGTGCCGGCAACCCTATGAGATCGCGCGCGGATCCGCGCCGCAAACCCTGGATCGCAATCCAGTCCACGGAGAATCCGGCCGCCGGCACGACGCGCGCCTCAAGCCCGCGCTCTGTCCCGATCCATGCGACCTCCACACCCTCGGCACGCAATGCCCGCGCCACGGCAAGGGCCGGAAACACATGGCCCCCCGTGCCGCCGGCGGCGATCAGAACGGTCGTCATCGCGATGCCCCCTGGGCCTTGCGCTCGCGATCGATGCGCAACAAGAGCCCGAGCGCCGTGCAGCTCATCAACGTACTCGAGCCACCATAGCTCAACAATGGCAGGGCGAGCCCCTTGGTCGGCAAAACCCCCATGTCGACCCCCATATTGATGATGGCCTCCAGACCGATGAGGATGGCGACCCCCTCGGCGACATAACAGGCGTAGAGATCGCCGTCGCGCCGCGCCGCCTCGGCAATCTGAAAGGCACGGGTCACGAGGACGGCAAAGAGTCCGATGACCACCAGCACGCCGACCAGGCCGAGCTCCTCGGCGATGATGGCGAACAGAAAATCGGTATGCGCGGCCGGCAGATAGTAGAGCTTCTGAATGCTCAAGCCGAGCCCACGCCCCAGCCACCCGCCGCGCCCGAAGGCCATGAGGGATTGGACCAACTGGTAGCCGTCGCCGCGCGCGCGCGCGAACGGGTGCAAAAAGCCTATGACCCGATCCTCCCGGTAGCGCGATGCCAGAATCAGCAGCACGCCGGCCCCCACCCCCGAGACCACCACCGCGACGAAGTGGCTGAGACGCACACCGCCTACAAACAGCATGCCGAAGGCGACCGCCCACAAGATCACCTCGCTGCCCATATCCGGCTCGAGCAACAGCAGCACCCCGGTCACCATGAGCAACGTCGCGACCGTCAGGATGCCATGGGTAAACTCGCTCAGACGGTCCTTGCGCCGCACCAGATAGCCGGCGAGATAAAGGACCAGGAACAATTTCAGGAACTCGGAGGGCTGGATATTGATGACACCCAAAGACAACCAGCGCGCCGAACCATTGACGCGCACCCCAATGTGCGGGATCAGGACCATGATCAGGGCTGCGAGCCCCGCCATCAGGAGATAGGGCGAGACCTGGCGCCACACCGCGACCGGGATGCGCACCACCACCGCCAGCGTAATGACGCTGAGCGCGGTATTGACGATGTCGTGCCACAGGTAATAGGTGCTGTAGTCGACCTCGTGAACCGCAACGAATGCCGATGCCGAGTACACCATGACGAGCCCGAGCCCGAGCAATGCCAGCACGGTATATAAAAGGACGCTGTCTAGCGGCGGCGGGCGGCGCACGACGGCGGCGTGTTGTGCGTCAGCCATGGGTATCCTCCGCGCTGCCTGCCACATGCCGCCGGACCGCATCGGCGAATACCTCGCCACGATGGGCGTAATTCCGGAACATATCGAAACTCGCGCAGGCCGGGGACAACAGCACCTGATCTCCGGAATGCGCCTGCTCGCGCGCCAAGAGTACCGCCTCGTCCATATCGCGGGCATGGACGATCGGACAACAGCCGCGCAAGGCCTCTTCGATACGCGCGGCGTCGCGCCCGATCAATACCACCGCGCGCGCCTTTCCACGCACGCTTGCGGCAAGAGGCGTGAAATCCGCGCCCTTGCCGTCGCCGCCTGCAATCAGCACCACCGGACCAGCGAGGCCGGCCATGGCCGCGGCGGTTGCACCGACATTGGTGCCCTTGGAATCATCTATCCAATCGATGCCGTCGCGCTTAGCGACGATCTGCGTCCTGTGGGCCAGACCGCGAAACTCCCGCACCGCCTGGGCCATGGCCTCGAAGTCACGGCTCGCGGCGGTGGCGAGCGCAAACGCGGCCAGGACATTGGCGACATTGTGGCGCCCCGGAACGGGCACCGCGGCCTCCGCCAGCACGGGCTCGCGCCCGCGCGCGAGCCATGGCGCCCCGGCATGGTCTATAAGCCCGAAATCATGTCCTGTCGGCCGCCCGAGCCCGAATGTCACGACCTCCCGGTCTTCATGGCCCATGGCCACGACCCAAGGATCGTCGCGATTGATGACCATCCGCCCCACCCCGCTGAAGATGCGCACCTTGGCATGCGCGTAGTCCGAGAGATCTTCGTAGCGGTCCATGTGATCGGGGCTTATGTTCAGGACCGTGGCCGCCTGGGCATTCAGGCTCGCGGTGGTCTCGAGCTGGAAGCTCGAAAGTTCGAGCACATAGATGTCGGGTGCCGGCCGATCGAGCAAGGTCAGCGCGGGGATGCCGATATTGCCGCCGACTGCGACGTCGAGCCCGGCGCGCGCGAGCATGTCGCCGACCAGCGTGGTGACGGTGCTCTTGCCGTTGGATCCGGTTATGGCAATAACGGGTGCAAGACAGGCGCGCGCGAACAATTCGATATCGCCGACCGTCGGCACGCCCTGATCCCGTGCCGCGGCGATGGCCGGCTCCTTGAGCGAGAGCCCCGGGCTTACCACCAGCAGATCGGCCGTGGTCAGGACCTCTTTGCGAAAATCACCCAGGAGCACCGGCACCTGCGGGTGGCGGGTGCGCAGTGACCCAAGGAGCGGCGGGGCGGCGCGCGTGTCGCACACCGTGACCTCATAGCCCTGAGCGCGTAGATAACTTACGCACGACAAGCCGGTCTCGCCCAGCCCCAGCACGACCGCCCGCTCCGTCATGCCCGCCCCCCGAGGGTCGATAACCCCACCAGCACGAGGACGATGGTAATGATCCAGAAACGCACGATCACGCGTGATTCGGGCCATCCCTTGAGCTCGAAATGATGGTGCAGTGGGGCCATTCTGAACAGGCGCCGCCCAGTCAGCTTGAATGACCCGACCTGGAGCATGACCGAGAAGGTCTCAGCCACGAACACGCCGCCCATGATGAAAAGCAGGATCTCCTGGCGAATCACCACCGCCACCACACCCAGGGCGGCGCCTAAGGCCAGGGCCCCGACATCACCCATAAACACCTGCGCGGGATAGGCGTTAAACCAGAGGAAGGCAAGCGCAGCACCTACGATCGCACAGCAAAACACGGCGAGCTCGCGCGCGCCGGGCACGAAAGGATGACTGACCTGCGCGGCCAGATGCGCGGAACCCGCAATGTAGGCGAGCACGCCGAGCGCAAGCGCGACAAGCGCCGTGGGGAAGGCGGCAAGCCCGTCTAGGCCATCGGTCAGATTGACGGCGTTGCTGGAACCCGTGATCACCAGGAACCCCAGCGCGACAAAGGAAAATGCGCCGAGCTCCGCGAGCGGACGGGCCACACAGGGTATGTAGAATCCGGTATCGGGCCCCTTGTGCGCCAGGATGTAGATCGCGGCCGCGGCCGCGAGCGAGGCCACGGTCTGCGAGGTGAACTTCGCGCGCGCACCTATCCCGCGCGGGTTTTTATGAAGAAGCTTCACGTAATCGTCGGCCCAGCCGATGACGCTAAACGCGATGAGGGTGGCGAGCGCGACCCATGTCGCGCCGCTCGCGGGACGCATCCACAGGATGGTCGAGGCCGTGATCGCGAACACGATGAGCAGCCCGCCCATAGTCGGCGTGCCGGCCTTGTGATAATGGCTTTGCGGGCCATCCTTGCGGACCGTCTGGCCGATCTGGCGCGCGGCAAGCCTGCGGATCATGGCAGGGCCCATGGCAACCCCCAGGGCAAACGCCGTCAGGAACGCGAATAGGGCGCGCCACACGAGGAGGCCCGTGGCGGATGAGGCGGCAAATACCTTCATGATGAGCAGAAACATTCGACCCTCAACTCGCACGCAAGGCGGATACTAGGCGCTCCATGCGCATGCTCCGCGATCCCTTGATCAATACCACGGCATCCTTATGGAGTGCCGCCTGCAGATCCCGCAAGAGCGTCTCCTGGTCCTCGTAATGCCGGGCGCCACCGCCAAACGCGCGGCTGGCCTCGGCCGATAGCGTGCCCAGCGTCCACAGGTGCTCGATGCCGGCGGCCGATGCCGCCTCGCCAAACGACCGATGCAGCGCAGCGCCCCCCTCGCCCAATTCCGCCATGTCGCCCAACACGAACCACCGCTCGCCCGGCAGATCGGCGAGCACCGCGAGCGCGGCCCGCGCCGAATCCGGATTGGCGTTGTAGCTATCATCGATCACACGCGAGCCGGCGCGCCCCGCGACACCCTCCAGGCGCCCGGCAACGGGCACCGTCCGGGCAAGCCCCACGGCGATGGCGTCGCGCGAGGCGCCGACGGCCAGGGACAGGGCCGTGGCGGCCAGGGCATTGGCCACGTTGTGCCGCCCCAGTACCGCAAGCCGCACGGGCAGGGCGGCAGTCCACCCGCGGGCCTCGATGGCAAGCTCCGTGCCCTGGCCGCCTAAAGTAAACCGGGCCGACACATCCGCCGACGCGCTCAAGCCATAGGTCCACACCGGCCCGCGGGCGAGCCCCCGCCAATAGGCGGCATACGGATCGTCGGCATTGATGATGGCGATACCGCCCGGGCCGAGGGCCGGATACAGGGACCCCTTCTCGCGGGCCACGGCCTCGACCGTGCCAAGGCCTGCGAGATGCGCGTGCCCGGCGTTGGTCACCACCGCCACATCCGGGGCGGCCAGCGCCGCCAGGGCGGCGATCTCGCCGTGCCGGTTCATGCCCATCTCGATCACCGCATAGCGATGGCTGGGCCGCAGGCGCAGGAGGGTGAGCGGCACCCCGATGTCGTTATTGAGGTTGCCGCGGGTCGCGATGCCCGATTGCTCGACCGCCAGTATCCGGGCGGTCATCTCCTTGACGCTGGTCTTGCCATTGCTGCCGGTCACCGCGAGCACCCGCGCGCCCATCTTGCGCCGCCAGTAGGCGGCCAGACGCCCCAAGGCCAGGCGGGTATCCGGGACCACGAGACAAGGGGGCCAGCCGGGCTCGCAGGGGCGGTCGGTCACGGCCGCAACCGCCCCCTGGGCGGCGGCATCACGCAAGAAGGCATGGCCATCAAAGCGCGCGCCCCGCAAGGCGAAGAAGAGGCAGCCAGGCGTCATGGTCCGGGTGTCGGTCGCCACACTCTCGATCCATCCCGAGGCCGCGGGCCCCGCCCCGATCGCCTGCGCGGCCTCATCGATCGTCATCATGGCGCCCCCAGGAGCTGGCGGGCGGTGAGGCGATCGCTGTACGGGACCCGGCGGTCACCGAACTGCTGATACTCCTCGTGCCCCTTGCCGGCAATGACCACGACGTCCCCCGCGGACCCCTCGCGCAAGGCATGGGCGATCGCGGCCTGGCGGTCGCCCATCACGACGAACCGCGCCCGGGCCTCATCCGGAACCCCGCTCAGGATATCGGCGATGATGCGATCGGGGTCTTCATGGCGCGGATTGTCATGGGTCACGATCGCGAGATCGGCATAGCGGCTCGCGCAGGCCCCCATGAGTGAGCGCTTGCCTCGGTCACGGTCGCCGCCGCATCCGAAGACGCAAATGACCCGTTTTGCGGCATGCACGCGCGCGCCCGCCAGGGCCTTTTCCAGGGCATCCGGGGTATGGGCGTAATCCACCACCACGAACGGCTGATCGGCCCGCCCCGGCACCGGCTCCATGCGTCCCGGAATGGGGGTGACGGTGGCCAGGGCGCTGGCGGCATCACGCGCCTGCCAGCCCAGGGCAAGCAGCGTGGTGAGCGCCGCCGCCAGATTGTAGACATTGAAGGACCCAAACAAGGGGCTCTTTAAGGTCACGGGACCCTCGGGGACCGCCAATGCGATCTCGAGACCCCGAGGGGTCGCGCGTGCGTCCTCGATGCGGACATCGCCCGTGCCCCCATAACGCCATACCCGAACCCCCGGGGACAATCGGCCCGCCAAGACCTCACTAAAGGGATCGTCACTGTTTAGGACCGCGAACGCGATATCCGGCACGGCAAAGAGCAGGGCCTTGGCCTCGCCGTAGCGTGCCATATCTCCGTGATAATCCAGGTGATCGCGCGTGAGATTCGTAAAGACCGCGCCCGCAAAACGCACCCCTACGACCCGGCCTTGGTCGAGGGCATGCGAGGACACCTCCAGGGAGGCCGCACTCGCCCCCTCGCGCCGAAAGCGATCGAGCCAGCGATGCACGGATATCGCATCCGGCGTCGTGCGGTCGGCCGGCACCAGGGCGCCCGGGAAGCCGTTGCCCAGTGTCCCGATCAGCGCGCAGGGGCTGCGGGTATTCAGGGCATGGGCGATGAGATGGCTGGTCGTGGTCTTGCCATTGGTCCCGGTCACCCCGATGACCGACAAGGCCTGCGATGGGTGCCCGTAGAAACGGTCGGCCATGACCCCGACCTGGCGGCGCAGGCCCGCACAGGCCATGACCGGAACCGCCCCCAGCCAGGCATCGGCCCCGTTCTCGCACACGACCGCGGCCGCGCCGCGCGCGACCGCATCGCTGATGAAACGGCGGCCATCCTGACTGGTACCGGCCAAGGCCATGAAGAGCGCGCCCGGTACCACCGTCCGGCTGTCGAGACTGAGCGCCGAGATCGGCCGATCGGCACCCGGTCCGATCTCGCGGATGCCCGCCAGAAGCGCGGCCAGCATTGCCGTCATGACCACCTCGTGCGCGCACGCGCCATGATGGTGACCGGATTGTCGGGCGGTATATTCAGAATCCGCAGGGCACCGGTCATGACCTTGCGAAACACCGGGGCTGCGCACTGCGCCCCATAATATCCGTGCTTACGGGGATCCCGGACGTCAACGAAGATCACGAGCCGCGGATCGGAGGCTGGCGCAAACCCCCCAAAAGAGGCCACGTAGCGGTGCTTATGATACCCCGTAGCGTCAGCGATATGCGCAGTCCCGGTCTTGCCGGCCACGCGATAATTCACCACATCGGCGTTGGCGCCCGTGCCGACGGGGCTCGCCGCGAGCTCCAGCATATGGCGCATCTCACTGACTACGGTTCGGGAAAACACCCGCCGTCCGGGCGACTGCATCGCGGCCTTCAGAATGCTGATGGGCCTCAACACCCCGCCATCGGCGAACACGGTATAGGCGCGCGCCATCTGCATGGGTGTCACGGATATGCCATAACCAAAGGACAAGGTCGCCTTTTGAATCGGCTCCCAGGTATCCGGCGGGCTCAAAAAGCCGCTCGACTCACCGGGCAGGCCGCTATGCGTCGACTGCGCGAACCCCAGACGCAAAAAGTTGCGGTACATGGCGCGGCGCGTGAGTGTCGTCAAGGCGATCTTGGAGGCCCCGACATTGCTGGACTCGGCGATGACATGGGAGACATCGATGAGCCCGAAGTCCCCGACATCGCTGATCCGATCGGGCCCCACCCAGTAGCTGCCAGGGGAGGTGCTGACCAGGGTATGGGGGGTAATGCGCCCGGATTGCAGCGCCAGCGCAATCGTAAACGGTTTGAGAGAAGACCCAGGCTCGATGACATCGGTCACCGCGCGGTCGCGGTAGTAGCTGCTGTCTAGGTCGCTGCGGGTGTTGGGATTGAAGCTCGGGACATTGGCCAGGGCCAGCACCTGCCCGTTGCGCGCATCCAGCACGATCACCGAGCCGCTGCGCGCGTCATGATAGCGTACCGCCTTAAGGAGTTCGCGATAGGCCAGATACTGGATGCGCTCATCGATGCTCAGCACGAGGGTATGGCCCGGACGGGGCGGCCTTCGCCCGCGCCGCACGGCGATCGGCTCGCCCAGGCCGTCGCGAACCACAATCGCCCGCCCGCGACGTGGGCTCAGCACGGAATTGTAGGCGAGCTCCACCCCGTCCTGACCCTGGTCGTTGATGTTGGTAAAGCCGATCAAGGTCGCGGCCACCGGCCCTGCCGGGTAGTAGCGGCGATATTCGCGTTGCGAGGCGACCCCGGGTATGCGCAAGGCGAGCACGCCTTGCGCATACCGTGGATCCACCTCGCGGCGCAAGTACATGAATTGCTCGTGCCTTTGCGCATGGAGCGCATCCTCGAATGTCGCCATGCGCCATCCGATCGCGTGCGCGAGGCGCGGCCACACCGCGGGCTCCTTCAAAAGGATCTGGGGGTTGGCCCAGAGGGAATCGACGGGAGTGCTGATCGCAAGCGGCTGGCCGTGACGGTCGACGATCATACCGCGATGACCCTCTTGTTGCACGGTTTCAATGGTCTGGCGCCGGGCCTCGCGGCGCAGAAAGGGCGCATCCAGGACCTGCAGATAGAAGGCCCGCACGGCCAGCAGGGCGAGCGCTGCGAGCATGAGCGTCATCACGAACGCCGAGCGCCCGAACCCTGCCTGGCCCCTGACGGCGATATGAGGACGCGGGCCGGTCATGGAATTTTCGACGGCTGGGTATAGATGAGCACGATACGCCGCGGATCGGGCATTTTCATGCCGAAACGATGCCGCGCGATGCGATCGATTCGCCGATGGGCGGCGAGCGTCCCCTGCTCCAGCAAGAGCCGCCCCCACTCGACGCGCAAGGCATCCCTTTGGCCGATCAAGTGCTCTTCGCGGCCAAAAAGCAAGAGATACCGATTGCGGACATCAACGAGCGCCAACGCCGAAAGGGCGAGGGCCACGACCCAGAAAATGGTGGCACGACCCGTCATGACGCCACCTCCAGGCGCTGCGCGACACGCAACACCGCGCTGCGGGACCGGGGATTTGCGGCACGTTCCGCAGCACCGGGCCGCAATGCCTTGCCAATCACCCGCAGACGGGGCGCAAGCCATGCCTGCGGGACCGGCAGGCGCACCGGGTAATCATCCCCACGCGACTCGCGCGCAAAGAATTGTTTGACCACACGGTCCTCGAGCGAATGAAAGCTGATCACCACGAGACGGCCGCCCGGCCGCAAGATCTCGAGCGCTGCCGGCAGGGCGCGGGTCAATTCGCCTATCTCGTCATTGACGCGGATACGCACGGCCTGAAAGGCGCGCGTCGCAGGGTCTTGCCCGGGCTCCCGCCGCGGGATCTCGCGGGCAACGAGCGACGCGAACTGCGCCGTGGTCACAAAGGGCGTATCGGCGCGCGATGCGACCACCGCGCGCGCGATGCGCCGCGCGTAGCGCTCCTCGCCGAATTCCCGCAGGACCTGGGCAATCTCGGCCTCTGGGGCGCTATTGAGCCACTCGGCGGCCGTTGGGTGCGCCTGCCGGTCCATGCGCATGTCGAGCGGACCTTCGCGCCGAAAGCTAAAACCACGGGCCGCATCATCCAGCTGAGGCGATGAAACCCCTAGGTCGAACAGGATGCCATCGAAACCTCCCTGCCATGGCGGGCGTTCCCGATACGGGCCGATCATGGAGAAACGCCCCTTCACTATCGTCATACGCGGGTCCTCCCCGAAACGCCGCGTGGCCACCTCGATCGCCTGATCATCGCAATCCATGGCGACCAGCGCGCCGTCTGGCGCGAGCCGCGCCAATATCTCCGTGCTATGCCCGCCGCGCCCGAAGGTGGCATCGAGATAGCGCCCCTGCGGCCGCACCGCGAGCGCCTCCAGGGTCTCGGCCAGGAGAACGGGCTCGTGACCCCCGGTCACAGCGACAGGGACTGCAGCTCGGCGGGTAGCTCGTCGCCATCAGCCTGTGCGAGCCATTCCGCGCGGCGCGCATCCCAGGTCGCGGCATCCCACAATTCAAACTTGTTGCCCTGTCCGATCAACGTAATGTCTTTATCCAGCGCCGCGAAGGCGCGCAGCGGCGCGGGCAACAAGATGCGTCCGGCCCCGTCCATATCGCACTCCGTCGCATGCCCGATCAAGAGACGCTGCAGGCGCCGCGTATGGGGATTGAAGCTCGACAGGCCGACCAGCTTGGCCTCTATGACCTCCCATTCCGGAAGCGGGTACAGCAACAGGCAGTGGTCGCGATCGACGGTCATGACGAGCCGACCCCCGCAGCGGCTACGCAGGTCCTCCCGATAGCGGGTCGGAATGGCGACTCGCCCCTTGCTGTCGAGACTCACGCTGTTTACGCCACGGAACATGGTCCTTTTGCGCCTCTATCCCACAAATATCCACTTTAGCCCACTTAATGACACTATAGAGACGCAGGAAAAGCGAAGTCAAGCGCGAACGATGAAAAGCGGCCAAGGGGGGACCATAGGCGCCATCGGCCCCTGTACGGCCGGTGATCTCGACAGCGCACACCAGAACTTAAGCCTTTCCTTATATGGAGGTGTCGCGAAGGGGCAGTGGGAGTCGGCCGGTAAGCCGGGTTCTGTCGTGGACAGTCATTCCTCTGGGACGCCCGTCGCCAGGCGCCTCTAGCAACCTACCCGGGGACGACGCGGGCCGCGCCATGGTCCCCCTATTCGGTCTTGCTCCAGGTGGGGTTTGCCCTGCCACCGATGTTGCCACCGGCGCGGTGCGCTCTTACCGCACCATTTCACCCTTACCCGTCAGACGGGCGGTATATTTTCTGTGGCACTTTCCGTAGGCTCGCGCCTCCCAGGCGTTACCTGGCACCTTGCCCTGTGGAGCCCGGACTTTCCTCTGCCGTGAGGCAGCGACTGTCTGGCCGACTCCCGCCGCTTAGTATACGCGCTTCCGGGGCGCACTGGGCTCATGACGCGCGCGTCTCTTTATTTTTGGGCAAGGCGCGCCGCCAAGGCCTGATAGGATTTCTGAAATGAGGCGATACCCTCCTCCAGCAGGGTATCGAGGATCTGCGGCAGATCTATGCCCTCGCGACGCAATCCGTCGAGCACGGCCGGGGCCTGCGCGATCTCGGCCTCCAGCAGCGCCTTGGGCCTGTGGGTCAGGATCGCCTGAAACGTCTGCGGCGGAACGGTATTAATGGTATCGGGCGCGATCAGGCGATCGATATACCAGGTCGCCGGGTAGGCGGGATTCTTGCTGCTCGTGCTCGCCCACAACGGCCACTGAGGGCGTGCCCCACGGGCCCTCAGGCGGGCGAAATCCTTACCACGGAACAGATCCTTGTACCGTTGATAGATACGCTGCGCATTGGCGATGCCGGCGCGCCCAAGCAGCCCTCGCAGGCGCTTGGCCTCGGCCGCCGGGGCGGTGTTAAGCCTCTCTTGCAGCAGCGCATCGACGACTGTATCCACGCGGCTTATGAATACACTCGCCACTGATGCCATGCGATCTATGGATAGGCCCCGCGCCAACCTCTCCTCGAGCGCGGCGCTATAAGCCGCAGCGACGCGTTCATATGACTGCAGGGAGAAGATCAGGGTGGCATTGACGTTGATCCCTCGCGCCAAGACCTCGCGCATGGCTTGGTAACCGGCCTCGGTCGCCGGGATCTTGACCATAATATTGGGCCTCGCAAGGGCGGTCCACAAGGCCTGGGCCTCGGCCACGGTCGCCTGCACGTCCTGCGCCTCGCTGGGCGCCACCTCGATGCTCACATAGCCATCGACCCCGAGGCTTGCATCGAATACCGGACGCAAAATGTCCGCCGCGCGGCGCACGTCGCCCATCATGAGCTCGCGCACCATGGCCTCAGGCGCCATACCCTGCGCCTTGAGCGCCCTGATATCGCCATCATAGTGCGTCCCTTCGCCGATCGCCTTCTCAAAAATCGTCGGGTTGGTCGTGACACCGCGCACGCCCTGAGCGACGAGCGCGCGCAACCCGCCATCTGCCATCAGGTCGCGGCTGATGTTGTCATACCATATGCGCTGCCCGAGGGCCATTATCCTTTCGATACCTTTCATAAGGCAAAAATCCTCGTCCTGGGACCTGAGAGGCCGGCCGCAAAAGACGTTGCGGTCGACCCTCCATGACGCAAGGCACGCAACCGGCGGCCAAGGCGCCAACCCCCATAATGTCCACGCACCGGCAATGACAGCACGCCCCCGTGAAATACGCGCGGGCCGAACCGGCAGACGGCGCCGCGCCCTTGGCGGCGGCCGCCAGGGCTTGACGGCAGGTGGCCCGCACGGCTTGCCGCCGAAAAGCCCCCTACGGCGACCCGCCATAGGGAGCGCGCGCAGTGGCGCCCTTCGCAGGAATATCCCTGATCCTTTCGTGCGACGCAAGGCTCGCGCGCGCCGGGGCGACTGCGCCCACCCGGCCAGACTCGGCCGCCCGCCGCCCCATCCGACCGCGGCCTCGACATCGCGGCACACAACCTGCCCCCCGGCACCCCTCACCTGCCGTCAGGGGCCGGTCAATGGACGGCGCGCGCCGTCTACAAGATCTCGGACCGCGCACGGACGCCGCTGCGATCGGCCCATTGCGGCCATTTCCTGCGCTGGTATGGTCGTTGCATCAGGTCTCGTGGCATTTGCGATGATGAGGCCGTTTGAGGCCCATCACACGGGAGCCGGCACCGGGGGGCGCCGCGGGAAGGGCCAGCACACGTGCCTCCCGCGACCATACGAGGATACTGCATGTCACGTTGGCTTTCCTTTCTGGCCACGCTTCCCCCTAAGCAATGGGGGAAGGCGGGGACCGGGCTGCGCGCCATTTGGGCCCGTACGCGCCTTGTGACGATTGCGTTTGCATGCTTCGGGCTCATTTTGGCGACCGTCGGCCTGTGGCGCGCCGTAAATACGTACTACACCATTAAGAAGGAGGAACGCCTGCGGGCCCATGCCGCAGCCTTGCAGGTCGCCAACCGTCTGAGCCTGATTTTAAGCGAGCGGTTCGCCGATCTCCGCTTTCTCGGACAATCGCTGATCGGTTCTCAACCCGCCGGGTCCGGGCTTGACGCGCCTACCAAAAACACCCTGCGCGCCTTCCTCGCCACCCATGCGATGCTTCGCGACATCAACATCTTAAACGCGCGCGGCTCACGCATCCTGTGGTCGGCGCTACCGCAGCCGACGTCACGCCCCCTGATCTCGGCCGAGCAGTTTCAGACGATTCGCGACGACCCCCGCTTCGAGATCGGGAAACCCGTGTACGCGCGGCGGTTTCGAGCGACCGTCGTGCCGCTGCGATACCGCATCACCGGTCGCGGCGGCGCCACGAGGTTTCTCATCGGCGACCCCGCGAACCTGGGCCGAGTGCCGCTATTTGCCGCGCGCTCGCACCTGGCCATCCGTCTGGCAACGCGCGGCGGACAACCCTTCGCAGCGGCGAGGGATGGCCTCTGGCGCGCCCTGCCCGCCCCTTTGCCTCTGACCGACCATGTCATGCGCGCCGATGTCCCGAGTTACCCCTGGAAGGTCGAGGCGTTCTGGTCCGGAAAGCATTTATGGGCACTCTGGTGGCACCACACGACACACTGGCTGCCGCTGTTCCTCCTGATCCTGTGGGGGAGCCAGTATACGGGGCTTTTGCTCGCCAACCTCCTATCGCAGGAGATGCAGCTGCGCCTGTGGCATGAGGGACTCTCTCATCTGAATCAGGAGAGCGCGAAGGGATCGCCGCCGGAGGACCTTTTTCGCGATGCGGCGCACATCATTCAGGACAATCTCGACGCCTCCTTCGTGTTCGTGGGCTGGCGCGACCGCTGCGCCGTGGCCAGTCCCACTCAAACCACGGCGCCATCCGGTCTGCTGGAGGCGGCCTTCGATCAGGCCGTCGACAGCGACTGGCGGCGCGTGGCCCAGGAGGCCTTTCCGACATGCATGGCGCTCGCCCTCGGCACGACCGGCGCGGTCATCGTCGCATGCCCTTCGCGCCGGGCGCAGACAGTCATCTGGTATGGAATGGCCCGTGAGCTTGCCGGCCATCTGACCGCCACCATTGACCGAGTACGCCAGCGGCAAGAAATCGAACGGCTGCAGCATTATCAGGCGGCAGTGCGCCTCATGCAGCTTGAATTGCTCCGCCAACCCACGCCGGATGAGGCGCAATCGCTGCTGGTGCGAATCCTCATCGAGCAGACGGACATCATGGGGGCCTTCATCGCGGTACCGGAGGCGACCGGCCCGAGGCTCAGCATTCGGGCCGCGGCGGCGGCGCATCCCGAGATACGCGATGCCCTGCTGCGCCTGACACCATCCCGGGACATCTCTGACACCCCATTCGGCCAGATGCTGGCCGGCCGGGCATTTCGCAGCGGCACGGCACACGGACCGATCGACCCGCATGACAATCCGGCACTGCGCGCGGTGATGGCCGACGAGGCGCTGCAACCCGTGCGCGCCGTTCTTGCCTACCCGATCATCGAAGAGGGTGAAAAACAACCGGTGGCAGCCCTCGCTGTCATGAGCGCCGATCCCGGCTATTTCACCCCCGACTTGCGCGCCCTTCTCGAGGATCTCGTGGCGAGTGTGCGGCTGGCATTGAGCGCCTGGCGTACCCGGCGCCAGACCGACCGCTACCATGCCCTCTACGAGGCCCTGGCGCGCGCAAGCCAGGCGATCGCGCGCGCCACCGAGGCCCGGCCGATGTTTCGTAACATTTGCCAACTCCTTGCCGAGTGCACCGATGTTCCCCTGGCATTCATTTCGCTGCTGGGCCCCGAGGGGACGGAGATCGCCGCAGCCGCGGGCTCCGGGCGTTCTTTTCTGCCAGATGTCTCACAAGGAGGAAATGCCTGGAATCACCCGCTGGCAACCCTGCATGAGCGCGCCAGACGGGCCGGCACATCATGGCTCTTTGAAAGCGCAGACCAATGGCTGGAAGACGAGGCCCTGCGCGACAAGGCCGCGACACTGGGCCTCGTCACGGCATTTGCCGTGCCATGGATTCGCGACAGTCATGTGGCGGGCATTCTTGGAATCGTCGCCCGCGACCGCACCTTCTTTGATGAGGACATGAGACGGGTCCTGGAGGCCCTCGGTAACGATATCGGTTATGCCGTCGACAACTACGAGCGCCGGGAAGGCCTCATGAAGCTGTCGCTCTACGACGCGCTGACAGCGCTGCCCAACCGCGCGTATTTCGAACGGTCGACAATATCAGCCATGGCGCGGGCGCAGCGATCCGGGCAGTTCATGGCGCTCGGGGTCATGGATCTTGACGGGTTCAAGGAATGGAATGACCTTCAGGGGCATACCGCTGGCGATGGCCTGCTCAAGGCCGTAGCACAAAAGTTGCGGGAGGTCGTGCGCGAGGATGAGGGCGTGGCGCGCCTCGGCGGCGACGAGTTCGCGCTCACCGCAGGCCTCGACTCGGTTGACGCCCTAGCGGCCCTGTCGGCGCGGCTGCTCGCGGCCATCGCCCTGGCCGACCCGCAGGCGCGGGTCACCGCAA
Organism: Pseudomonadota bacterium; assembly: GCA_021819245.1. Classification (GTDB taxonomy): domain Bacteria; phylum Pseudomonadota; class Gammaproteobacteria; order Acidiferrobacterales; family Acidiferrobacteraceae; genus Acidiferrobacter. The sequence goes on along the minus strand of JAKARI010000014.1, from coordinate 1,522 downwards.
GCATTGGCTGGGCCATTCACAAGCCGGGGACGACGAGCTACGGGACGCTGCTGACACAGGCCGACGAGGCGCTCTATGCGGCCAAGGACGCGGGGCGCAACACCTACCGCATCTTCGAGGGCGATATCGCGCGGCGTTTCGCGCGAAGGCTCGCCATCCATAAGCGGTTCCCGGCGGCGCTGGCAGAGGGTCGGATCCTGTTTGCCCTTGCGCCGCAGGCGCAGTGCGCAACGGGCCGCATCGAGGGCGTCGAGCTCGTGGCCCGCTGGCGCGACGACGACGAAACACTCACGGCACAAGACTTTATGCCCGATGTCGAGAAAGATCCGCGTCTTATCCGCGCTCTGGGCCGGCGGACCTTGAATGAGGCCGTGGCGCTGCGCGAGCGGCTGCGCGCGAGTGGTCACGATCTGCGTGTGATCTTGAGCATCGGCGCTCATCATTTCTTTCATCCGGCCTTTCTCGACGAGGTCACGGACACCCTTGGCGGGCGCGGCGCCGCGGGGCTTTGCATCGCATTGCCCATCGGCATGGCCCTGACCAACGTGGCCCTGGCAACCGAGACCATGAACGCGCTCAAGGCCCTCGGTTTTGCGATTACGCTCGAGGCCTTCGGGGCCGGCTATTCGCCCTTGACCGAGGCCGCACGACTCCCGGCAGACGACATCAAGCTGGACCGGCGGCTTATCGGGCAGCTGCGACGCGACCCCGATGTGTTTCCGGTCGTGGGCAGCGCCTTGCTGCTCGCGAAACTCTCGGGGCGGCCGCTGATCGCCACCGGCATCGAGACGGCAGTTGACCTCCAGCTCTGGCGATATATGGGGGGCGAACACTACCAGGGCCGCCTGCTTGCCGATCCGGTGGGCGAGTCCGATCTGCCGGCGTGGCTCGCCCAGGCGTCGCCCTCGCCGGTAACAGCGGTCCCGGCCTTCCCATCACGCGACCTGGTTCTGGCGGCCTACGCCTTTCTCGAACCAGACGGGTACCCGGACGAGGCCATGCGGACCGGCTATGCGCGGCTTGAGATCTGGATGCGCGAGCGCGGTGCCCGCTATCAGGGCCTCTCCCAGTGGGCAGCCTTGGCTGCGGTCCTGGGCCGGAGCGGGGACCACACCACAGAAGGCGCACGCGCCTTCTGGCATCACGAGGCGCAGCCCGCGATCGTGGGTCTGTTCCGGGAGATCGAGGCCCACCTCAAGACCCAGCAATTCGGTGATCGCTAGCGTCTCCTGCGCGAACGGACCGGCCCATCGCCGGAGAAGAGGCAACGCAGCCGGAACCCCCGCGCCGCGGCCACGAGGCGCTCATGCCCGTGATACGCGGCCACGGGCCTCGCGACGACGACAGCCCTCGATCACAAAGCCCCGGGCGAGCGCCATACCATAGGTTTAAGAACCCGGGCGCAAAAGCGAGGGATAGGGACGACCGGGTCGTCGATCGGCCTGGTCGGGGCGCACCAGCGGGTGGGCGGACCGATGCGATGGACGCGGCGGCCACGATGCCCCGATCTTTGAGGGGGCCC
>JAKARI010000013.1 GCA_021819245.1 Pseudomonadota bacterium | reverse complement strand
GTCCGCCGTCTTGCAGGATGAGAGGAACCCGGCACCGGACGGCCCAGGAGCGGAGCGCACGCCGGGTAGCCGGCGACCGCGTTCTTTCCCTTAGACATCATACCGCTCCCTCAGTGGTTTTCCTCCGTCGGCACAGACGTGCCGGTGAGACCACCGTTATTGGCCATTCATCCCGACACCCGCATACCGTCCCCCGCAAGGATATTGCCTTGCGCAGGGTGTACGCCCTTGTCACCTTCGTTCTTTGGCCTAGGGGTGGGCTCACAGACTCAACACGACGGGAGATTTCGATGGCTGTCCCCATGAGTCAATGCTTTATACTATTTCGGTGGGCTTTACCAGAAAACCGGGAGAGGCCGTATTCCTCTGTGCATCCGCGACGGATCGGCCGGCCGGCGTCCCTTGAGTGTACGGGTGTGCCGCCGAAAGCCACCATGGCATGGGTGGCGATAGAGGCGATAATGTCTGCCCCGCCGCTCCACTTTTTTGCTAGAATCGCCCGCCATGCGGCACGTTGCCGCGCCTACTGCTGTTTGGCCCTATGCCAATCGTCGAATGGCGCCCTCTCTTTGCCAGGATGATCCTATGCCGTTGGCCGTTTCCCCTGTCCTGATCACAGCGCAGGTGCAAGCCGCCCTCGATGAAGACGTCGGATCGGGGGACCTGACCGCGCAACTCGTGCCGCCGCGCCCGGCGCGCGCCGTCTTAAAGACCCGCGAAGAGGGCGTGCTTTGCGGTTGCGCATGGTTTGACGAGGTCTTTAGGCAGCTCGCTGTCGGCACCCGCATCAGATGGCAGGCGCAAGACGGGGACCGGATCGCCGCCGGAACGGTACTCTGCGAGCTGGAGGGTCCCGCACGGGCGCTTTTGACCGGCGAGCGCACGGCGATCAACTTCCTGCAAACGCTGTCAGGGACCGCCACGCACGCCCGCCGCTACGCCGATGCCGTGGCGCATACCCGGGCGCAGGTCCTCGATACCCGAAAGACCCTGCCCGGGCTCAGGCTCGCCCAGAAATATGCCGTCGGTTGCGGTGGCTGCGGCAATCACCGGATCGGCCTTTATGATGGCGTCTTGATCAAGGAAAACCACATCGCCGCCGCCGGCTCGATCCGTGCCGCCCTGGCGCACGCCGCCGAGATCGCAAACGGCCGCATGGTCGAGATCGAGGTCGAGACGCAGGCTGAGCTCGATGAGGCGCTGGATGCGGGCGCGGTGCGCATTTTGCTCGATAACTTCACGCTCGCGGATCTCGAGGCCGCCGTGCGCCGCACGGCCGGACGCGCCCTGCTCGAGGCCTCCGGCGGTATTACCCTTGCCAACGTCGCGCGCTATGCCGAGACCGGGGTCGATTTCCTATCCGTGGGGGAGATCACCAAATCGCTGCACGCACTCGATCTCTCGTTGCGATTCGCCCTCGCCTAGGCGCGCCCCGCGGTCTTGTCCGGTGCCTATGCGGGGCCCGTCAGGCGATCCAGGCCAGTGTCGCCATTCGCCCGCACACCGGCGTCTGGCGATAGGAGTAGAGATCGGGGTCGCGGAAGGTGTTGAGGCCCCCGCCGTAGATCGCCGTCACCCCGAGCGCTCGAAGCCTTTGGCGCGCGAGCGCATAGAGATCGGCGCGATAATGCCCGGCACGCGTGGGCGTAAACGCCGCGTCCGCCCGATCACCGAAGGCCTGCCGCACCTCCTCTCCGACCTCGTAATCACCAGCCCCTATGGCCGGCCCAAGCCACGCGGCAAGCCCGGAAGACGCCACAGGCAAGGCCGCGACACCGGCCTCGAGGATGCCGGCGGCCAATCCCCGCCATCCGGCATGCAGCACCGCCACACAGCTGGCATCGCGGGCAGCGAGCACCACCGGCAGGCAGTCGGCGGTGAGTACGGCGCAGATCGCCCCACGGCGGGTGGTAAAGCTGCCATCGGCCCGCGGGGGCGCGGCCCACGGCTGCCCGGCATCGACCACATGACGCCCATGGATCTGATCGAGCCACAGGGGGTCTGCGGGGAGTGTGCACGCGCGTGCTGCGGCGGCGCGATTGGTGGCTACGTCGCGCGCGCTATCGCCGACATGCATAGCCAGATTCAAGGATGCATACGGGCCCTGGCTTACACCCCCTACGCGACATGTGGTCAAGGCACGCACACCAAGTACGGGCCAGGCCGCGGACACGACGCGGATCATGTCGTATCTCCGGCGCGCAGAGCCGTGATGGCGCGCGCCAGGTCATCCGGGCGCGGGGCCTCGAAGGTCAGGGGCTCGCCGGTGCGCGGATGGCGCAGGGTAAGCCGGAATGCGTGCAACGCCTGACGCGCTAAAATGTGGCGCGTGCGCCCGCCGCCATAGGTCGCATCCCCCACAAGCGGAAAGCCTATGTGCGCCATATGCACGCGGATCTGATGGGTGCGGCCGGAATGGAGGCGCACGCGGATGAGGCTATAGGGGCCTAGACGCTCGCGCACCACGAAATCGGACCGCGCAGGCCGCCCGCCGCTGCGCACGCACATGCGGGTGCGGTGGCGCGGATCGCGCCCTATGGGGGCCGCAACAAAGCCCGTGGCCGGCGGCGTCCCGATGACGAGGGCCTCGTACTCGCGCCCCATCTCGCGGGTCTTAAGCTCCCCTATGAGCGCAAGCCGCGCGGCCTCGGTGCGCGCGATCACGAGCAGCCCCGAGGTCTCTTTGTCGAGTCTATGCACGATCCCAGAACGGGCCAGCACGGAAAGCTCGGGCGCGTGATGCAAGAGTGCATTTTGCAAGGTCCCGCGCGCGCAGCCGGCCCCCGGGTGCACCACCAGCCCCGCGGGTTTATTGATGACGATCACGGTGTCGTCTTCGTAGACCAATGAGAGCGGGATTGCCTCGGCCTGGACATCCGTGCCCGCAGGCGGCGGGAGGTCGAAGGCCACGCGGTTGCCTGCGTGTACCGCCGCCGCCGCACTCGCCGTGTGCGCGTCGACGGTAATGCGCCCGTCGCGCAGCCAGCCTTGAAGCGTGGTGCGTGAGAATTGCGGCAGGCGCCGCGCGAGCGCCCGATCGAGTCTCAGGCCCTCCTCGTCCGGTGATATCTCCAGGCAAAATTTCCGATCGTCCGCCAAACCCTTTCCGCTCACGTCAAATCCGGTTAAGCTTGCACCCGCCTATCAGAGGGGTAGCCATGCGTCTTTTGTCCCGCGTTTGCATTCTCGTCGCCCTTGCGAGCCTTGTCGCCTGTGGCCGTACCCACCACAAGGTGCGCCACTGGCCGGCACAGAAATTCTATGACCGCGCGGTGAGCGCCCTCAAGGCCGGCAATAACCACCATGCGGTCACGCTGCTCGAGGAACTCGAGGGAGACTACCCCTATGGACGCTATGCCGCCCAGGCCGAGATCGTGATCGCCTACGCCTATTATAAGTCCGGCGAATCGCAGGCCGCGATAGAGGCCATCAAGCGCTTCATACGTCTCCATCCCACAGACCCCCGAGTCGCTTACGCCTACTACCTCGAGGGGCTCGTCAATTTCAACAAAAACAAAAGCATGATCGAGCGGGCATTTGGCGTAAACCCGTTGCGCGGCCGCGACAGCACGGCGCTGCGCGCCGCCTTGCGCGCGTTCGAAACGGTCGTCACAAAATACCCGCACAGCATCTATGCCACCGACGCCGCCGAGCGCGCCAATTACCTCATCGATATGCTTGCGCGCAACGATATCTCGGTGGCGCGCTACTACTATATTCACGGCGCCTATGTGGCCACCGCCAGCCGCTGTAAGCGCGTCATCGAGCACTATCCGCGCACACCCGCGGTCGCAGACGCCCTGGGGCTCATGGCCATGGCCTACGAGCGTATGGGGATGGTGCATTTAAGCCGCGATACGGCGCGCGTCCTCGCGCGCAATTTCCCATCAAGCCGCTATGTCAGGCGCCTGCGGCGTGCTCACATCCTTCCCGGCCCATAAGACACGGTCACCGGGTAGCGCCAGTCGCGCCCGAAGGCGCGGGGTGTCACGCGTGTGCCGATCGGGGCCTGCCTGCGCTTATGTTCCGCGGCCCGCACCAGACGCAGGACCTCCGTCACCAGCGGTTCATCGAATCCGGCGGCAATCAAGGCCGCGGCGTCCCAATCCTGTTCGATGTAGCGCGCCAGCACGGCATCCAGGACATCATAGGGCGGCAGGCTGTCGGTGTCTTTCTGATCGACCCGCAACTCGGCGCTCGGGGCCCGAGTCAGCACTCGTTCGGGGATGATCGCGCCGAGGCCATTGCGGTAACGGGCCAGGGCATAGACGTCAGTCTTGAAGACATCCTTGAGCGGGGCGTAACCGCCGGCCATATCGCCATAGAGCGTGGTGTAGCCGACCGCGAGTTCGCTCTTATTGCTGGTGACGACCACAAGGCCCCGATGGGCGTTGGCGATCGTCATGAGCAAGGTCCCGCGAATGCGCGCCTGCAGGTTCTCGGCGGCAAGCGCGTGGCCCGGCCCGTCCCAGAGGCCGCCGAGCGTAGCGGCAAGCGCGGCATAGGCCGGATCGATCGGTACGACCGAAAGATCCAGGCCAAGCGCCTTGGCCTGGCTGCGCGCATCCTCGATGCTCATGGGGTGGGTATAGCGCGACGGCATCATCACCGCCTTCACCGCCACGCCCGGCAGCGCGTCATGGCATAAGGCAAGCGTGACCGCCGAGTCGATGCCCCCGGACAGACCCAGCACCACGGTGCCGAATCCGTTGCGCCCCACGTAATCGCCAAACCCGAGCTTCAAGGCCTCGTAGAGCGCCTGCTCGCCGCTAGGCCAATCGGCCATGGGACCGGCTGCCGGCGCGCCGCCGGCATCGAGGCGCGTTATGATAAGGGCCTCGTGAAAGGCCGCGGCGCGCCCGACCACCCGGCCCTGGCCATCCATGACAAACGACATGCCATCGAATACGAGCTCATCTTGCGCGCCGACCATATTGACGTAGGCAAGCGCCACGCCGCTTTCCTGAATGCGCGATGCCGCCACCTGCACGCGCAAGAGCTCCTTGGCGCGATGATAGGGGGAGGCATTGATGTTGATGAGGGTATGCGCCCCCGCGGCCGCGGCAGCCGCCACCGGGCCCGGCTCCCACAGGTCCTCGCAGATGGTCACACCAATGGCATTGGCGCCGATTGTGCGCACCAGCGGGCGATCACCGGCGGAAAAATACCGGCGCTCATCGAATACGCCATAATTCGGCAGCATCTGCTTGCGGTAGATGTCGGCGATGAGGCCCGCATGCACCCAGGCTACCGCATTGTAAAGTCGCCCCTCCTCCGCCCAGGGCAGACCCACCAGCATATCGATATCGGGGCATTGGGCCGCGAGATCCCAGACCGCCGCGCGCGCCTGCTGCACGAAGTCGGCGCGCAAGAGCAGATCCTCGGGCGGATACCCGGTAATGGCGAGCTCCGGAAAGGCGATGAGATCGGCGCCGTGTTTCGCGCGCGCCTCGCGCGCGTATGAGCCCATGCGGCGCGCATTGCCGGCGATATCGCCGACGGCGCAGCGCATCTGGCAGAGCGCCACGGTCACCATCAGCGCGCCAGGGCCTGCGCCATCGCATACCCCATGCGCGCCGGGGACTCGACCACCGTCACGCCGCTCTGCGCGAGCGCGGCCTTTTTGGCCGAGGCGGTGCCAAGCCCCCCGGATATGACCGCGCCGGCATGCCCCATGCGCCGTCCGGGCGGGGCCGTGGTGCCGGCGATATAGGCGACGACGGGCTTCGTGACATGCGCGCGGATGTAGTCTGCGGCCTGTTCTTCTTCCGTCCCGCCGATCTCGCCGACCAAAAGGATCCCCTCGGTGGCCGCATCGCCCTGAAAAAGCCCCAGGGCATCGATAAAGCCCAGGCCATGCACGGGATCGCCGCCGATGCCAAGGCATGTCGTCTGGCCGAGCCCTGCGGCGGTGGTCTGCGCCACCGCCTCATAGGTCAGCGTGCCGGAACGCGATACGATGCCGATGACACCGCGGCTATGGATGGCCCCGGGCATGATGCCGATCTTGCACTCGCCGGGCGTGATGACCCCCGGGCAGTTCGGCCCTATGAGGCGCGTGGTGGCCGGCAGGAGCGCCTTGACGCGCACCATGTCGGCCACCGGGATGCCCTCCGTGATGCAGACGACAAGGCCGATACCGGCGGAGGCGGCCTCGAGAATGGCATCCGCGGCCATCGGCGCCGGCACATAAATCACCGAGGCATCCGGCTCTACGGCGGCTACGGCCTCGGCCACGGTATCGAACACCGGGCGCTCGAGGTGGCGCGTGCCGCCCTTGCCCGGGGTGACCCCGCCGACGATATCGGTCCCGTACGCGAGGGCCTGCTCACAATGGAAGGTCCCCTGCTTACCCGTAAATCCCTGGCACAGTACGCGCGTGCCGCGATGGACGAGGACGCTCATGACGATTGTGCCCGCTGCACGGCCAGCACCGCCGCCTGCTCGAGGCTTTGCGTGACATCTCCCCGCAATCCCCCCTCCGCCAGTGCCCGCCGCCCTTCCGCCTCGCGGGTCCCGACGAGGCGCACGACGATCGGCAGCGGCCGTCCGAAACCCGCCGACGCCATCAAGAGCCCTTCGGCGATGAGATCGCAGCGCACGATACCCCCAAAGATATTCACGAGCACCACCTTGACGCGTCGATCCGAGGCGAGCAGCGTCAGGGCCTCGGCGACCTTGTGCGCGGTCGTACCCCCCCCGACGTCCAGAAAGTTTGCGGGGCGTCCGCCGGCCTGGGCGATCAGGTCCATGGTCGCCATGGCAAGCCCTGCGCCATTGACAAGACATCCGATATCGCCGTCTAGGGCGATGTATTGAAGGCCGCGCTCGCGCGCCTCCTCATCCTTGGCGTCGCCCTGGCGCGGATCGCGCATGGCCTCAAGGTCCCGCTGCCGGAACAGGGCGTTGTCATCGATCTCGATCTTGGCGTCGCCGGCCACGAACCGGCCGTCATCGCGCATCATGAGCGGGTTGATCTCGACTAGCATCGCATCCCGGGTATCGGCAAGCCCCACGAGGGCGGCCGCGACATCGCCGAAGGTCGCCACGGCCCGACCGGACAGCCCAATGGCCTTGGCGAGCGCGCGGCCCTGATAGGCCGAAAATCCGCGCAGGGGGTCTATGATCTGCGACAGGGGCTTGGCCCCCTCCTCGATCCCCATGCCGCCCGCGCGCGAGGCGAGCAACACGCGTCCCCCGGCGTTGCGGTCAAGCGCGCACGCGAGATAGATCTCGCCGGTTGCGGCCACCGGGGCCTCGAGCAGGACCGCATCGACCGGAAGTCCCAAGGCAGTGGTCTGCGCCGTCACGAGCCGCGTGCCGAGGATATCCCCGACATAGGCCGCCACCTCGCCCGCCGGGAGCACCCGGACCCCGCCGGCCTTGCCGCGCGCGCCCGCATGGATCTGGGCCTTGACCACGCACTGCGCCACGCCAAGCCTCTGCAATGCCGCCTCGACCTCTCCGGCCTGCGTCACCACGACCCCCGGCGGGGTCGCGATACCGCAGGCCGCGAGCAGGCCCTTTGCCTGATATTCGTGCAGACGCACCCTACCCCCCACACCATTCGTGATCCGGCCATTATGCCACAGAGTGGCGCGCGTCTTGCGATCACGAAGGACGGTCGCTACCATGACGGGATAGCCAATGAGGATGTCTTCTGTGTCCGCCTTTCGACGCCGCGCCGCCTTAATCCTTTTTGGCGCGCTGCTCGCAGGCTGCGCGCACCACTCGGCGCCGGCATCCGGCACCCCCGCGAAGGTCACGGTCGGGCGGGCGTTCATGGCGCCAGTCGCTGATATCCATAGCGCCATCGGCGAGGTCGAGCCCGGGGCAAGCCCGGTGGTCATGGCCCCCATAAACGGTCGTGTCGCGGGGATCACAATCTCATCGGGCGCCCTGATCACGGCAGGCGAGGTGCTGGCGCAGATGGAGCCCGCGGGCGCGGGCCCACCGCGTGTGATCCGCGCCCCCGTCAATGCCGTGGTGACGCAGGTCTTCGCGCACGACGGCGCGGATCGTCAAGCCGGGCAACGCCTGTTTGGCCTGGGCGGGGCGTCGATTCGAGAGGCGCGCGCACCCTTTCCGGTGAGGCTGCGCTCGATACTTGCCATTGGGCAGGCCGTCTTGCTGCACAGCCCCTTGTCCCCGCGGTCCCCGCTGACCGGGATCATCGATCGGTTGACGCCATCGAAGCGCACACGGCACGGGGTCTATGCGTGGATTACCCTGCCCGCGCGCGCCGGGTTCACCGTCGGTAGCCCCTTGCGTGTCGACGTCATGACCGGTACGGTCAATCGCCTGCTGGTCCCTCGGGGCGCCGTCTTTCTGCGGCGTGCCGGCACCGTGGTGTTTATCGTGCGCGGCCGGCATGTCCAGGAGCAACCGGTTCGGACCGCCCGCGTCCATAAGCGGGGTGTGGTCATACGTTCGGGCCTGTGGCCCGGGGCCTTGGTCGTGACCCGCGCACGGACCCATTTAACCGATGGCATGCGTGTGCGCATCGTGCGGCATATCAAAGGCTAAAGGTCTGTGAGTGTTGTGGGCATCGGTGCCGACGCCCCCGAAAGTGCTATCCTAGCGCCCTCTGCCACCGGGGCACCTGATCACGGGAGAATGGTCTATATCATGATCATGCCAAAGCGCGCATCGCTCGCGTTCCTATCGCTCCTCTTTGCCTTGACTGCGGCCCCGGCCCCGGCCGCCAATCTCGAGGATATCTTTCAGGCGGCGTGTCTTCATGATATGGGTTACCGGCAGGCCGGGGCCTCCTACCGCGAGGCGCGTACCCTAGGTCCCAAGGCCCGCTCGGCATTTCTGCCGCATGTATCGGCGCAAGCGAACACGAGCTATAACGATCTTACGAGCACGATCATAGGGGGTGTCGGCGGGCTTGTGTTTCCGAGCGGGCATTTTACGTTCAACGCCCACGGCTATGGTGTGTCCGTCACACAGACCCTGCTCGACATCCATGCGCTCTACGCCTGGCAGGCGGCAGGCGCCACCATGCAGGCCGCGCGGCTGCGTTACGCCCTTGCGCGCAGCAATCTGATTCTGACGGTGTCTGCTCAATACTTTGGATTCCTGCTGGCGCGCGATGACCTGCGGCTGCGCCGTGCCGAGGAGCGAGCGCTGCGTGCCGAGTATGAAAGCGCCATGCATAGCTTCCATCTGGGGCGCGCGTCCATTACGGACGCCAACGAGGCCTGGGCGCGCTATGAGGTCGTCCATGCCCAGATGCTCACGGCCCATAACGCCGTGCGGCTTGCGCGCGCGCGCATCGAGCGCATGACCGGCCTACCGGCTCGTCATCTGTGGCCGCTCAATCTCCATCGCTCCCTGCCGCGTCCGCGCACCGGGACCCTGATCGCAGACGAGGCCCGGGCACAGCGCCAAAGCCTGATCTTGCAGGCCGCCCGCTCGCAGGCGCATGCCGCCTCCGAAAGCGCACACGCGGCATCCGCCGCGCGTTATCCTACGATTACCGCAGAGGCGAGCTACAGCTACACGCGCGCCGACGATGGCGAGTTCGGATTCGGGACGACCCTAAGCGACAAGACCATCGGTGTTGACCTGAACCTACCGATCTACCAGGGTGGGGAATTATCGGCCGAGAGCGAGCGCGCAAGCGCTGCGGCCTTCCGGGCGCATGTGGCCGTGCTGCGCGCTCAGCGCCGTATCCAATTCGATGTCCGGCAGGCCTTTCTCAACGTACGCAACGGCTATCACGAGGTAGCGGCCCTCGCGGCCGCGAAGAAGGCCGCGCGCGTGGCGCTCGCCTCTGAGCGGTTGGGAATGCGGGTGGGTATACGCAACAATGTCGATGTACTGCGCGCCGAGCAGGCCTACTACCGTTCGCGGCGCGACTTCGCGCGTGCCGTGTATGATTATCTCCTCGGCCGGCTCGAGCTCACCGCGGCCATGAGTCATCTGAAGGCAGCCGACATAAAGCGGCTCAACGCCCTCTTGCGGCCGCCAGACGCCGTCTCTCCCGCAGGCCATGGACACAACAAAGAGCTGGGGCCTGTATCGCGGCCATGAACCAATCGCCGGCCATCCGCTACCGGTTCCTCAAGAGCGTGGCGGAGGTGCCGCGCGACGACTGGAATGCCTGTGCCGGGCCCCAGCCATTCGTGCGCCACGAGTTCCTGTGTGCCCTCGAGGAGAGCGGCTCGGTAGGCGGGACCAGCGGCTGGTATCCGGAGCCGCTTGCGCTCTATCGCGGCAGGGAACTCGCGGCACTCGTCCCGGCCTATCGCAAGACCCATTCGTATGGCGAGTATGTCTTCGACTGGGCGTGGGCACGGGCCTATGAAGCGGCGGGCCTCCCCTACTATCCGAAACTCGTGGTGGCAATCCCCTACACTCCGGTAAGCGGCCCGCGCATCCTATGCCCTGAGCCCTGCGCGCCCGACATCGCCCATGCCGCAGCCGATGCCCTACGCGCGCATGCCGCCGCCACCGGGGCCTCGTCAGTCCACTGGCTGTTTACCGATAGCGCCTTGAGCGAGACGTTATCGGCGGCAGGATTGTCCCGCCGCACGGGCCTGCAGTTCCACTGGCACAATGAAGGCTGGCCCGCCTTTGACGATTATCTTGCCGCCCTGTCGGCGCCCAAGCGCAAGAATATCCGCCGCGAACGCCGTCAGGTTGCGCAGGCCGGCGTTCGCTACACCTTCTATGAAGGCCCCACATTGCGCGAGTCGTTATGGGACACCTTTTATGACACCTATAGCGCCACGATCGCCAAGTACGGGGCAATCGCCTACCTTACACGCGATTTCTTCTCGCGCATCGGCGCACAGGTCCCGGGTGTGGTGCTGCTGCTCGGCACTATCGACGCCACGCCGGTCGCGGGCGCCCTCTTCTTTCGCGATCAGACTACCTTGTATGGCCGCTATTGGGGAGGACTTGCCGCCATACCGGGCCTGCATTTCGAGACCTGTTATTATCAGGCAATTGAGTATTGCCTGGCGCACGGCCTAACGCGATTCGAGGCCGGGGCTCAGGGCGAGCATAAGCTAAGCCGCGGCTTCCTGCCCAGGTCCACCCATTCGATGCACTGGCTGGATCATCCACAATTCCAGCGCGCGGTCGACGATTTCCTGACGCGCGAACACAAGGGCCTTGAGATGGTCCTCAATGAATTGAACGAACATACACCGTTTCGTAAGCCATGATGAGGTTGCACAGATTGTGCGTGGGGCGGCAATGATCGCCTGGCTTGACCCGGACTCTCTGGATTTTCCCGAGGCAGACCGCGCGCCGGGGGATGCGCCGCTTGCCGCCGGCGGCGACCTTGCGGCCGAGCGCCTGTTGCGGGCCTACGCGGCGGGAATCTTTCCATGGTACAACGAGCCCCCCATCCTATGGTGGTCTCCGGACCCACGCATGGCGCTCTCGCCCCTGGACCTTCGCGTCAACCGCAGCCTTGCCAAGGCCCTGCGCAGGCATGATTATGCCATCCGCTTTGATACCGCGTTTTCGCGAGTGATTCGCGCATGCGCGGCACCGCGCGCGCGGCAACCAGGGACCTGGATCAATGCCGCGATGGTGGCCGCCTATGAGGATCTTTTCGCGCGCGGCCATGCCCACAGCGCGGAGGTCTGGTACGGGGAGGCGCTCATCGGCGGGCTCTACGGTGTGGCGTTGGGGGGCGCGTTTTTCGGAGAGTCCATGTTTAGTGCCGCAGATTATGCCTCGAAGATCGCCTTCGTAGGGCTCGTAGCGCGTCTCAAGGCGGCGGGCTTTGCCCTCATAGACTGCCAGGTCCCGTCCGATCACATGGCCTCGCTCGGCGCCACACTGATGCCGCGGCGCGTCTTCCTTACCCGCCTGCGCGACGCCATAGGCCTGCCGATTGAGGCCGGCCGCTGGCAATCCACCGCCGAGGTGGGGCCATGATCGCTATCAGAGGCGGCCCGCGCCTCTATGTGTCCGCGCCTCATGCCTGCAGCTATCTGCCCGACCGGATGGCCGGCACGCTCTTTATCGACCCGCGCTTCCCCCTGACCCATGAGCTCCTAGGCGAGCTCAACGGCCGCGGGTTTCGCCGCAGCGGAGACGTGATCTACCGCCCGCACTGCCCGGATTGCCGGGCCTGCGTGCCGGTGCGTATCCCGGTCGAGTCCTTCGTGGCAAGCCGCGCGCAAAGACGCGCCCTGGCGCGCAACGGCGATCTCGCCGTGAACGCCCGCGCGGCGGCCTTCGAGGCCGAGCACTATGCCTTGTTCCGGCGCTATCAGAATGCCCGCCATCCGGGCGGCAGCATGGCCGATCCCGATCCGCCCACCTATATGCGCTTTCTTGCAGGCCGGCACGGCCACACCATCTTTTACGAATTCCGCATGGCCCGCGCGCTCGCCTGTGTGGCTGTCGTCGACGCATTGCCAGACGGGCTATCGGCGGTCTATACCTTTTTCGACCCGGCCCTGACGCAAAGGGGGCTTGGGACCTATGCCATTGTCTGGCAGATTGCCGAGGCCCGCCGGCGCGGTCTGCCGTTTCTCTATCTCGGGTATTGGGTCGAAGGCAGCCGGAAAATGGCCTACAAGGCGCGATTTAAGCCGCTCGAGGCCTATCGTGGCGGCCACTGGTCGCCGCTTGGGATCGATGAGGCCGCAAGACGACGGGACTAACTACCTGCCCGCTCATGGCGACCGAAAATGTCTTTACGCAACCCCGGGCTTCGGGCATCATAAGCGCCTTCTTTGGGAGCGTGAGAGAGTGTCGAAGGAAGAACATATCGAAATGGAGGGTACCATCGTCGATACCCTGCCCAATACGCTATTTCGCGTCAAGCTCGACAATGGTCATGTCGTCACCGCGCACATCTCCGGCAAGATGCGCAAGAACTACATCCGCATTTTGACCGGTGACAAGGTGACCGTCCAGCTTACCCCCTACGACCTCACCAAGGGCCGCATCGTCTTTCGCGCCCGTTAACGGGAACCGGTCTTATTGACAGCACGATGTCTATCGGGATGTCTTGGGACCGACGAGCAGCGCCTCCGGCACATGAAATTTCACGCAGCACGCAATGTCGAGCACGATCCCGGGGCGCGAGCGCACGCTCACCCAGAGCAGGTTGAGCGGCAGATTCATGTCCGCGAACACGACCTCGGGAAAGGCCCTCAGGACACCATTGACGCGGTTTATGACCGCACTGCGCTCAAGGGTGGGACGCTCGCGAAGCCCCGGGATCAGCATCATGAAGTCGCCGAGCATGCGCCCTGACTCGTCGCGCGTCGGAACCCGCTCGTACAGCGGGCAAGACGGCAAAAGTCCCGGCGCACGCGATCGCGGCGTATGCGCGCCCGCGCCCGCGATCGATCTATTCCTGTACGCCCACAGGCTTTTCGGCATAATCGAACATGAGACTGTCGTTTTCCTCGCGCACGCTCACGGCACCGCCGTTGGAAAGGCGCCCAAAGAGGAGCTCGTTGGCAAGGGGCTTTTTGATCTGCTCCTGAATGATGCGTGCCATCGGCCGCGCACCCATGGCCGGATCGTACCCATGGCGTGCAAGCCACGCGCGCGCCGAGGGCTCGACGTCGATGGTCACGCCCTTGTCCTCGAGCTGCCCTTCGAGCTCGACCACGAACTTGTCGACGACGTGGGCGATGGTCTCGGGTGTGAGCGCACCAAAGCTTATGATGGCATCGAGCCGGTTGCGAAATTCCGGCGTGAAGGTTTGCTTGATCGCGACGAACTCCTCGCCCGCCTTCTCCGACGGCAGAAATCCCATGCCCGAACGGCCCATCTGCTCTGCACCGGCATTGGTGGTCATGACGATAATCACGTGCCGGAAATCCGCCTTGCGACCGTTATTGTCGGTTAGCGTGCCATGATCCATGACCTGCAGCAGCAGGTTGAACACCCCCGAATGGGCCTTTTCGATCTCGTCTAGCAAAAGGACGCAGTGCGGGTGCTTATTGATCGCGTCGGTGAGCAGACCGCCCTGATCGAAGCCCACATAGCCAGGCGGTGCGCCGATGAGGCGTGATACCGTATGCCTTTCCATATACTCGGACATGTCAAACCGCACGAGCTGCAGGCCAAGGATATACGCTAGCTGCCGTGTGACCTCGGTCTTGCCGACGCCGGTTGGGCCCAAGAACAGATAGGAACCAATCGGTTTTTCCCCTTCGCGCAATCCCGATCGCGCCATCTTTATGGACGCCGCCAAGGCCTCTACAGCCGCATCCTGGCCGAACACCACGAGCTTGAGGTCGCGCTCGAGGTTGCGCAGCGCCTCCCGGTCCGACGTCGACACATGCTTTTGAGGAATCCGCGCGATGCGCGCCACGATCTCCTCGATCTCAGGGACCCCGATGGTCTTCTTGCGCCGGCTCGGTGCCGCCAGATGGACACTCGCCCCGGCCTCGTCGATCACATCGATCGCCTTGTCCGGCAGATGC
This sequence comes from Pseudomonadota bacterium, assembly GCA_021819245.1. GTDB lineage: Bacteria > Pseudomonadota > Gammaproteobacteria > Acidiferrobacterales > Acidiferrobacteraceae > Acidiferrobacter. The sequence continues at coordinate 54,346 of JAKARI010000013.1, read as the reverse complement.
CGGTCGCCTATGTAGCGGCTCGATAGTTCCACCGCGGTGCGCAGCGCCTGCTGCGTATAGCGCACGCCGTGATGCTGCTCGAAGCGTCCTTTCAGTCCGCGCAGGATCTGAACGGCCTCCTCGACCGAGGGCTCCGGCACGTCGATCTTCTGAAAGCGGCGCGAGAGCGCGCGATCCTTTTCGAAGATGCCGCGGTACTCCTGATAGGTCGTAGAGCCTATGCACTTGAGATCCCCGGACGCGAGCGCGGGCTTGAGCAGGTTGGACGCGTCCATGGCCCCTCCCGAGGCCGCACCGGCCCCGATGATGGTGTGGATCTCGTCTATGAACAAGATGGCATTATCCTGTTTCTTGATGTGCGCTATGACGGCCTTTAAGCGCTTCTCGAAATCCCCGCGGTACTTGGTTCCAGCGAGGAGCGCGCCCATGTCGAGGGCATAAATCGTGCTGTGCGCAAGGATCTCCGGCACCTCGCCATCCACGATCTTCTTCGCGAGCCCCTCGGCGATCGCGGTCTTGCCGACCCCGGCCTCGCCCACATAGAGGGGATTGTTCTTGCGGCGACGGCAGAGTATCTGCACCGTGCGGCTCATCTCCTGGTCGCGCCCGATCAAGGGATCGATCTTGCCGAGCCTTGCCTGCTCATTGAGATTGACGGCGAACACATCCAGCGCGCCACGCTCGGTGGCCGCGGCCGTCCCTTCCTCCTGCTCGTCGGAGGCCGACAGCTCATGCCCCTCGCCCGGCACTTTGGAGATGCCGTGCGAGATGTAGTTCACGACGTCAAAGCGGGTGATGTTCTGCTTTTGCAGAAAATACACGGCGTGCGACTCCTTCTCGCTAAAGATCGCGACCAGGACATTCGCCCCCGTCACCTCCTTTTTTCCCACGCCCTGCACATGCAGCACGGCGCGCTGAATGACGCGCTGAAAGCCCAGCGTGGGCTGGGTCTCGACCTGGCTTCCCGGCGCCAGCGTCGGGATGTTCTCGCGCAGGAAGGCCGTCAGGCTGCGCCGCAATTCCTCGATGTTCCCCCCACAGGCACGCAGCACGCGCGCCGCGCTCGGGTTGTCGAGAAGCGCCGCCAGGAGGTGCTCAACGGTAATGAATTCATGGCGCTTCTCGCGAGCCTCCTGAAAGGCCATGTTCAGGGAGAATTCGAGCTCCTGGGATAGCATAGGCAGGAAAACCTCCAGATCACGTCAGTACCGATCCCTACTCAGGCTCCAGCGTGCATTGCAAGGGATGCCGATTCTCGCCGGAGAACTCCGTCACTTGTCTTACTTTAGTCTCGGCGACTTCCCTTGTATAGACACCGCACACACCGAGGCCCCGTTGATGCACATGCAGCATGATGCGTGTCGCGTCCTCACGATTTTTATGGAAGAAGCGTTCGAGCACCAAGACCACAAATTCCATGGGGGTATAGTCATCATTGAGAATGATGACCTTATAAAAGGGCGGCAAGGAGGCCTTGGGCCGGGCCTCCTGAATATCCAGATCCGCAATTTCCCCCGGCCGCCTATCCGCCATGGCCCACCCGCCGTGATGACACGCCAAATCCCTCTCTGTTGTGCGTCCTCATGTCCTGATTTTCTGCTGATCGCCGGCACGCGTCCAGGGCCGGTTTGCGTCCGTGCCGCCCATCTTGACTTGCCACGAGAAATAGGCATGAATAACGTAGGGCTTAAGGTTCCGGGCCCTTTATGAGCATTACCTAAAATATGACCCGTTTTCAAGCATGGCATTGCGGGCGACACGCTATCAGTAGGGGGATGACGGTATGGCAACAGGTATTGTGAAGTGGTTCAACGCGAGCAAGGGATACGGCTTCATCTCACCGAGCGCGGGGGGTGACGACGTCTTTGCCCACTTCTCGGCAATTCAGATGGATGGCTACAAGACCCTGAAAGAAGGCCAAGAGGTGGAATTCGAGGTCCAACACGGCCCCAAGGGACCGCAGGCCTCCAATATCCGCGCGGTCTGAACAGCCACGCGTATCTGACCACCTTGAAACCCGGCCCGGCCGGGTTTTTCTTGGGTTTTCCGACAAACGGCCCTCCGCATGGCCTGTGCGGGATGGCGGCACGGCCACTCGGGCTCGTAGGGGGCCTGCGCCGGCCCTGCATGATCATCCCCTGCCGGCGGCGATCCGATGTGTCGTGGCCTGCGGGCCCCGGCCATGCCCCCGGCGCCTCACGCCCCATCTCGCACCTAGGCCATGAACGCTATGACGGCCTCGCCAAAGCCCGAACAACTGACCTCGGTCGCCCCGGGCCGCAGCCGCGCCAGGTCATAGGTCACCCGGCCGGCCGCCAGCGCCCCGCCGACACCGCGCACGATGAGGTCTGCCGCCTCGGCCCAGCCGATATGGTGCAACATCATCTCCGCAGACAGGATCAGCGACGACGGATTCACCTTGTCTTGTCCGGCATAGCGGGGGGCGGTCCCGTGCGTGGCCTCGAACATCGCCACGCTATCCGAGAGATTGGCGCCAGGGGCCATGCCAATACCCCCGACCTGGGCGGCCAGGGCGTCGGAGATGTAATCGCCGTTTAGGTTCATCGTTGCGATCACGCTGTACTCCTCGGGGCGCAGCAGGATCTGCTGCAAAAAGGCATCGGCGATCACGTCTTTGATCACCACAGAACCCCCATCCGGACGCGCGATCATGAGGCGGCCGTCGTGCTCGACCGCGCCGAACTCGCGGCGGGCGAGATCGAAGCCCCATTGCCGAAACGCCCCCTCGGTATATTTCATGATGTTGCCCTTGTGCACGAACGTGACCGACGGACGCCGGTGCGTCATAGCGTACGTCAGGGCCTTGCGCACCAGCCGTTCGGTCCCTTGCTGCGACACGGGTTTGATGCCGATCCCCGAGGTATCGGGAAAGCGGATCGAGCGCACGCCCAGGGTGTCTGTCAGAAACGTGATGAGTTGCCGGGCCTGCGGCGACTGCGCCGGCCACTCGATGCCGGCATAGATATCCTCGGAGTTTTCCCGAAAGATCACCATGTCGGTCTTCTCCGGCTCCTTGAGCGGGCTGGGGACCCCTGGGAAGTAGCGCACCGGGCGCAGACAGACATAGAGATCGAGTTCCTGGCGCAACGCGACGTTCAGGGACCGCATCCCGCCGCCCACGGGTGTCGTAAGCGGGCCCTTGATCGACACCACATACTCGGCGATGTCCGCTAAGGTCTCCTTGGGCAGATAGTGACCCGTGCGCGCATGGGCCTTCTCTCCCGCATAAATCTCGCGCCACACGATCGCGCGTGCCGGGCCATAGGCCCGGGCGACCGCGGCATCGACCACCCGGCGCATTACCGGCGTGATATCCACGCCGATGCCATCGCCTTCGATGAACGGGATGATAGGATGATCCGGCACCTGCAAACGGAAATCCGGCCCCACCGTGATCTTTTCTCCGGCGCTTGCCTTATCGTTTTTCATGCTCCCCTCTGTGAGGCGCGACCCGCCGCGCGGTATAATGAATGGCTGCTGCGATTGTAGCGAACCTTGAGCCGGCAGGACAGGATATGGCCCATCTCGTTCTCTTCAACAAACCCTATGGCGTGCTCACGCGCTTTACCGATCCCCACGGACGGCGCACGCTCAAGGACTATATTCCGATACCGCACGTCTATCCGGCGGGCCGGCTCGATCTCGATTCGGAGGGGCTCATGGTGCTCACGGACTCCTCGGCGCTGGCCGCACGCATCACCCGTCCCGGGAACGGCTGGCCCAAGACCTACTGGGCCCAGGTCGAGGGGGTGCCGGACGAACGCGCCCTGAAGGCGCTCGCCGCGGGCGTGATATTAGATGGGGTACGCACCCGCGCAGCAGAGGTCGCGCCGCTTGCCGAGCCCGCGTTGTGGCCGCGCACGCCGCCGATCCGTGTACGGCTTACCATACCCACGAGCTGGATCGCGCTCACCCTGCGTGAGGGGCGCAATCGGCAGGTGCGGCGTATGACCGCAGCCGTCGGCCACCCGACCTTGCGGCTTGTGCGCTATGCCGTCGGCCGCTACACCCTGGATGGTCTCGCGACCGGGACCTACCGCACCGTGGGGGATGACCGCGATGTCCCGTGATATCCATGTGACGGTCGCGGCGATCGTCAAGCGTGACCAGCGGTTCCTGCTGGTGGAGGAGACGGTCGCCGGACGGCTGGTCTTGAATCAGCCCGCAGGCCATCTCGAGCGGCATGAGTCGCTGGTGCAGGCGGTCGTGCGCGAGACCCTGGAAGAGACGGCGTGGGAGTTCATACCGCGTGCGCTGCTCGGCGTCTATCACTATGAAGGCGCGAGCGGTGTCACCTATGTGCGCTTTGCCATCATCGGTGATGTGGGCGCCTATCAACAAGACCGGGCGCTCGATGCCGGAATACACCAGGCGCTGTGGTTGACGCGCACCGAGCTCATGGCGCGCGTGGCCGATCATCGCGGCCCGCAGGTGCGCCGCGCGGTAGAGGACTACGAGAGCGGGCGGCGCTACCCGCTCGACGTCCTCGCGCCAGCGCCATGACACACCATGTCGTCGTGGCCCTGTCCGGCGGTGTCGATTCAGCCGTCGCCGCCGCCTTGCTTTTGGAGCAAGGCTATCGCGTCACGGGCCTATTCATGAAGAACTGGGAAGACGAGGACGAAGACGGGTTGTGTCCGGCGGCCGAGGATTATCAGTCGGCGCGCGCGGTTGCCGAATGCCTCGAAATCCCCCTGCATGCCGCCAATTTCGCGCGATCCTATCGTGAGCGCGTGTTCGCCCGCTTCCTCGCGGACTGCGAGCGGGGCCTTACCCCCAATCCGGATGTCCTCTGTAATCGCGAGATCAAGTTCGACGTGTTCTGGCGTCATGCGCGGGGCCTGGGCGCAGACCTCATGGCCACCGGGCATCACGCGCGCGTGGCGCGCTGCGACGGTGATCTGCGCTTACTTGCGGGGCACGATCAGGACAAGGACCAGAGCTACTTTCTGCATACCATCGATCCGGCCATTCTGCCGTTCGTACGCTTTCCTATAGGCGACTTCACCAAGGCCGAGGTGCGTGAGCGCGCGCGCCGACTCGGGCTTGCCAATGCAGACCGCAAAGGCAGCAGCGGGATCTGCTTTATCGGGGAGCGTCATTTCGCGTCCTTCCTTGGGCGTTACCTCAAGGCCGCGCCCGGGCCCATCTACACTGTCCATGGCGAACCCCGAGGGCAGCACGACGGATTGATGTTTTACACCATCGGCCAGCGCCACGGCCTGGGCGTCGGTGGTCCAGGGGCGGCCTGGTATGTCACCGACAAGCGCCCGGCGGATAATGCGCTCATCATAGCCCAGGGCGAGGGTCATCCGAGCCTCTATAAATCCTCGTGCCGCACCGACCCCCCCTCCTGGCTGGGTCCGCCCCCGGCGCTCCCCTGGCATGGGTTTGCCAGGATCCGGTACCGGCAGTCGCTGCAAGAACTGCGCGTGGAGGCCGACGAGACGCGCCCGGGGGGGCTTGTGCTCCTGTTCGCCCGCCCGCAGCGCGCCATCACCCCTGGCCAGTCAGCGGTGTTCTATAACGGACGGGGCGTGTGTCTCGGGGGGGGCGTAATCGCGCTCGATGCCCCGCCTGAGAGGGCTTCGCGCACCCGGATCTGAAGCGCCGGGAGAATCTCGGCGGCAAACCACGGGTGGCGGGCGAGCCATGCGTTATTGCGCCCCGACGGGTGCGGCAGTGGCCAGACCGCGCCATAATGGGGCCCGCGACGGGCGTGCCAGGCGACGCCGTGGCGCGCGCCGGGGCCCGTGAGGTGATAGGCTTGCGCATAGCGCCCTATGAGCAGCGTAAGCCGCACATCCGGCAACAGTGTGCGCAGGCGTGCAAACCACAGGGGCGCACACCGGCGGCGTGGCGGGTGGTCCCCGCGCGGTCCCGAACCGGGATAGCAAAGCCCCATGGGGATAATGGCGAAAGCGGGGCCATAAAAGGCCGCGCGATCGACCCCGAGCCAGGACCGCAGGCGGTCGCCGCTCGGGTCGTTCCAGGGGATGCCGGTGTCATGGACGCGCCGGCCCGGGGCCTGACCTATGATGAGGATGCGGGCCTCGGCGGCGGCCTGAAATATCGGGCGCGGGCCGTATGGAAGATCGTCGCAGGCATGGCACGCGCGTACCTCGGCGGCCAGCGCCTGCAGGCGCGAACGGGCGCGGTCTGTCACGAGTCCCGAAAGGCGCGACAGGTCTTGCCGTCATGACAGGCCGCATGGCCTGTCAGGGTGGGGAGGATGTCACGACAACGTATGATCGCGGCTAAATGCCGGAAGGATATGTGTGAGCGAACTGTCTGCATTGTCTCCCCTTGATGGCCGCTACGCGCGCGACACACGCGCGCTTGCGTCGATCTTTAGCGAATCCGGCCTCATGCGCGCGCGATTGCGTGCCGAGATCGCTTGGCTTGTGGGTTTGAGCGACGAACCAGCCATTACCGAACTGGCCCCATTTTCGCCGGGGGCGCGCGCGCGCCTGGCCGCCCTGGTGGCCGATTTCGATGAATCGGCGGGGGCCGCCATCAAGGCCATCGAGGCCCAAACCAATCATGACGTCAAGGCCATAGAATACTACCTGCGAACGTTCATGACAGACCACGAGGACCTGAAGGCCGCGAGCGAATTCGTCCATTTTGCGCTCACCTCGGAAGACGTCAACAATGTCGCCTATGCGCTCATGGCGCAGGCCGGGCGCGACACGGTACTCATCCCGGCACTCGATACCATTATCACCGCGCTTGACGATCTCGCGCGCGCCACGGCCGACATCCCCATGCTGGCGCGCACGCACGGGCAACCGGCCTCGCCGACGACCATCGGCAAGGAGATTCGGGTATTCGTGACACGCCTTACGCGCGCACGCGCGCAGCTTGGTGCGATCCCGCTGCAGGCCAAGATGAATGGTGCGGTCGGTAATTACAATGCGCACTATGTTGCCTATCCCGAGGTCGATTGGCCGGAGGTGGCCGCGCGCACCCTGTCCGGCCTTGGGCTTTCGCAAAATCCGCATACGACTCAGATCGAGCCACACGACGGGCTGGCCGAGCTCTGCGACGCCCTAGCCCGCACCAACACCATCCTGATCGACCTCGCGCGCGACCTGTGGGGCTATATCTCGCTTGGGTATTTCCGCCAAAAGACCCGCACAGGCGAGGTCGGCTCGTCGACCATGCCGCACAAGGTCAACCCGATCGATTTTGAGAATGCCGAGGGGAACCTCGGGCTTGCCAATGCCCTTCTCGGCCACCTCGCGGCCAAGCTCCCGATCAGCCGCTTTCAGCGCGACCTCAGCGATTCGACGGTCCTGCGCAACATGGGCAGCGCCTTTGGTTACGCCCTGCTCGCCTATCGCGCGTGCGCCCGCGGGCTTGGCAAGCTCATGATAGACGAACACCGCATGCGCGCCGATCTCGATAGTCATGTGGAGGTCCTGACCGAGGCCGTACAGACTGTCATGCGTCGTTATGGTCTGGCCGGCGGCTACGAGGGCCTGAAGGACTTAAGTCGCGGTCGCGCGCTCAGCGCTTCGGATCTGGCGGCCTTCATCGATGGCCTGTCGCTCCCGGCCGAGGTGCGCGCGGCCCTGCGCACGCTCACCCCTGCGACCTATGTGGGCAACGCGCCTGAGCAGGCACGCGCCCAGCGGGGGTCTTGAAGATGGGCATCAGCGCCCGCACATAACGCGCCATGCACTATCGCGATTATTATCAGATCATGGGGATCGAGCGAACGGCGAGCGCCGAGGACATCAAGCGCGCCTATCGCAAGCTCGCGCGCCGGTATCATCCGGACGTCAGCAAAGAGCCGAAGGCCGAGGAACGCTTCAAGGAGATCGGTGAGGCCTACGAGGTCTTGCGGGACCCGGAAAAGCGGGCGGCTTATGATCGCCTGGGCAGTCAATGGCAGCCGGATCAGGACTTCACGCCGCCCCCGGACTGGCAGCAAACCGCGCATGGTGCCGGCGGCGCGCACGTCTTTCACGGAGAGGGATTCAGCGACTTCTTCGAGAGCCTGTTTGGGGGGGGCGGCAGGGCGGCCGGTGGGCACCATGCCTCGCGCGGCGCAGATGAGGTCGCGCACATCACCGTCACGCTGGAAGAGGCCTTTCACGGGGGCACCCGTGCGCTGCGCCTGACCATTCCCCGGCATGATGCCAAAGGGCACCTGGTGTCGGAGACGCGCACGCTCAATGTGCGCATCCCCAAGGGTATCCAGCAGGGCCAGCAGATTCGGCTGGCGGGCCAAGGCAGTCCCGGCCCCGGGGGGCCGGGAGATCTCTATCTCGACGTCGCGATCGCCCCGCACGCGCTCTACCGCGCCGACGGTCGCGACCTCTATCTGACGGCGCCCGTGACCCCGTGGGAGGCGGCCCTCGGCACACGGCTCAAGGTCCCGACCCTGGCCGGGACCGTGGAGCTGCGGTTACCCGAAAACTCCCAATCTGGCCAGAAACTGCGCCTGAAAGGGCGCGGCATGCCGGGCAACCCGGCCGGCGATCAGTATGTGGTGATTGAGATCATCAATCCAAAGGTCGAGAGCGAGCACGCGCGCACACTGTATCAGACGATGGCCCACGACCTCGCCTTCAATCCGCGCGCCCATTGGGAGACGGCGGCATGACCGACATTCTCGAAGGCCTGCTCTTAGATGAGTCCGGGGTCGTGACCCACGCCGAGCTCTGCGGCAGCGCACGCGTGACGCCCGCGGAGCTTGATGCCCTGATTGCGCTTGGTGTGGTGCCCGCGCATGCCGATCGCTATCCGGCCGTCTGCGTGGGCTTGGTGCGGCGCGCGGCCCGTCTCAAGCGTGGCCTCGATACCGACTGGGAGCTGGTCGCAGTCATCATGGACCTCTTGCATGAGATCGACGATTTGCATCGCGAGGTGCGCGGCCTGAAGGCCCGCCTGCGCTAGCCAAAGACCCGCCGCCGGAGGATGGTCGGCTAGCGCCGCCGCAGCCCCGGTATCCCCGATGGCCGCGCCTGCGCGGCGAGCGGGTAGCCACAACGACAACGCTCGACACCCGCGACGACCGGCGCCGTGCAGTGCGGGCATGTGCTTGTCGCGATCACGACATCAGCCCCGAAGACATAGCCGCAGACGCAGCGCTCCACGCCATCGGGCAGGGTCGCCGCGCATACCGGGCACTCCTTGTCGGCCATGGCCCGCTGCGGGGGTTCCGGATGGGCGGCCTCTCGATGTGTGCCGCCATGCTGTCCGACCCGTTTAGGGTCGTGGTGTCGCTCACGGTTTGCGCCGACGGGGTTGGCGCCCACGGGCGCGGGGGTCTGGGCGTCGCTCTCCTCGACCCGGGTAGGCGACGGCTGCTCGTCCTTTTCGACGGCAAGGACGTGCTCTTTCGGTTCGTGACGCATCTCCTGACGAGGGGCCTTGCGGTGGGCGGCCTCTTCGCGGCCCTGGTCCGGCGCATCGGTGTGGGCCAGGGGACGGGCCTGTTCCTCGACAGGCCCGGCGACCGCCGCGGGCTCGTGCCCGCCGCTGTCCGCACTCAGCGTGATGTGCCGTGGCGCAGGCTCCTCGAGGACCCGCTGCTGGCGGCCCTCGTGGTAGGTGGCCCACTCCCGGTCAAGGGCCTGTTCATCGCTGATTGCCAGTGCCAGGGCGCGTTCCCGCGTGCGGTCCTCAGGATACAAGGCCGCGGCCCGGCGCAGCCGTTCGACCTCGTCATGGGTCTGCTTACGGCGTGCCGCCAGATATTCCCCATAGAGTCGTTCCTGATCCTCCTCGGCCTCGGTCGCCAGGGCCTCGGTGTAGCCGCAAAACGGGCAGGCCCGGGAATCCCGCGCATATTGGCGTGCACAGGATGGACACGGCTTACGATAGAGGGTGGAAATCGTGTTCTCGGGCATAACTGCCTCCTGCTCGCCCTTAACTATACAGTGTGGGCCCGATTTGTGAAGGATCGCTCGTCGGCCCGCCATGGCCGCTGGCCTGATCCGCTACCCGCCAGCGAGGAGTTGCCCGGAACCCTTTGAAAGTCCATGGGAACTCCACGCTTCGCGCCCCCGGTCCTGCCCCCTGGCCGCCTTGGGCCGGGCCGCCCGCTGCCATGTGCCTCGGGGACGTGCGTCATCGCGTCACTTCTTGGCGGCGGCCGCGCCTTCGGCGGCCTTAAACCCGATCTTGATGTGGCTGCCGTCGCAAAAAGGCTTTTTGTGTGACGCCCCGCAACGACAGAGCGCAATCGGTTTCCCGGCCTCGACTGGGAACGATGCCCCGGTCTCGTCGACCACGTCGGCGCCCGTGACGAGATACGGTCCATTGGCCTTCACGGTAATCTTTGTCATGTCGGTATGATCTCCTGGTGAGTGATTCTTATGAAGGCGCGATAATCGCCGCTACTCGTCGGTCACGCACCCAAGGGATGCGTTCTGAACGTTCTTGATATATTTCTTCAAGGTCCCGCGCGTCGCCTTGTACGGCGGCATACGCCACGCCGCCCGCCGCCGCGCCCATTCCTCGTCACTGACATCCGCCGACAGGCGCCGCGCCTGCGCATCGATGGTGATGCGGTCCCCGTCCCGGATGAGCGCGATCGGGCCGCCGTCCTGGGCCTCGGGCACGACATGGCCAATGATAAAGCCATGCGACCCCCCCGAGAACCGGCCGTCTGTAATAAGCGCCACGTCGGCCCCGAGCCCGGCCCCCATGAGCGCCGACGTCGGCGTCAGCATCTCCGGCATCCCGGGCCCGCCTTTGGGCCCCTCATAGCGGATGACGACGACATCTCCGCGTTGAATCGCGCCGGCCTCGAGGGCTGCCAGCATCGCCTCCTCGGAGTCGAATACCCGGGCCGGCCCGACAAAAGACAGCCCCTCCTTTCCTGTGATCTTGGCCACCGAGCCGCCGGGCGCCAGGTTACCCGATAGGATCTGGATGTGCGCAGTCGCCTTGATGGGCTGGTCCCAGGGCCGGATCACGGATTGGCCCGCGCGCAGCGGCTCGGCCACGGCGAGGTTCTCGGCCATGGTCTTGCCGGTCACGGTCAGGCAGTCGCCGTGAATCAGGCCATGGTCCCACAAAAGGCGCATGACGGCCGGCACGCCACCGGCCTTATGCAGGTCCTCCATGACGTATTGTCCGCTGGGCTTGAGATCCGCAAGCAGAGGGACGCGGTCGCTTGCCGCCTGAATGTCTTCCAGCGTCAGGGTGACATCCACGGCCCGCGCCATGGCGATAAGATGCAAGACCGCGTTGGTAGACCCCCCCAACACCATCACCATCGCGAGTGCGTTTTCAAAGGCGGCACGAGTCATGATGTCGCGGGGCTTGATGTCTCGCTCAAGCAAGAGACGCACCGCCGCCCCTGCGCGCAGGCACTCCTCACGCTTGCCGGCATCGACCGCAGGCGTTGATGAACTGTAGGGTAGGCTCATACCCAGGGCCTCGATCGCCGAGGCCATGGTATTGGCGGTGTACATGCCCCCGCAGGCCCCAGGCCCGGGACAGGCGTGATGAATGACCTCGCTGCGCTGCTCCTCGGTGATCTTGCCGGCCAGAAAGGCCCCGTAGGCCTGAAAGGCCGAGACGATATCGAGCGTCTCCCCGTGGGCGTGACCGGGCTTGATGGTCCCGCCATAGATCATGAGCCCCGGGCGATTGATGCGCGCCATGCCGATGATGCAGCCCGGCATATTCTTGTCGCACCCTGGCAGCGTGATCTGCGCGTCATACCACTGCGCGCCCATGACAGTCTCGATCGAATCCGCGATAAGGTCCCGGGATTGCAGGGAAAAGCTCATCCCATCCGTGCCCATGGACATACCATCCGAGACCCCGACGGTATTGAATCGCATACCGATAAGCCCCGCCTTCCCCACGCCCTCCTTGACCAGGGCGGCAAGGTCCAAGAGGTGCATATTGCAGGTATTGCCCTCAAACCATACGCTGCCGATCCCGACCTGGGCCTTATCCATGTCTTCGGCCCGAAGCCCCGTGCCATACAGCATCGCCTGCGATGCCCCTTGGGATTTGGGCCCCGTGATCTTTGCGCTATAACGGTTAAGCTTTATCATACGTCCTCCGCGGGCCGCCATTGTACCGAGCGTTCGGGCGCCCCGACAACCGACGGCACGCGCTCTTTCCGGGACCCCCCCATGACCGACGCCCTTGTGCGCATCTCCAAACTGCTCGCCGCGCGCGGCGTGTGCTCGCGGCGCGAGGCCGATTCCTATATCGAACGGGGTCTGGTGGAGGTCGATGGGCATCGCGCGGTCATCGGCGAACGCGCCGCCCCGAACGCCCGCATCACGCTCGCACCCGGCGCGCGCGCGCGCCAGCAGCGGCGCGTCACCATTGTCATGAATAAGCCCTCGGGCTACGTCTCGGGCCAGCCGGAAAAGGGCTATCAAAGCGCCCACGTCCTGCTCACCGACGGGTCGTATGCCGGCCCCGCGCCGGCCCCGCGCGTCCCCGCGGGGCTCGCCGTGGCCGGGCGGCTCGATATCGATTCCCAGGGCCTGCTGGTGTTTACGGAAGATGGGCGTATCGCGCGCCTTCTGATCGGCGGCCATGACATCGAGAAGGAATACCATGTGCGCGTGGATGGACCGATCAGTGACGCCGCCTTGGCCACGCTGCGCGGGCCCTTCACGCTCGATGACCGCCCCCTGCGCCCGGTGCGTGTCGCGCGTCTCGACAAAGACGCGCTCATCATGATTCTGACCGAAGGGCGCAAGCGCCAGATCCGGCGCATGCTGCGCGAGGTCGGCCATGAGGTCCGCGCCTTGACACGCGTGCGCATCGGGCGGATACGCCTAGGCGGGCTCAAGCCGGGCGCCTGGCGCACCCTCGCCCCCGGTGAGCGCTTCTAGAATGTACAAGGCCCTGCGTCCATGGCTGTTTCTCCTGCCCCCCGAGACCGCCCATGAGGCCGCCCTGCTGGCCCTGCGCGTGTTCGGGACCTTGTACCGGTCAAGACCTGCAGCCGACGGGCCTTTGGCGGTACACACCCTGGGGCTGTCGTTCGCGAACCCGGTCGGCCTGGCGGCCGGCTTTGACAAGGATGGCCGCGCCCTGCACGGCCTGGCAGCGCTCGGTTTCGGCTTCCTCGAGGTGGGTACGGTCACCCCGCGCGCGCAGCCCGGCAATCCCCGCCCGCGCCTGTTCCGGCTGCCCGAACAGCGCGCGCTCATCAATCGCCTCGGTTTCAATAACGCCGGCATGGAGGCGTTGGCAACACGCCTGCGCGCCGCACGCCCGGCGATCCCCATCGGGGTCAATATCGGCAAAAACCGCGATACGCCGCTTGAGCGCGCCGTCGATGACTACAGGCTGGGATTTGCCGCGCTCGCCCCGTACGCCGATTATCTGACCGTCAACCTGTCTTCGCCCAATACGCCGGGCCTGCGCGCCCTCCAGCAACCGGATATCGCGCGCACCCTGCTTGGGGCCCTGCGCGAGGACCAGGCGGCCCTCGCGCGCCGCCTCGGCCGCCGCGTCCCGGTCGCCGTCAAGATCGCACCGGACTTCACTCCGGAGGCGCTCGAGGCCCTGCTCGCCGTGCTGGCCGAGGGCCTCTGTGATGCGGTGATTGCCACCAATACCACGGTTGCACGCCCCGATTGGGCGCATGCCAACACCGCAGGCGTGCAAGGGGGCTTGAGTGGACCCCCCCTTGCCCCCAGGTCTCGGGAGATAATATCTCACGTTTTCAAAGTCTTACCGAATATTCCCATCATAGGGGTAGGTGGCATAAATAATGCAGTACAAGCCTGGGATCATTTAGTGGCGGGGGCCTCCTTGCTCCAGCTTTATACGGGTCTCGTTTATGAGGGCCCCGGGCTCGTGGCGGCGATTGTCGAGGGGCTTCAGGCGCGGGTGCGCTCCGAGGGCCATGAGACCCTTGACGGGGCGCTTTCCGCGGCGCGACGGAACCTTTCGTCGAAATCGGGACCCAATACCGTTAAATCTTGATGAAAATGAGCTATGATCTCCCCATAAAGGATGACGCGTACGGCGCAGCAGGACAGCGAGGGTAGAGACGATGACGGAAATCGGCAACAAGATCGTGATCGAAGGAGTGACCGAGGATGGCCGCACTTTCAGGCCCAGCGACTGGATGGAGCGGATCAGCGGCAGTCTTTCCACCTTCGGCATGGACCGCCGTATCCGGTACTCACATTATGTGCAGCCGCAGGTGATTGATGGCCGCAGGTGTCTGGTCGTGGATCCCGAACTCAAGAGCGTCAACCCAAGCGCCTTTAGCTTTCTGGTGGACTTCGCCAAGGGCAACAAGCTGAAGATCCACGGGCTCGACAATGGAGAGCAGGCGGGCGGTTGCATGACCGCGCGGCTCTGCTCGGCCTAACCGTCCTCCAGACTGTAGGAAACAAGCCCGTCGGCGAGCTTGGGCTCGAACCACGTCGATTTGGGTGGCATGACCGCGTCGTGATCAGCGACCTCCATGAGGTCCGCAAGCCCCGTCGGATACAGTGTAAAGGCAACCCCCCCTACGCGATCGACGCGCGCCGCCAGCGCCTGCGGGCCGCGAATCCCTCCCACGAACTCGATGCGTTGATCGCGGCGCGGATCCGTGATTCCCAAGAGCGGCGCCAGCACCTGGTCCTGCAGGAGGCTCACGTCGAGGCGCGCCACCGCGTCTTTCGGCCGGGCGCCTCGAAAGCGCAGCCGATACCAGTGACCCGCGAGATACATCCCGAACTCGGCGGGCCCGGCCGGACGCACGGCCGCCTCCTCGGGCCGGACCTCACACAACGCCGCCAGGGCCTCGAGCAGGCCTGGCACGGTCAAACCATGGAGGTCGGCTACCACCCGATCATAGTTCAAGATCTGCATCTCGTTGTCCGGGAACAGCACCGACAGAAAGGCGTGATGCGGGCCCGGCTGCGGCCCGCGGCTGCCCGCCACGATGCGGGCCGCTGCCGTCCTGTGATGGCCATCGGCAATATAGACCCGGGGAAGGCGCTCGAAGGCCGCCGTGAGACGGTCGATCAGATCCTGGTCGGCCACCACCCAGAGGCGGTGGCGCACACCATTCAAAACCGCATCGATGGCCGCTTGACCCTCGGAGGCGCGTGCCAGCAGGGCGGCAATGTCCGGCTGCGCGCGGAACGTGAGAAAGGCCGGGCCGGTCTGCGCGTTCAAGGCCTCGATGTGGCGGACCCGGTCGCGTTCTTTATCGGGACGCGTCAGTTCATGGCGGCGGATGCGTCCCTCGGCATACGCCTCCACCGAGGCGGCCGCCACCAGACCCTTTTGGGTATGATCGCCCATCGTCAGTTCATAACAGTAGTAGCAGGGTGTCGGGTCCTGAATCAGCACCTCGCGGCGCCACCGCGCCCAATTGCGCGCCGCTTGCCGAAACACCGCTTCATCGGTGGCGTTGATGTCGACTGGGAGTTCGACCTCGGCCTTGGAGATTCGCAGGAAGCTGAACGGGCGCCCGGCCACCGCCTCCCGGGCCTCGGCGCTGCTCAAGACGTCATAGGGGGGTGCTATGACCGCGGCGGCGTGCGCGGCGTCGGGCCGCAAGCCCCGGAAAGGACGTATGAGACTCATGGATACCCCGCGCGCATGAAGGCCTTGATATCATCCCCGAGCTGAAGGGCCGGGGGTTCCTGCGGCGCTCAAGGACGGCGCTGCCTCGCCCCGCGATCGCCTCGGTGGATTCCTGCCGGGCGGGCGGCCGTTTCCCGTTCCGTCCAGGCCCCGCGGTCCGCCCTGTCGGCGCATCGCGCCTCCCCCCGCTCAAGCGGCGTCACCGTAACAGATCCCCTGAGGAAAATCCACCGCATAAGGGTGACATGACGGCCCTTCCTGCCGTCGCGCGCGGGGGGCGGACGAGCGCGTGAAAGGCGATCCCCGCGGTCCCAATAACCCGGTGTGCCTGGAGGCGAGCCTGCCTATTTGTTGCCGATCGGCTATCGACGGCCCCGCGTTTGCGCGCTAAAAGATCACGATGCTCCTTATCACCCGTAGGCACGGCGAGCGCATCCTGATCGACCTGGACCCCCGTGCCGATCCCCAACTGCCGGCCGCCGATCTCTTCGCCGCGGGGCCCCTCGAGATCCTCGTCATGACCACCGCGCGCGGCCATGCGCGTCTGGCGGTCACCGCCCCCAGGGCCCTTACGGTGCGCCGTGCGGGCGCACGCATCGCCCCTGACCCGCCCCGCGATGCGCCCGAAGACACGTCGATATGATCCGCCGCCTGTCGAGCCCCTTCTCCCGCGCCGCAAGACCGCTCCCTCAGGGGGCCTTCGGGGCGCGTCCGCTTCCTTATCGCCGCTTGGCCTTTGTGCGGCCTCCCACCCGCGGTATAATGCGCCATGCGCTTTTTTGAACGCCCGCCCCTTCAATACGCGACCGGACCCCACCCGTACTATGCGTTCATCTGGCTCCATGGCCTCGGGGCGGACGGTCATGATTTTGCCGAGTTCCCCGGTACGTTCTCCGGCATCACCGACAAGGCGATGCGTTTCATCTTCCCGCATGCCCCCATGCGCAGCGTGACGTTAAACGGCGGGGCGTATATGCCGGCATGGTTCGATCTCTATGGTACCCGGCCCGAAGACCCTCAGGACGAGGCCGGCATTCAGGACGCCGCGCGCGCCATGATGGATCTCATCACGGAACAGGCGGGCTATGGCATACCGGCCGAGCGCGTTATCCTCGGGGGGTTCTCGCAGGGCGGGGCCTTGGCGCTCTATACCGCATTGACCAGCCCGCAGTCACTGGCGGCCGCGGTTGGCCTGTCGACCTATCTGCCGCTTGCATACCGCTTGGCCGAGGGGCGCACGCGCGCCTCGGCTGCGCCCCCCCTGTTCCTAGGCCATGGGCGCGACGACCTCATGGTCCCCTACCCCTTCGCCGTCAAGACCCAGGCCGCTCTTAGCGCCCAAGGGATCGAAGCCGAACTGCATACTTATCCTATCGGTCACAGCATCGACGATGCCGAGATTTCCGATCTTAAGGCATTCCTTACGCGCGCGCTGACACGTCACGACTTGGCGGGTCGCCTCTAACCCGCTAAGATCGCAGGCCCCGACTGCGCAGCACACACTATGACCATGATCCCGATCCGGCGCCACGACCGCACAACGGCGGTGCACCGCTTCCCTGCGGAATGGGAGCCGCAATCCGGCGTCATGATCACCTGGCCCCACGCCTATGGCGATTGGGCCCCGGTCCTTGACGAGGCCAGCAGCACCTTTGCGGCCATCGCCGCCGCCATCACGCGCCATGAGCGGGTCCTCATCGTCGCCTATGACACGGATCATGAGGCACGGATACGAACGGCCTTAAAGGCCGCGCGGGTCGATGGCGCGCGCGTACGCATCGTCATCGCCCCATCCGACGATGTCTTTGTGCGCGATCATGGCCCGCTTGCCGTGGAGGGCGCGGCCGGCCCGATCCTTCAGGACTTCGCGTTCAATGGCTGGGGGCGCAAATACGCCTACGCCCGCGACGACGCCCTGACCCGCACCCTCCATGCCCAGGGCGTGTTCGGGACCACCCCTCTGGAATCGACCGATTTCGTGCTTGAGGGCGGCAGCGTCGAGTCCGACGGTGCCGGGACGCTGCTCGTCACGGCCCGTTGCCTCCTGTCGCCGGCACGCAACCCCAAGTATGGGGCCGCCGAGATCGAGGCCCTGCTCGCAGAGAGGCTGGCGGCGCGCCGTGTCTTGTGGCTTCATCACGGCTATCTCGCCGGCGACGACACCGATGGGCACATCGACACGCTGGCCCGGTTTTGCGACCCGCAGACGATCGCCTATTGTGCCTGCCCCTGGCCGGATGATGAGCACTACGGCGAGCTCAAGGCCATGGAACGGGAGCTGCAGGCGCTGCGCACGATCTCGGGCGCGCCGTACCGGCTGGTCGCCCTCCCCTGGCCGTCTGCTAAACTCGACGTCACGGGCGAGCGTATGCCGGCCACCTATGCCAATTTCCTCATTATAAATGGCGCGGTCCTGGTGCCTTTATATGCCGATCGCCAGGATCATGAGGCCTTGCAGGTGATCGGCGGCTGTTTCCCGGGGCGCGAGATCATCGGTATCCCCTCTCTTGCCCTGATCGCCCAACACGGCAGCCTGCATTGCGCCACTCTGCAACTGCCGCCATCCGTCCTTGCCTAGATCCTCGGGATATCGCCACGGAGGCCTTATGGTCATGACCCATGTCCCATCCCCGATACCGCAGGTGGGGTGCCACAACATCACCCGCCGGCACGCATGGCGGCCGCGGCCGATTGCGTCATGAACACCGGTGTCACAGTCGCCCTGATTCAGCATGCCGGAGATGGCAGCGCGGCCGATGTCTGGGCGCGCATCGAAGAGGGTCTGGCCCAGGCGCGCGCCCAGGGCGCTGATCTCGCCGTCCTTCAGGAGCTGCACAATGGGCCGTATTTCTGCCAGTGGGAAAACGCCGCGGAGTTCGCCCGCGCAGAACCCATCCCCGGGCCCTCGACGGAGCGCTTAGGCGCGCTCGCCCGCGAGCTCGATCTGGTCATCGTAGGGTCGTTGTTCGAGCGCCGTGCAAGCGGCCTTTATCACAACACGGCGGTGGTGTTTGAGCGCGATGGCCGGCTCATCGGCCGCTACCGCAAGATGCATATCCCAGACGACCCCGGCTACTATGAAAAGTACTACTTCACGCCGGGCGATCTGGGCTTTACCCCGATCGCCACGAGCGCCGGGCGCCTGGGCGTACTCGTGTGCTGGGACCAATGGTATCCGGAGGCCGCGCGCCTCATGACGCTCGCCGGCGCCGATATGCTCATATATCCCACCGCCATCGGCTTCGATCCACGCGATGATGAGGCCGAAAGGGCCCGGCAGAAGGAGGCCTGGGAGCTCGTTCAGCGCGGGCATGCGGTGGCCAATGGCATTCCGGTCGTGGCCGTGAACCGCTGCGGCCATGAGCCCGATCCGAGCGAGGCGACCCCAGGCATTGCATTCTGGGGCGGGAGCTTTGTCTGCGGCCCTCAAGGCGAATGGTGGGCGCGCGCCTCGGATACGCCCTGTGTCCTGACCGCGCCCATCGCCACCCACAGGGTCGAGCAGACCCGGCGTGTATGGCCCTTCCTGCGTGATCGGCGTATCGATGCCTACGCGGATCTTCAGAAGCGCTATCGCGATTGATCACGCCCGCGCTCCACGAGGCCGCCGCGCGCCTGCTGGCCGACATCCTTAAAAATCCGGGTGCCGCCGATGCGCGCATGGACCGCTTCTTTCGCGCACAACCCCGCCTGGGCCTCAAAGACCGCGGCGTGATCGCCGAGGCCGTGTACGGGGGCCTGCGCCACTATCGGCTGCTCTGCGCCATTGCGCGGACGACCGAACCGCGCCGCGTGATCGCGGCCTGGCTTGCGGCCTTCGAGGGCTATACGACACGCCAGCTCGAGACCTTGGGGGTCGCGCAGCCCGAGGCGCTGGTGGCGGCCGCGCGCGGCGAGCGTGGCATCTACCCGTTTGCGGTGCGCGCAAGCCTCCCGGATTGGCTGGCGGCGCGGCTTGCCGCCCTGCTCCCGGAATCCGAACAGTCCGCGGCGGCCGCAGCCCTCCTGGAACCGGCGCCGCTTGATATCCGCTGCAACACCCTCAAGACCGACCGCGCGGCACTTCAGGACGCCCTGGCGCGCGCCGGTCATGATCTTAAGCCCACCCCCCTGTCGCCTTGGGGGCTGCGCCGGGGTGTGCGCGCCAGCCTGTTTCGAACCGCCGCGTTCACCGCTGGCCATTTCGAGGTCCAGGATGAGGGCAGCCAGCTGATCGCCCCTTTGCTCGAGCCCAGGCGCGGGGAGCGCATCGTCGATTATTGCGCCGGCGCCGGTGGCAAGACCCTGCATATCTCGGCGCTGCTTGCCAACACCGGCATGCTCTATGCCTTCGATACTTCGGCAAAACGCCTGGATCGGCTGCGCGAACGCGCCACACGGGCCGGTTGTGACAATATCCGCACCCAGACGCTGGACCCCGGCCCCGACAGCCGATTGAAGAGGCTTTATGGCAAGATCGATCGCGTGCTCGTCGATGCCCCGTGCAGCGGGACGGGCACGGTGCGCAGAAGCCCCGATATCAAGTGGCGGCTTGCCGAGGACCGGGTGGCGACACTGGCCGCCCAGGCGCGTGTCATCCTCGCGCAGGCCGCGCGCCTCGTGCGCCCCGGGGGCCGGCTGGTCTATGTGACCTGCAGCCTTTTGCGGGAGGAAAACGAAGACGTGATCGCGGGCTTTCTGGCCGAACACGAGGATTATGAACCGATCGATGCGCATGCAATCCTTACGCGCCGCGCCATCGCCCTGCCGGCGCCAGACCCCGATGCCGGGACGGGTCTGCGTCTCTGGCCCCATCGCCATGGCACCGACGGTTTTTTTGCCCAGGTCCTGCAGCGGCGCTCGCAGGTGCGCTAGGGGCAATGCGCGCCCCCGCGGCCCTGCCCCTAGCGCACGCCGGGCGGGATCTTGGCGTCATCGGCGGCTGCGCCCGCAGCCTCCCCCGCTGCGACGGCCGCCTGCGGCGCGGCATCGCGCCGGTGCCACAGCCAGCCGGCCAGCCATAGTGTCGCCAAGGCGGCCGTAAAGAGCGCACCTGCGGTGCTGAACCCGATCCCGCCGGGGCCCTGCCATGCCGCCACGGCACCGCGCGTGGCCGCCCAGAGCTGCCCCCATTCCGATGCGCTCACCAGAAAAGCCACCAGGACGCCCGCGCCGGTCACCACCATATTGAGCCGCCGCCTGCGTTGCGGATCACGCAGCGCCCAATCGTACATGCGTGCGACGGCCATGCCGTCTAGCGTATCAAAGAGGCTCATGCCGGCGGTAAAGAGCAGCGGGAAGGCCATGATCTGCGCCAGGGATACCGCGCCATCACGGGCGGTTGCGGCCGATAATCCCAAGACCGCCACCTCGGTTGCGGTATCAAAGCCAAGCCCAAACAGGAAGCCCACGAAATACATGTGCCAGTCGCGATGCACGAGCCGAAATACCCCTTTAAAGAGGCGCGCAAGCAGCCCGCCCACAAGCGAGTCATCCGCGCCCCCCGGCGCCCCGGCGCGACGCACCTGGACAAGCCGCAGAAAGAGGGAAAAATTCGCCACCCCCATGGCCAGCAGAAAGGCCGCTGACACAGCCAGGCCCAGAATCGCACCCGTGTGCGACAATCCGGCCATGGTGTCCGAGGTCGCACGCACGATCGTCGCCACGAACAAAGACAGCACAATGACGACCGATGAATGGCCGAGGGAAAAGTAGAGGCCGACGCTCGAGGCCGCGCGCTGTTTTTCGCGCAGCGCCCGCGTCACGGTATCGATGGCCGTGATGTGGTCGAGGTCGAAGGCATGGCGCAGCCCGAAGAAATAGGCCAGCAATCCCAAGCCAATCCCGGTTTTGCCGAGGTCATGAAGGTCCCAAAGCCCCGCGGCACCCAAGGCGTTGAGAAGGGCCACCACCCACAGCGGACCCGCCGGACCGGTGCGCAGCGACAACCTTGTCATGGCCGTGATGCCTCGTGCCTTTCGGGCGGATGCCTGCGGCGGTGCGGCGCCAGATATAAGGGTGTGTGCCCATGCGGTGTCTTGTAGACGAAACGATGGCGCGCCACATGGTAGCTCCTATCGAAACCATAGAAATTGCGCCGCATCTGGGTAAGTTCCTCGGCCCGGTACTCGGCAAGAGGCCTTTGGGCCTCGTCACGGGCGCGTATGGCCACCTTCTCTGTCATGCGCGCCCGCCAAAAATGGGGCGCAGACCACGCGCGCGCAAGCCGCGCGATCCCATCCATGAACTCCGTACTCGAGCATCCGAACGCGGCATCGATAAGGCCGATGGCCACTGCCGTCGCCGTATCCACGGGCAGGCGGCCTGCGCGCAGGCGCGCGCGCTCCTGCGCATCCAGACGCCGCGGTAGCAGGTATGTCCAGTATTCGGAGCCGTACAGGTTACCCATGTTCTTGTAGTGTGGATTCAAGATCACGCCGCGCCGCGCAAAGATCGCATCGGCCGCCAAGGCCAGAAAGACCCCCCCGGCGGCGGCGTTTCCGGACAAGGCGGCGATGGTGAGCTGCCGGTCATTGCCGAGGATCTCAAGCACCAGGTCATCCATGGCGCCGATATTGCGCCATGACTCGTCGGCCGGGCTGTCGGCTGCCTCAATACAGTGCAGGTGGATGCCATTCGACCAATAGTCGGGTCCGCCGTGCAAGACGATCACGCGCGCATCCGTATCGCGCATCGCACGATACGCATCGGCCAGACGGCGGCATTGATCGGTGCTCATGGCGCCATTGTGAAACGCAAAGTGGATATGACAGACCGCCCCTTCCTGCTCGCAACGGATCTCCTGCCATGTGGGCAGGGACTGCGGTTCCCATCCGATGGGCCGTGCGGGGATAGCGGCGGCCTCGATCACCATCGTCGCCGGCAGCTTCAATCCCCGGCCGCCCCCCCGCGCGTCTTGGGCATGCGTGATCCAGACCGCCCCGTCAACGGTCGCCCGGCACAGCGCGCCGTCACGCCGGCCTATGAGGGCACCGGGAATCCCGCGAAGCGTGGCCTCCGGCCATGCCCCATACAGGGTGACGGTGTGCCCGCACAGCCGGTCACGTACCCCGGGCGCCCCATCCGATGCATAGATCTTCCGGAGCACGGTGGCCGTGGTATCAATCTGCCAGTCGATCCCGCGCTCGGCCTGCGTCATCGGCGGGTGCGGGCGGCCGCGCACGATGTGCGAGTAGGCCACGTCGCGCTGACCTATCGGACGCAGCGTCCCATCGGCGTAGGCGGCAAGCGCCCGGCGCAGCGCCGATACCGCGGCTTCCGTGACCTCGTGCCGATACAGGCTGCCCTTGGGGGCAAGACGCATGGGGAACATCTCGAATGCCCAGATATCGCCGCCGTCGAGCTCATCGTTGGCCTGAAGGATCGTCACACCCCATTCACCCTGCCCCTCCAGGATCGCCCAATCCAGCGCCGAAGGGCCGCGGTCGCCCGGAATCCCGGGATGGACGATCAGGCAGGGATAGCGGCTCCATAGGTCTCGCGGTATGGCCCGCTTCAAGTATGGCGCGATGATGACATCCGGCGCACACAGGCCCACCCCCTGCCGGGTTGCGTCCTCATGCACGTCGAATTCCACAGTGAGCTCATGGCCGTCGCGGGAGAGCTCCGCGTAGACCCGCTGGGAGAGGCTATTAAAGGATTCGACGAGAAGCAAAATCCGCATAGGCGCCTCAACAGATACGGGGCAATGGGTCGCCCGATAGCCAGTCGATCATGCGCGTGCCGCCAAAGGCCGTCTCCATTTCCACAAAATGGAAAGGGTCGGACACGACCTCGCCTATGATGGCGGCCTCTGCGCCTAAAGAGTGCATGCGCATGGCAGCCAGCAAGGCCGCGGCCTTATCCGCCGGACAGATGGCGAGGAGTTTGCCCTCATTGGCGATATAGAGGGGGTCAAGCCCCAGGAACTCACAGGCCGCACGCACACCCGGCCGCACCGGGATCGCCGATTCCTCAATACGCATGCCGACCCCCGACCGGTCAGCGATCTCGTTTAAGGCCGTGGCGAGCCCCCCGCGCGTCGGATCGCGAAGACAGTGGATATCCGGTACCGCGCGAACCATGTGCGCGACCAGACCATGAAGCGCCGCGGTATCGGAAAGAATCCGCGTATCAAACGACAAATGCTCCCGCTCGGACATGATGGCGACACCATGGTCGCCAATCGACCCGCTCACCACTATGCGATCGCCCACCTGCGCCTTATGGGCGTGAATGGCAAGCGCGGGATCTACCACGCCTACGCCCGTTGTGGTGATGAATACCCCATCCCCCTTGTTGCGCTCCACGACCTTGGTGTCTCCGGCAACGACCGCGACCTGCGCCTCGCGGGCGGCCCGACCCATGGAATCCACAATCCTCTTTAGGTCCGCGAGCGCAAACCCTTCTTCGATAATAAATCCTGCGGTGAGATACAGCGGTCTTGCCCCCGACATGGCGACATCATTGATAGTCCCATGGACAGACAGGCTGCCGATATCCCCTCCGGGGAAAAAGAGTGGGGAGACGACATGTGCGTCGGTGGCCACGACCAGGCGGCCCGGGGGGAGTTCGCAGCGCGCCTGATCATCCATCGCGCGCAGCCATTCGTTGTCGAAGGCCTTCAGAAACAATTCTTCCACGAGCTGCGTGGTCGCGCGCCCGCCACTGCCATGATTCATGTCGATCAGGCCCCGGCGCAGGTCGAGGGGACGCGCATGGCGCCGCACCCGGGCGTTCATGATGCACCCGCCGCTTGGCGTTGCGCGATGGCGACGCCGCGCCGATAGCGCCCATACGTATAATGGGCCGCGCATGCCCCTTCCGAGGACACCATGCATGACCCCATGGGATTATCCGGCACGCAGGCCGACCCGAACAGCCGGCAATCCTGTGGCTGCTTTACGCCCCGCAGAATGGCCCCGCATTCACAGCCTTTATGATCCGGCACCCGCTTACATGCGTAGCCAAAACGCCGCTCGGCGTCGAACCGCCCATAGCGCCCCTGAATGCGCAGCGCGCTATACGGCACATCCCCAAGGCCCCGCCACTCGAAGATCCGGGCAAGCTCGAACACCTCTTGAACGAGTCCCTGCGCCTTCCTGTTGCCCTCGCGCGTGACCGCTCGGGCGAACTGGTTTTCCACCGTACACCGCCCCTCATTGATCTGGCGCACCAGCATCCAGATTGCCTGCAGGACATCGAGCGGCTCAAAACCTGCGATCACAACCGGCTTTTCATACTCTTCCGCGAAAAACTCATAGGGGCGGCTGCCGATTATCGTGCTCACGTGCGATGGACCGATGAAACCGTCGATACGCACGGACCCCACGGCGCGGACCTCCGGGGAATCGAGCAGGCTCTGAATGGCCGATGGCGTCAGAACATGGTTGCAGGCCACGCTGAAGTTTGTGAGCCCCTCTCGCTGCGCCTCGAGTATGGCGGCCGCAGTCGGCGGCGTCGTCGTCTCAAAACCGATCGCGAAAAACACCACCTCACGATGCGGATGCGCCTTCGCTACCGCCAACGCGTCGCGCGCCGAATACACCATGACGACATCGGCACCCTGGGCCTTGGCAGCCAACAGGCTTTGGCGATTGGACCCTGGTACGCGCATGAGGTCGGCATAGGTGCAAAGGATCACCCCAAAATCGCGCGCGAGCGCGATGGCGGTGTCGATCCGGCCGACTGGCAGCACGCATACCGGGCAGCCCGGTCCGTGCACGAGACGAATGGCATCCGGCAACAGATCCGGCAGCCCATAGCGCGCGATCGCATGGGTATGGCCGCCGCAAAATTCCATGATGTGATAGCTGCGCCCAGAGGACGCCTCGGCCTGAATCGCGCGCGCTACGCGCTCTGCCACGCGCCCATCCCGAAATTCGTCTATGAACTTCATGGCGCCTCCCGGCCGCCGGCAAATGCGGCTTGCGCGATCTCGTCAAAGAGTGCCAGTGTCTTCTGGGCCTCCGTGGGGTCGAGTCTCGTCAGTGCGAATCCCACATGCACGATAACATAGTCACCTTCGGAGACCCCATCGACCAGCGCAAGCGACACGGTCTTTCGGACCCCGCCCATTTCGACTATAGCCAGTTCATCCGGCAACACATTCTCGACCCGCATGGGGACTGCTAGGCACATGGCACTCGCCCTTCGTTTAGCGCCTGTTGCGCCACCCATGCCTGGCCGAGACAAAGGCCGGCATCATTGGGCGGCACGCGCACGGCTGTATAGACGGTAAGGCCCTGCGCCTCCAGGGCGGCGCACAGGGCCTTTTTCAGGATCGCGTTTACGAAGCAGCCGCCGGCCAGGGCCACGCGGTGAACACCAGTATCGCGTGCGGCGCGCCCCACCCAGGCCGCAAGCCCTGCCGACAGCGTGGCATGAAAGAGCGCAGCACCGATCGCGGGATCGACTCCGGGATGCAATGCCGCAAGCGCCGGCACAAGCGTAAGCTCTCCGCCATCGCTTATGGAATAACCGCCCGCAAGCGCCGGGACGGCCGGCGCCGAGGCCGCCAGCCCCTCTAACATCATGGCCGCCTGCCCTTCATAGCCTTCCTGCAGGCAGACACCGAGGAGCCCGGCGGCGGCGTCGAACAGGCGGCCTGCGCTGGTCGTCAGGGGCGTGTTGATGCGCCGCGCGATCATGTCTGCGACGATGGCGGCCGCGGGCCCGGGGAAACGGCGCGCGATATCGGCATCGCGGCCAAGCGCGTGCAGCGCCGCGGCCGCCATGCGCCAAGGCTCGCGCGCGGCGCGGTCACCGCCCGCAAGGGCGAGCGGCGCAAGATGGCCGAGCCGCCTGAAACGCGCGCCCTCGAGCCACAAGAGTTCGCCCCCCCAGATCTCGCCGCCAGGACCATATCCGGAGCCGTCTAAAGCGATACCGAGGACCGGATCCGACAGGCCATGTTCCGCCATCACGGCCGCGATGTGGGCATGGTGATGCTGCACGGCCACGCACGCTATGTCCTGGCGCGCGGCCAGTTGCTCGGCATAGCGCGTGCTGGGGTAATCCGGGTGCAGGTCGCAGGCGACAGCCCGCGGACGAACCCCCAGGAGACGCGTAAGCGAGGCGATGGCGCCCTCGAAGGCGTGATAGGCGGCGCGGTTGGCGAGATCGCCCACATGAGGCGACACAAACGCCTCATCACCACGGGTGAGGCACACCGTGTTTTTTTGCATCGCGCCCAGGCCAAGGACACAGGGGCCAGCCGTTGGAAGCCGGATCCGGGACGGCGCCTGCCCGCGGCCACATCGCAGCCAGGTGGCCTTGCCGTCGTCCTGGCGCATGACCCCATCATCGCACCGGGACACGATCGGCCGGTCATGGACGACAAAGGCATCGGCGAGCCCCGCCAGGCGCACTACCGCCTCTTCGTTGCCCGTCACCAGCGGCTCGTGGCCAGGGTTGGCGGACGTGCAGACAAAAAGCGCCTCATGGCGCTCATGCAGCCATTGTGTGCCCGGCGGGCGGCCTCGCGCTTCATGAAAGAGCAGATACTGAACGGGTGTATAGGGGAGCATGACGCCCAGACGGTCGAGCCCCGGCGCCACGTCGCCCAGATGGTCTTCGCATTCGGATGTCTTGCGCACAAGGACGATCGGACGATCCGCGCCCGCGAGAAGGCGGCCTTCGGGCGCGTCTATGCGTGCCACATCCCCGAGCGAGACGACATTTAACGCAAGCACCGCAAAGGGCTTGTCGAGCCGCCCCTTGCGCTGGCGCAGGGCTGCCACGGCCGCAGGGTTTCTGGCATCGCCCATGAGATGAAAACCACCGATGCCCTTGACGGCAACGATCGCCCCGGCCTGGATCAGCGACCACGCCGCTGCCATCACATCACCTGCGGCCTGCGTTCGGCCGCCCGCATCCCACAAGGCAAGCCTTGGCCCGCATGCCGCGCAGGCGATCGGCTCGGCGTGGAAACGCCGGTCCGCCGGGTCTTCATATTCCGCGCGACACAGTGGGCAGAGGGGAAAGCCCGACATGGCGGTGTTGGGCCTGTCATAGGGCATGTCCGTCATGATGGAATACCGGGGCCCGCAATGCGCGCAGTTTATGAAGGGGTAGCGGAAACGGCGGTTATCCGGATCAAAAAGCTCGCTTAGGCAGGGCTCGCATAGAGCCGCATCCGGGGCAATTCCCGTGTTGATCGGGCCACCTGTGCTGGGACGGATCGCGAATCCAAGGGCATCAGGATCGATACCCCGCTCCTCCCGCTCGACGTGCTCCACGCGGGCCAATGGCGGCGCCTCGTGATAGAGCGCAGCAAGCAAGCACTCGAGCGCCTGCGATGGCCCCTGCACCTCCATGATGACGCCGCTTGCGTCGTTACAGATCCAGCCCGCTAGCGCATACTGTGCCGCGCGGCGATAGACAAAGGGGCGGAAACCCACGCCCTGGACCCGCCCGCGCACGCGCAACCGCCAGCGCGCGATCCCGTCGCCCGCGTCGCGCGGTCGCCCAGGCTTGCAGGCGTTGCCCATGGCGGCGGTCATCCCCCGATCGGATTGGTCGCGCGCGCGCCGTCGCGCATCCATCGCGCGCGCTCGGAGCCGATCCATGCAAGCCACTGCGCCATGCCATCGCCCCGGGTGGCCGATACCGCGATCATGGTCACGAGCGGGTTCACCTCCCGGGCATGGGCGTAGCAGGCCTCTATGTCGAAATCCACATAGGGCAAAAGATCCACTTTATTGAGTATCAACATGTCGGCAGCCCGAAACATGTCCGGGTACTTGAGGGGTTTATCCTCGCCTTCGGTTACAGACAGCACGACGACCCGCCGTGCCTCACCGAGATCAAACCCCGCGGGACATACCAGATTACCCACGTTTTCAATAAAGAGGGTCGCGCCATCGGCGATCGGCAGATGGTCACAGGCATGCGCCACCCGGTGGGCATCGAGATGACAGCCCCTGCCGGTATTAACCTGATGTACCGGCACGCCCGTTGCGGCAATTCGGCGGGCATCCCGATCCGTCTGCTGATCGCCCTCGATCACGATCACGGGACAGGCATCATGCATGGCCTTCAGGGTCCGCACGAGCAAGGTGGTCTTCCCGGATCCGGGGCTCGACATGAGATTCACACTAAAGACGCGCCGCTCTCCAAAAGCGCGGCGATTGCCGTCCGCATATGCCTGGTTCTGGGCGAAGAGATCCTGCTCGACTTGCACTATGCGCCGCGCAGACAGGCCGGGGGCGTGGGCAAACCGCGGGAGATGACCGTGCTCCCTCAATCCGCCGCCCGATGCGCCCCCATCATGCCGATGACCGACCTCCCCTTCATGCCCATGTCCGTGATCATGTCCATGTTTCGTATCGCCACAGCCGCACACGCCGCACATCACCGCACCTCCACAAAGACAGCCGTTACTCCACCTCCATCTCCTTGATGCGCAGCCCCCGCCCACCGCTGACATGCAAGGGGCCATGACAGGCAGGGCACAGGGACATGGGGCGGGATATCGTCTCTTCAAGGCCGCACAAGACACACAGCGCCTGCGCCGTTGCCGGCAGGATGCGTAATTCCGCGCCCTCTGCGACGGTGCCGTGCGTCACCGCCTGAAAGCCGAATTGAAGCGCCTCAGGCTCGACTCCTGCCAGCAGGCCCACCTCGAGACTGACACTGTGCACCTGATGAAAGCGGCCCATGGTCGCCTCCTGCTCTATGATCGCCATAAGGCTCTCACACAACGCCATTTCGTGCATGGTCCCTCCCGCCCGATATGCCCCTTGCGCCCTACACGACCTTGATCTGCAGCATCTCCTGGCCCTGGGGGTCCACCATATGCACCGCGCATGCGATGCAGGGATCGAAACTGTGAATCGTACGCAGGATCTCGAGCGGCTGATCGGCTACCGCGAGCTTCAGGCCGCGCAACGACGCCTCGTAGGGGCCTTCTTGCTGTGCCGCATCCCGGGGCCCGGCATTCCATGTACTCGGTACCACGGCCTGGTAATTCTCGATCAGACCCTTATTGATGGTCACCCAGTGCGCGAGCGCCCCGCGGGGCGCCTCGGTAAAGCCTACCCCTTGCGCACGCGCGGGCCACGAATCCGGTTCCCATAGGGCCTCATTGAAGGTCTGCACATCCCCCCTGCGAATGTTGCCCATGAGCTCCTGGTACCACCCCTCCATGGCGTCTGCGATCCATTTTGATTCCAGTGTGCGCGCCGCGGTGCGGCCCATCGTAGAAAACAGGGCCTGTGGCGGGAGTTTCAGCGTTCGCAGGGCCGTGCCCACCAGATCCCGCACCTGCTCATTGCCCTGGGCGTAGGCGACCAGCACCCGCGCCAGAGGGCCGACCTCCATGACCTTCCCCCGCCACCGCGGGGCCTTGATCCACGAATAGCTTGCCTCCCGATCGAGGCTCTCGTAAGGCGGCTTGGGCCCGGTATAGTCGAGTGTCGTCTGTCCGGCAAACGGATGCAGTCCGCTGTCCTTGCCGGTCGAGTAGCTATACCACGAGTGCGCAACGAACTCCTGAACCTGCCGCGGATCACGCAGGTCCACTTCCTCCACATGGGACAGATCGCGGTTTACGATAGCACCCCGCGGCACCATGAAGCCCTTGGTGTCATTGATCGATTGCGTTGGGAATTCTCCATAAGAGAGGAAGTTTCCGACGCCCTCTCCCGTCTGAAACCAATCCTTATAAAAGCCCGCGATCGCCAGCGTGTCCGGCAGATACACCTGGTCTACAAATCTGCGGATCTCCCCTATGACATTGTGCACAATCTCAAGCCCCGTCATATTCACCGCCGTCGCGCCGGCGCCTGCCTGGTCCGGACCCACGCTGATCGCCGTAGGCGCCCCCCCTACGACGAAATTCGGGTGTGGGTTCTTGCCGCCGAATATCGCGTGGAGCTTGGCCACCTCGCGCTGCCAGGAAAGCGCGTCCAGGTAATGCGCGACCGCCATAAGATTTGCCTCGGGCGGAAGCCGGTAGCCTGGGTTGCCCCAATAACCATTGGCAAATATCCCAAGCTGTCCGGATGCCACGAACCGACTGAGCTTCGTCTTCACATCCGCGAAATATCCGGGAGACGACCTCGGGTAATTGCTGATCGATTGCGCGAGCACCGAGGCCTTTGCCGGGTCTGCCTTGAGCGCCGACACCACATCCACCCAGTCCAGGGCGTGCAGATGGTAGAAATGCATGACGTGATCGTGGACAAACTGGGCCGCTATCATCAGGTTGCGGATGATCTCCGCGTTCCTCGGAATCGGGTAATGCAGCGCGTCCTCGACCGCTCGCACCGAGGCGATGCCGTGCACAAGCGTGCATACGCCGCAGATGCGCTGGGCAAACGCCCAGGCATCGCGCGGATCGCGGCCGCGCAAGATGATCTCCACGCCGCGCACCATGGTACCCGAGCTCGTCGCCTGGGTTATGATACCGGACCCATCCATGTCTGCCTGAATGCGCAGATGCCCCTCGATACGGGTAACGGGATCGACTATAACGGTTCTTTTTGCCATGGACGGACTCTCAGTGCCTTTCGGCGAGATTGTCGGCGACGAGTTCAACAAGGCTATGGGCGGTCTTGTCCCAATGAAAGAAATCCTGCCCATCATCGAATGTCAGCCGGCAATTGGAGCAACTGGAAACGAGCAGCGCGGCGCCCGTGTCTTCCACTTGCTGCATCTTGAGATGAAACACGCGATGACGGAGCGAATCGGCGCGGTGGATGGTGATCACGCCCCCACCCCCGCCGCAACACCAGTTGCCGGCAGGTGTCGGGCCCATCTCGCGCAGGTCGGCGCCAAGCGCTCGGAAGATCTCGCGCGGCGCCTCGGTCACACCCCCCCGGCGCGCGATCTGGCACGGATCGTGAAACGTCATGGACCGGGCATCGGATTTGAGCGAAAGACGCCCAGCGCGAAGCTCCTCGGCCAGGTACTCGGAGATATGCACGACCCGAAACGGCAGGGGTCTGCCGTACATAGTGGCCCCGGCCCACCGGAACGCCTGATAGGCATGCCCGCATTCCGGCAGGATCACGGTCTTCGCGTTAATGGCGAGTGCGGCATTAATGAGGCGCATCGTGGCCTCGCGTTGCCCGGTACGATCTCCCGACAGCATGTTGAAGTTAGTCGCCTCATATCCGTCGCTGCGAAATGTCCACGAGGCGCCGATATGGTTCATGACCCGGGCCATGGCCGTGATCGATTGGGGATACTTCATGATCTCGACGGAAGAGATGGTAACCAGGATATCGGCCTGTTCCCGATCGAGCGGAATCGTCACATTGTTGTCATCGGTAAGCCACGCGATGCGCTCCTTTAAAACCTGCTTGGTGGCCCCAAGCGGACTGCCTTCACGCCTCGCCCGCTCGGTCGGTCCCCACAGGTCGTCGGGGACAAGCCCCGCCTCCTGCATGCCATGGCGCGCCGCCAGCACGAGCGACGGGATATCGATACCCATCGGGCATACCAGCGTGCAGCGGCCACACAGGGTGCAGGAGTCGTAGAGGAGTTCTTGCCACTGCTCCAGCTCTTCAATTGTCACCGCCTTTTTCAGGCCAAACAGACGATAGAGGGGCGCGAGGGGGCCCGTAAGCCTCTTGTAGGCCTGTTTAATCGGTTCCACCTTCCATATCGGCGTGTATTTGGGATCCCCCGTCTGCACGTAGTACTGGCAGGCCTCCGCGCACTGGCCGCAATGCACGCACGCCTCCAGATACAGGGCGGACGTCGTATTAAAGTCCCGCAGGAACGATGTCATGGCCCGGTCGAGCCGTTCGGCATCCGACAGGCTGCCCTGTTTATTGTCCCCCACTGGTGCCCGGGCTGCGCCTGGACCTGCCCCGAGGGTCGTTGTGTTCATATGGGTGCCCCCCGCCGCCCATAGGCGGCCCCGGTCGTGCCTCGCGAAAAGGCAAGCAATATGACATGCATGATTTTCCCGAAAGGCAGCCATGCGAAGAGGATGTCGCCTGCCAGGATATGCAGGCCCAACACCATCTGATAGTTACCGCCGATGCCGTAATAGGCCATAAGCCCGGTTACAAGCGGGGTGAAGGCCAAAAGCCAGCTAAAATAGTCATCGAAATTGGATAGCCGCCTTAGCACCGGAGACGTAAGTCTGTGTCCAAGAAGGGCCAGCAGCGCCCCCGCCGAGAGTCCAGCCGCGAATGCGATCACGCCTCCGGGGAGACCGGGCCACTGCAATCCGGTGAGGTTACGAATGAGCATAATGTGCGGCACGTAACCCAAAATCGCGACTGCGTAGCCCACATGGAATATGTAACTGACGATGTCCCAGTGCAGGACCCGCTCCCGGAACTCGCGCCGCGGCCATGACCGCGAAACGATCATGCGCAGGCCGCTCCCCCATCCCGTCCCCGCGCGCGGCTCTGAATAATCGACAGGGCGCCGCAATGCGAAGATTCCGACAAGCCGCCACGCAATACCAAAGATCAGCATCGCCAGGGCGATCTCGAAGACCGGGCCACGGGCGAAATCCAATACACTGGCTCCGTTCATGATAAGACCCTCATGATGTGGGATTTTTGGGTTCCGAGTCGGCGGAGGCGGCCTTCTTTTGCGCCCGGCCTTGCCGCGCGCGCGCCACCGCGGCCGTGCTAAGGCCAGCGGCCACGCCGGCCGCCACGGCCCCGCTCACCACCCCCGTGCGCGACCAGTGTCCGGTCGGGGTCGACAGCGCCTTATAAAAACCGCCCTTGTCCCAGAATCCGGGTTCCGAACAGCCAAGACACGGGTGACCTGACTCAATCGGGTAGCTGGTGCCCCCATTCCACTTCGTGGTCGGACAGGCGTTATGGGTGATAGGCCCCTTACAGCCCAGTTCAAACAGACACCAGCCCTGACGCGCCCCCTCGTCATCAAAGGTCTTTGCGAACATGCCCCGGTCGTAGAAGGGGCGGCGATAACAGCGATCGTGAATGGTATTCCCGTAAAAATTCATCGGCCGGTGCAGGTGATCGAGGGCCGGCACGCCGAAGGTCGTGTAGTACAGGATGACGCCGGTGATGACCTCCGCGATCGGCGGGCACCCGGAGATATTGATGACCGGACGGTCGCGCACGATCTCCGACACCGGCACGGCACCTGTGGGATTGGGCGCTGCGTAGGGAAGACCCCCGAAGGCGGCGCATGTGCCCACCGCAACCACGGCCGCAGCGCCGCCTGCGGCCCGCTTAAGGTCGCTTACGGCGCTGCGCCCGGCGACCGCGCAATAGGCCCCATTCTGAGCAAGCGGCACGGACCCGTCGACGACCAGGACATACTTGCCCCAGGCATTTTTCATGGCAGTATCCTTGGCGGTCTCTGCCGCCTGGCCCGCCGCCGCCTGCAAAGTATCGTTGTATGCAAGCGAGATGTCATTGAATATCAGGCTTGCGATGCCCGGGGAAAACGAGCGCGTGAGGCTCTCCAAGCAACCCGTACATTCCTGATACGAGAGGTAGATCACGGTCGGACGCTCTGCGGTCTCCAGGCGCTTGGTCATGTCTGCCGCCTCTGCAGGCGACAAGGCGAGCGCGGCCGTGACGCTTGCGCACACCTGTAGGAATGCCCGGCGCGAGAGACCACGCCGCGTCAGCACATCCCGTATGGTCTCGTCTGTCACGCGCCCTCCTCGGCCCGTAGCGCCTCGATCCGCCGTGCACTGTGCGCCATGTCCGCGCTGCTCGCACGCACGATCTCCGGAACATCGATGATCTCGATCCGCTCACTGTGCACGCCACCGCCCATGTCATAATGACGCACGCGCCATACGCCGGCGTACGCAGTTTCCTCAATATGGGAGTGCACTAGGGCATGGATATCCATGCTAACCTCGCCTTGTCCGAGATACGCATCGATCCGCTGCCGGTCCTCCCTGGAGAGCGGCATGCCAGTCAGGTCTATGACGTGATTTTGCCGTGTGTCCAGATACTCGTGCAGTGCCGACGCGATCTCCGCCAGGATCGCATCGGCCAGCGCACCCCCCGCCGGCGCGCCGGCGGTCACGGGACGGATGGGAATAACGCCCCTAGATAAGGGCATCGTTCCACCCCCGCAGCACCTCATGTACTGCCGCAACAACCCTGGGCACTGCCGCATGGACTGGTCCGCTTAGCGCGCTGCCCCATGTTATAGACTGGGGCTGCACACCAATAAGCGCGCGCCGCGGCGGCAGGCTGCCGCACAAACGGGCCATGTCGAGAACTTCGGAGAGACTCACTTCGTGCACGCTTCCCGCCTGCGTCCGCCGCAAGATCCGATCCATATCATCCCCTTCGAATACACGCACATCCCCCGGCACACCGTCGAGGGCAACGGCATCTACCACGATCAGGGACGCGCTTGTCTGGATTGTTTCGAGGAGGATAAAGCTCACTGTGCCGCCATCGACGAACTCGGCGATCTGGGCGATCGACGGGTCCTCTTTGAGCCATCTGAGGGCATGGACACCGACGCCATCGTCCTGCTGCAGGACATTACCGAGGCCGAGAACAATAAAAGACCGGGTCCCCGGATTCGCCTCACCATTGCCATATGCGACGCCATCCATCGCCACACGCTCCTTGGTGACCCCGGCACACATCGCCGAGCACCGTATAAACGGCGGTCTTTAATGGTTGTCTAGGTATCCATCCGTCCCCGGGTACCGTGTTTCTGCACGAGGTAATGTATGGTCCTAGGCGCGCAGACGCATATGCTATTTGTCAATTTTCGAGAAATTTCATGCCACAAAAACTCCCAGGCGCCGGCGTGCGCTCGGCTCATGGCGCCCTGCGCCACAGGGAGTGCCGCCGCAACACATCCATAATATGCGACTCGGTGAAAGGATGACGGCCCGATAGCGCAACAGGTACACAAGTCTTTTTTGGGACAATTCGCGCATAATCATGGTGTGCAAAGTCCTGGCAACCGCACAATATAAGACCCTTGCGGAGCCCCGAGGGACCCGAATCGCCGCGGGCTTGCACTTTAAGCATGGGCTCTGCGCTTCAGACGATCGACGATGGTGTGCGAAAACCATCGTCGTTGATAGCTCCGCCGCGGAGGCGCAAGGCTGTCGCCCGCCCCGCATCGGGGCGCATGCCGGCCCAGGCGATTGACTGGCGGACCCGGACCTGTTGCTTGTCTTTCCGAAAAGTGTTCGGGGTGTGTTGTTTGAATATTGGCCCAAAGGCCGGCGGGCGCGAACGGGGGGCTCGGCCGAGATCATGATCGCAGCCTCGCAAAAAGACAGGACAGGGGCCTAGCGACCCCTGCCCCGCGCGCGTGGGCAGTTCTCAGCGCGTCAGGCCGGATATTCCGCCAGGAATCGCGCCGCGGCCTTGGCCCGCTTCAGGTAGGCGTCGCGGGCGATGGCGATATCCTCAAGGAAATACGGGAGCTCGCGCAGCAGCAAGGCCTGCGGTCCATCGACCAGAGCCTTCTTCGGTTCCGGGTGAAAATCGACTAGCACCATGTTGGCGCCCGCGATGATGCCCTGGGCCGTGACCTGCTGGATGTCGAGAAGCCCGTCCGGCCCGCGATCCCGTGATCCGACAGAATGCGAGGGGTCTATACATACCGGCATCCGCGTGAGGCGCTTGACCACCGGGACATGCGCAAAATCCACGAAGTTGCGATGCGGATCCCCCATATTCGTCTTCATGCCGCGCAGCCCGAAGATCACGTTACGGTTGCCCTCGCTTGCAATATACTCGGCGGCGTTCAGGGATTCCTCCAAGGTGATGCCGAATCCACGCTTTAGGAGTACCGGAAATTCGCTCTGGCGGCCGACGATCTTCAAGAGTTCAAAATTCTGCGTATTGCGGGTCCCGATCTGAACCATGACGCCGGTTGGCGAGCCGGTCTTCTCCAGCGCCTGACGAATCTCATCGAGATGCGAATCGTGCGTGATCTCCATCGCGATCACGCGAATGCCATACTTGCCGGCAAGGTCGAACACCCAGGGGAGGCAGGAGGCCCCGTGCCCCTGAAAGGAGTACGGGTTGGTGCGCGGCTTGTAGGCGCCCATGCGCGTGCATACCTGGCCGTTATCGGCCAAGGCCTTCATCATCCGCTCCACATGGTCGGGAGTGTCGACGGCACAGAGTCCCGCAAAGACATTCAGCGTATCCTGACCGAAGCGCACACCCTTGTATTCGAAACCCGTGGGGCGCTTGTCATCGTGGTGGCGGCCCAGGATCCGATACTCTTCTTCGATGCTGACCACCCGCTCGACACCCGGGAGGGTCTCGATCTCATGGAGGTCGATTGCGCTGGTATCGCCTATCAGATAGACCTCCGTAAGGGTCACGAGCGCCCCGACCTCTTCGTGGACGCGCAGGCTGATGCCCGGTTTTTGTGCAAGGAATGCCATCAGCTCCTGAAACTCAGGTCTGTTCTTGGTTACATGGGATTTCAAGACGACGATCATGACTAGTCCTTAGAGGGGCATCACGGGCCGGGCGCCATTCTAACAAGTCTCTGGCCGCGAGCCTATCGTGCGGGCGCGCCGCCGCGCCCCCTGCGGATCCTGAACAAAGTTGACAGAAAAGCTAAGGATTGTCTTGCCGGCGCGGTTGACGTAGCATGGTTTTTGCGTTCCCGGGAACAGGGCGCCGGATCACGCCAGGAGGCCGGCTTGTGATAACGTCGGCACCGGATACGCACAGGCCCGCGAGGCGGGAGAGCAATCGAGTACGAGGACATTATGCAGACCGGTACCGTGAAGTGGTTTAACGACGCGAAGGGCTTTGGCTTTATCACGCCGAGCGATGGGAGCGCCGATGTGTTTGTACATTTTTCGACTATCGAGGGGGATGGGTTCCGGACGCTGGCCGAGGGCCAAAAGGTCGAGTTCGAATCGACCCGTGGACCCAAGGGAATGCAGGCCGCGCGCGTGGTGCCGCGCTAATACCCCCCGCGAGCCTTTCATAAAGAAGCCGGCGCCGGGTCGGCCCTCCGACCCGCGTGGCGCATCGCGCACGCTGGTCGGTCCAGGCCCTGGGTGCGAGCGACGCGGCGTCGCCCTCTTGGCCGATCAAACAGGCCGCCCGGGGCACCCATGACTGCGCGCCTCGCCGCCCCGGCCATGTGCCGACACGTCGCCGACCCCTCAGCGGTTGGGGTAATCCCGTAGCCGCGGGCCCACATAGAGCTGGCGCGGGCGGTCTATGCCATGCGTCGGGTCGTTATGAAGCTCGAGCCATTGGCTGACCCAGCCTACGGTCCGCGCGACCGCAAACACTGCGGTAAACATCTTCGTCGGGATACCCATCGCCCTCAGCAGTATCCCCGAGTAGAAATCCACATTCGGATAGAGCTTGCGCTCAATGAAGTACTCGTCGCGCAAGGCAATCTGTTCGAGCTCTATGGCGACCGCCATCAATGGGTCGTTCTCGAGCCCCAGGTGCGCCAGCACCTCGCGGGCGCTTTCCTGAATCACACGCGCCCTGGGATCGAAATTCTTGTAGAGGCGATGGCCAAATCCCATGAGACGGAAAGGGTCATTCTTGTCCTTGGCGCGCGCGATCGCCTTCGGGATGTTCTCCGGGGACCCGATGTCGATCAGCATCTTGACGACCTCCTCGTTCGCGCCGCCGTGCGCCGGCCCCCATAGGCTTGCGATACCCGCGGCGATACACGCGAAGGGATTGGCCCCTGACGAGGCCGCCATGCGCACAGTCGAGGTCGAGGCGTTCTGCTCATGATCGGCGTGCAATATCAGGATCCGGTCCATGGCCCGCACCTGCACCGGGTCTAGAACGAAATCCCTGTTGGGCATGCCAAATAGCATCTGCATGAAGTTGCCCGCGTAATCATACTCGTTGCGCGGATACCGCAGCGGGCGGCCGATGCTGTAGGTGTAGCTCGCGGCGGCAATGGTCGGCATTTTGGCGATCAGCCGGATCGCGGCATTGATGCGCTGCGTGGGATCACGGATATCCATGTCATCGTGATAAAAGGCCGACAGCGCGCCGACTACGGCTACCATCACCGCCATCGGGTGGGCGTCGCGGCGAAAGCCGCGATAAAAGCTGATCACCTGCTCATGGAGCAGGTTGTGCTGGCATATGGCCTCTCGAAACGCCGCCTCTTCGACGGCCGACGGCAGCTCCCCGAACATGAGGAGATGGGCGACCTCGAGAAAACGGCTCTTTTCGGCCAGCTGCTCGATCGGGTAGCCGCGATACGCGAGGATGCCCGCGTCCCCATCGACGAAGGTGATGGCGCTCTTGCAGGATGCCGTCGAGCGATATCCGGGGTCATAGGCCAAAAGCCCATGCCGGGCATAGAGGGTCTGGATATCGACGGCCTGTGGGCCGAGCGTCCCTTCGAGGACCGGCAGGTCTCCATCGCCCGGCTCATCCCCTATGACTGCATTGACATATTTCGTCACGGCCCCTCCTTACTTGCGGGCGTATAGCCACTTGATGACCCCGTCTTCGGCCTGGAACCCTGACTCCGTGTCGGCTTCCGGGTAATCCTCCAGCACCACCACGATATAGCGCCGCCGCCCGCGCTGCAGATAGCCCGCCAAGGTATCCACGCCGTTGATCGTACCGGTCTTGCCGTGGAGGTGTCCCGCCACCGGCGATCCCAGAAACCGGTAACGCAGGGTCCCGTCGATGCCGGCTATGGGCAGCGATGAGACATACTCGGGCATGTAGCGCCCATTATAGGCATAACGCAAGACTCGTCCCACTTCTGCCGCCGTGATCCGTTCGGACCGAGACAGCCCGACCCCATTGCGCAATACCAGATGCGGCAGGTGCAAATGGTGGCGGGCAAGCCACGCGCGCATGACGGCAAGCCCCTTGGCAGTGGTCCCCGGCACCCCTTCCTTGACCGCCCCGAGGGTCATGACCAGCAAGCGGCCCATGACGTTGTTGCTGTACTTGTCGACGCTGCGCAGGATGTCGGCGAGCGGCCGCGAATGGACGGCATACAGGAGCCGCGCCCCCCGCGGCAGTCTCCCACGTAGAAACCGGCCATTGAACACGCCCCCCTGTTCGCGCCACAGCTCGGTAAAAACGCCCGAGACATAGCGGCGATTATTGTCTGTCACCCGATAGAGGTGTTGCGGCCCACACGCCCGTGGATAACGTCCCGCGAACAGAGCGACGTTGTCGCTTTTATGGTGCAGGATCTGCAGGTGGACATCGGCGCGCCAGTCCCCGCAGGATCCGCCCACCAGGCGCAGCCTGTCTACCACACGTAGCGTCGTTGGATAGGGATCCGGCAGGACACGCA
Organism: Pseudomonadota bacterium; assembly: GCA_021819245.1. Taxonomy (GTDB): domain Bacteria; phylum Pseudomonadota; class Gammaproteobacteria; order Acidiferrobacterales; family Acidiferrobacteraceae; genus Acidiferrobacter. Next base: position 14,599 of record JAKARI010000013.1, on the reverse strand, counting down.
CATTCGAATGTCCTGGAATAAACCGGAATTCGACAGCCTGGAAATTGACAAGCAGCGCCTGCGGCCGCACATTGTATGTGCGGTCGCGCAGACCATCAAACGCCCCGCGCGGCGCCCTTGGGGCATCCAGATAATGTTCGTCTAGCACCACATTGCCGGCGATGCGGTGTATCCCAAGGCGGCGCAGCCCATGGAGCAGATCCCAAAATGATTTTGTGATGAGATAGGGGTCACCATCTCCGCGGAGGTACAAGTTGCCGCGCAACACCCCGTGAACCACAGGCCCTCGCGTATAGGCGCCAGTAGTCCATGTGTAGGCTGGCCCCAGGTCATAGAGGCTCACAAGCGCCGTGACAAGCTTCATCACCGACGCGGGATCCCGAGCGACATGGGCATTATAGGAAAGGAGCGGCGCGCGCGCATGTATCCGGCGCAGGTAAATGCTGATGCCGTTTAGGGGCACGTGCTCGCGCGCGAACAGGCGAAGCAGCGGCGCGGGCAGAATGACCCCGCATGCCGATCCCGACATAAGCGCGGCCGACGCGCATAGTGCAAGTAATGTCTGTTTCCTCATTGCGCCGAGTATGACCTGTTGACCCGCACCCGCGCAAACACCCGCGCCGCGCGTGACCGTAGCGCCGCCCAAAGGCTATAATGGCCCCTTCCGCTCTTAGGATGGAGCTTCGCCGCGTGTCGAGACCCGAAGACCGCCTCGCAATCGCCATGCCCCCGGATTGCCGGCAATTGCCCACTCCTGCCCCGGTCTCGCGGTGTTCATTGTGCCGCGCCGTTACCCAGTGCGGGCTGCGCCCGCGCCCCAAGGCACCATGAGGATCCTCGATCCGGCAAGGCCGCCCGCGCGCTTTTTTGCGGCGTTGCGCCGTGCGCACGATCGTCTCCTCGTGCTCGACTACGATGGCACGCTGGCGCCATTTACCGAGCGCCGCGAGGATGCCGTCTTCTATGTGGGGGTTGCGCCGCTACTGGCCGCCATCGCCCGTCAGGGGACGAAAATCGCCTTCGTCTCCGGTCGTCCGGCCGAGGATCTGGCGGCGCGCATACCGCTGAAGGGCGTGGAGGTATTCGGGGCGCATGGCCTGGAACACATCACGCCTTCCGGAGACCTCACCCGCGCAAGCCTTCCGGCCTCCGTTCAGCGCTGGCTCGACACCGGCGCCGAGCGCATCGCGGCCGCCGGATTCCCATGGGCCCTGGAACGCAAGCACGGGGCGCTCGCCATCCATTGGCGAGGCGCACATCCCGACGCCCATAGGGGCCTGAAAGAGCTGGCATGCGACATGGCCCGCGGGATTCCCGAGCCCATTCAAGGCCTCGCCTTCGATGGCGGATTTGAATTCCGTGCGCGCGGACGCGACAAGGGCACCGCGATCGCAGACCTGATCGCGCGCCACCCGCGCTCGGCCATGGCCTATCTCGGGGACGATATGACCGATGAAGATGCGTTCGCGGCGCTCCCGCAGGCGGGCCTTGGCGTGCTCGTCGCCGCCGCGCCCCGCGCCACGCATGCGCAGTTATGGCTCCGTCCGCCGGATGAATTGCGCGCCTTTCTGACATCTTGGCTGGCGGCCGCAACGCCATGATCGCGCCTTACTGGCAACAGCTCGAGCACGAGCTCGCGGGTACCGGCTTGTCGATGTACCCGGCCCTGGCATGGATCTCCGCCACCGCACTTTTTGTGGCGATACTTGCGCTCGTTAAAGGCGTCATCGGCATGGGCCGGAAGATCCTGAGAATGGCCGCCCGTAGCGGCCCCGCCCGGCCGGAACTTTCCGCCAAGGCCGCGCGCCGGACGGGATCGTGGTTTTGGAGGGACTTGCAGCGGCCGCCGCTGCCGAGCGTCCGGCGCTTTCGGCAACGGCCCGGACATTGTTCGCGGATATTGTCGTCACTGCGCTATTCGTGCAGGCCGCGGTCTGGGGCCACGCGCGCATAAATTGCGCATGCCACCCAACTCGCACTATTGCAGTCCTTCCATGAACAAAACACCGCGTTCGCCTGTGTCCCGGCGGCCGGCATAAAGAGTGTACCGGAGCGTGCCGCATAGGAGGCGCCATGAACGATACGAGGCACGGTGGCGATAGGCTCGTCGTCGTTTCGAACAGGTTACCCGTTGTCGTCAAGAAAGTCGGCGACATGTGGACGTCCATGCCAGGCTCCGGCGGGCTCGTGAGCGCGCTTGCCCCGGTACTGCGCAATCGCGGAGGGATCTGGATTGGATGGTCCGGAACATCGGAGGCCAACCCCGTGACGATTGGCGGACTACTGCAGGAGGCGGCGCGCCACTGCGGCTATTCCCTAAAGCCGGTCTTCCTTGATCAGAAAGATAAGGACGAGTTCTACCATGGCTTTGCCAACGAGGTTATATGGCCGCTTTTCCATGATCTTCAGTCCCATTGCAATTTTGCGCCGCGGTATTGGCAGGCCTACAACCGGGTCAGCCGCCGATTCTCGGATGTCATCATGCAAAACACGCGGCCCGGGGATTTCATTTGGATTCATGACTATCACCTCATGAATGTCGCCCAGGAATTACGCAGCCGGCAAGTCACGGCGCGCATGGGGTTTTTCCTTCACATCCCATTTCCGCCGCCCGACATTTACATGAAGCTGCCCTGGCGGTTCCCGATTCTGCGCGCGCTTCTCGAATATGACCTGCTTGGCTTTCAGACCTTGCGCGATCGGCGCAATTTTCTTCAATGCGTGCGCCTGATTGCCCCGGATCTGGCGATCACCGGCAAGGGCCAGGTCGTCACCATACGCGCGGGAAGCCGCGAACTGCGGGTAGGGACGTTTCCTATAGGCATCGACTATCAGGACTTCGCGCGCGGCGGCAAGGCTGAGGCCGTCGTGCGCAAGGCCCGCGCGCTCCACGAGGATCTACCCGGCCGTCAGGTGCTGCTGGGAGTGGATCGCCTCGATTACACGAAAGGCATATGCCATCGCTTCGAGGCGTTTCGCAATGCGCTCCAACGCTTCCCCGAACTGCACCATCGCACAACGCTCGTTCAGGTCGTTGTCCCAAGCCGTGAGGACATCCCCAAGTACAATGACCTCAAGATGGAGATGGAGCGCCTCGTAGGCGAGATCAATGGCCAGTTCACGCAGTCTGGGTGGGTGCCTATCCACTACATATTCCGCAGCTTAAGCCGTACCGAGTTACTCGCCTATTACCGGGCGTGCGAGATTGCCCTGATCACCCCACTCAAAGACGGCATGAATCTCGTCGCCAAGGAATTCTGCGCAGCGACCCCCGAAAACGACAGCGTGCTCATTCTCTCGGAATTCGCGGGCGCTGCCGCCCAATTGCAAAAAGGCGCCCTGCTCGTGAACCCCTATGGGGTGGAAGAGGTCGCAGAGACCATTGCGCGCGCCATCGCCATGCCAAGCGCCGAGCGGCGCACGCGTATGCGCAAGCTCAAGCGCTTTGTCCGTGACTATGACATCTTCTGGTGGGTGGACTCCTTCCTGCGCGCCGCGATCGCCAAGGACTTAAACGACTTTCCGGCCCCCGCGGAATACATCCCGCGTGGGGAGACGGTGTCGCTTTGACGGTCCCGCCCGCCCGGATCCGCGCAAGAACACCCTTAAAGTCTCGGTCCGGCTCCACGCATGCCCGGCCGCGCCCTGTCAAGATTGTCGGCGCGCACGGACCCCGCTAGACTGCCGGTGTGCTCCCCCCTATTGCCATCCAACACCCCTTGCCCGCGCGTCCTGTCCCGGCCATGGCGCGCGGGCGGCGCGAGGTGGCCATACCGGCTCATATCGGTATGGCGCACGCCGCACGGTGCCCATGAAGATCTTCGAGGGACTAAACGACCAACAGCGTGAGGCCGTGCGGCTCATCGACGGGCCCGTGCTCGTCTTGGCGGGCGCCGGCAGCGGCAAGACGACCGTGATCACCCGCAAGATTGCCTATCTGGTCACGCAATGCGGCTATGACCCCGCGCATATCGCGGCCGTGACGTTCACCAACAAGGCTGCGCGCGAAATGCGCGAGCGCGCCAGCGCCCTGCTGCCGGTGGGTGCAAGGCGGGGGTTGAGCGTCCTCACCTTTCACGCCCTCGGGCTCAAAATCGTGCGCGATGAGGCAGACGCGCTCGGTCTGCGGCGCGGCTTTACCCTGATTGACCCGCGCGATGCCGAGGCCCTGATCAAAGATTTGTGCCGTGAGCGCTTGCGCAGCGACACTCAGGCCGACGAGATTGCGCAGCGCGTGCGGGCCTGGAAGGACGCAGGGATTGCCCCGGCGACCGCGGCTCTGGAAGCGCCGGATGGTGGCGCGATATATGCCGATTATGTCGAGCGTCTTCGTGCCTATAATGCCATCGACCTCGATGATCTCATCTTGCTCCCTGCGCGGCTCTTGACGGACGATGCCGACGCGCGCGCTCGGTGGCGCGAGCGCCTGCGTTACCTTCTCGTCGATGAGTATCAGGATACCAATGACGGCCAGTATCGGCTCGCGCGCGCCCTTGCCGATGAGGCCTTCACAGCGGTTGGCGACGATGACCAGTCGGTGTACTCGTGGCGCGGCGCGCGTCCCGAGAATATCGCCCGCCTGGCGCGCGACACGCCGCGCCTTGCCGTCATAAAGCTCGAGCAGAACTACCGATCGACCGGACGAATCCTGAAGGCTGCGAACGCGGTAATCAGCAACAACCCCCACATGTTCCCCAAGCGGCTCTGGAGCGCGTTTGGCTTTGGCGACCCCCTAAAGGTCCTGGTGGCCGAAGATGAGGAGCACGAGGCGATACGCGTCGTCACGGCGCTCCTTCACGACAAGTTCACGCGCCGGACGGAATTTGGTGATTACGCCATCCTCTATCGCGGGAATCACCAATCCCGGCCCATAGAACAGGCCTTACGCGAACACCGGGTCCCGTATTTTCTAAGCGGCGGGACTTCGTTTTTCGATCGCGTGGAGGTGCGTGATACGGTCGCCTATTTGCGCCTGATTCACAATCCCGCAGACGATGTGGCGTTCCTTAGGATCTGCAACGTGCCTAAGCGCGAAATCGGTCCCAGCACCGTCGAGCGTCTGCGCGAATACGCCCATCGCCGCGGCCAACCGCTGCTGCGTTGCTGTCAGGAGCTCGGGCTCGCGCAGTATCTGGCAGCCCCCCAGGTGGCGTCCCTGCAGCGCTTCGCAGAGCTCATCGACAAGCTGCGCGACAAGGGACGCACCATGACACCCGGCGCGCTGCTGCGCGAGACCCTGCGCGAGATCGGGTATGAGAGCCATCTTGTGCAGGCGGCGGGCGACAGCCGTAGCGGCCACCGGCGGCTCGCGCTACTCGAGGAGTTCCTGGCATGGGTCGACCGGCCGACGGAAGACACGAGCGGGCGCACCCTGGGCGACGTCGTCTCCCAGCTCATTGTAAACGGCCTCGATAACAAGGATCGGGAGCCCGACGGCAAGAGCGTGCGCCTCATGACATTACATGCGGCCAAGGGGCTCGAATTCCCTCATGTCTTTCTCGTGGGATGGGAAGAAGACCTGCTTCCCCATCGCGCAAGCCTTGCCGAAAGTGGTGTCGCAGAAGAACGGCGTCTGGCCTACGTCGGCATGACGCGCGCGCGCCAGACCCTCACTTTGAGTTATGCCCGGCGCCGGCGCCGCCAAGGGGGGGCGCAAGAGACCAGCCCCAGCCGTTTTCTGGCTGAGATTCCCGCCGAGGATGTCATTTGGGACGGCCGCGACGAAAAACCCCCCGAAGAACGTCTCGCCCGCGGCGAGTCCCACCTCAAAAGCCTGCGCGGCCTCCTTGGACCCGAATCATGAGAGGCCGGAATCACACAAGGTCGAATTTGCGGCAAGACATGGTATCTCGATAGCCTTTCCGTTACCCTAGTGCCGGAATTCCCGGCGACTCGCTGTTGCGAGCTGGAAGAGGCATGAGCAGGACGCGTCTTGGCAAGGTACTCAAAAACGCCTGCATGCGGGCGGAGCGCACGGGCGCACCGCTTGCCGTCATGTTGTTTAGCATCGACCGATTCCGCCTCATCAATCATCGTTTCGGCTACGCCTTTGGAAACCGGGTCTTGCGTCGTGTCTGCCGTACCGCCAGCAAGGCGCTCGGTCACGCAGCGGTAGTGGGCCGCTGGGGCAATGATGAGTTCCTGTGCATATTAAGCGACTGCAACATGCGCCAGGCGCGGGCGTGCGCCAAGACCTTAAATGAGGCAATTGCGGGCCTTTTGATCGCCGCGGACAATCACGTCGTCAATGTAACGGTAAGTATCGGGCTTGCCGGGGCCCCTCAGGACGGAACGGCCCCGCAGGATATTCTCAATGCCGCCGACGAGGCCCTCTACGAGGCCAAGCGCGGTGGGCGCGAACGGATCGTCGCAACCGACGCGCTCGAACAGCGGATATTCCGCATGGGCGCCATTCTTGAGGTGGCGCTGCGTGAAGATCGCATCGTGCCCGCCTATCAGCCGATCGTGGACCTGCGCACCGAAGCCCCGGTGGCGGAAGAGGCCCTGGCCCGAATTGTCACCGCCGACGGCCTCGTGCTCACTGCCGACGAGTTCATGGAGGCCGCCGGACAGTTCCGCCTGACCTACAAGATCGATTGGATGATTCTGCTCGCCGCTCTCAGGCGGCGTCAGAAATGCGATGACAATCTGGTGCACTTTGTCAACATATCCGGAGATCTCCTGCGCCACCCACGGATGCTCATGGACCTCCTGATATCCACAAAAACGAGTTTTCTGAGCGCAGAGGCAACTGATGTAAAGCCGCTCGTAATCGAGGTGACGGAACGCGAACTCCTCGAGAATATGGACCTGACACGCGAGCGTCTCGCCCCCTTCGTCGATTTCGGTGTGCAACTCGCGCTCGATGATTTCGGAAGCGGCTACTCCTCGTTCCAATACCTCGCCGATCTCCCTGTGTCCTACCTAAAAATCGACGGCCGGCTCATCTCCCGCATCCAGGAGCCCCGGGTGCTGTCTATCGTCCGCGGTATCCACGCAGTCGCTGCCGATCTTGGCATTACGACACTCGCCGAATACGTCGAGACGCCGCGGCAGGTCGATCTGTTGCGCGGTGTAGGCATCGACTGGGCCCAGGGACATCACTTCGGCCTGGCGCTCCTCGATCAATCGGTGGCTGACCACCGCCGCGCCATGAGCATCAACTGGGCCGATGGCTACTACGGCCGCAAGGACCTTGGCCTGCCGCAACCCTGATCACCCTATGCGAAGTCGTGCGTATGGCGCCGGCTGGGGCCAAAGGTCACTCCGGCGCATCGTCAGCCGATGCGTGCGCGCGGGAGCTGGATAACAACGCATAAAGATCGGGCAGATGGGCGCGGGCCACCGCGCGCCCCGCAGCAATGGCCGTGCGCGCCTTATAGAACTCAAAATGCCCGATGTGGTCAACTTCCGGCAGCAGATAGAGCGCCGGGCGCCTGGCGAGCAGCCGCAACTGCACGATTTGCGCCTGCGCGATGTTGATGGCCTGAGTCAGCACCGAGCGCATATGCCACTGCAAGGCCCGGGCGCCCGCCGGGTGCGCGAGCTGCTCTTCAAGCCAGGCACGCACCGGGCGGGCGCGGGCCACCCACGGTTGATTGAGCAAGGCCCGCAGCTGTGTGCGCCATGTCGCCGGCCGCGTGTCGATGGGCGCGGCCGAAAGCCCCCGCGCCCCTTGGTGGACCGCCACCGCCACGACCGGCCCACCGAAGCTGTCGGCGGCCACGTCGAAAGGGACGGGATTGACCACCCCGCCATCAATCAAGAGCCGCCCTTCCCACGGGTAAGGCGCGAGCAGGCCCGGTAGGGACAGGCTTGCGCGTACCGCCCCGGCCACGGAGCCAGAGCGCAGCACCACTTCCTCGCCGCTATGAAGATCGGCGGCGACCGCGAGAAACGCAAGCGGCAGATCGCCGAAACTAAGACCCGGCATATGTCCCTCGAGGAATGCCAGGATCTTGCGCCCCGAACACACGCCGCCCATGGCGGCACCGTCCGGAAGAAAGAGGCGCAGCGTCTGTTTCCAGTCGACCCCGAGGGCAATATCGGCAAGGATGGCTGGGTCGCCATAGCGGGCATATAAGGCCCCGATCTCGGCACCCATGCTCGCGCCTGCGATGGCGCGTACCGGAAGTCCATGCTCGGCCAATACCTCCAGCACCCCGATATGCGCAAGGCCGCGGGCACCTCCTGCCCCCAGGGCCAATACCAATCCCTCCGCCGTGGACTCCACCATCCCGCCTCCTTGGGTGTTCGCTTTCAGGCTATCTTACCCCCATCTCCGCGGGCGACGGATGGGGCCATATAATGGGCGCGGGCCCTCAGTATGCGCGACGGGACGTCCCAGTCGCCCTCGCGCCTTCGGTCTTAAGCGCACCCTTTGTGCCTCCGCTCCCGCTACGGCACGGCCGCGGCCGTCCTGCGGGCGAGATGTGCGCTTATCCGGCGCACAAGAATCTCGCCCACAAATGACCGGACGGCGTGTCGATGTCCTTGCAGGTGGCCTTAAGGCCACCCGCCCGGACCTACGCCTCCCGCGGGCTCCTCGCCTCGGTGCTACGCACCTTCCCTGGCTCGGTCGAATGGGCCTCACGGCATGCAGTGGCGCAAATCTCTGTTATAATTCCTCACGGGTAACGATTGCGCGGCTGTCCGACCAAAAAAATCCTACAAGGAAGCTATGGATTCCAAAGCGCTTTTGTCCGAATATTTGGCAAAACTCCCCGACTCCCCCGACGCCTTTCCATTCTTTTATAGGAGGCTCGTCACACTGCGCTTTCCGATAGAGGTGGCCGAGATCCTCGAGATGCGCTACCTCTGCCAGCACGCGATTGATGAAAGCGGGCGCTATGACCGCGGTGACGAATGGGGGGAATTTACGGCGCGCCGCATGGCGGATATGGACCATATAGGCGTGCAAAAGGCCACGCATCGTGAACGGCTCTCGCGGCTCCTGCTGCTATTTAAGGACTATCATGACCTCCATAAGCTCCGATCGATGGAGACCGAGGCGACCCTGCAAGCGGCATGGGTGGACAATTGTTTCGCGCAGGAACGGTCCACATCCTACGGCAAGACCGCCGGCATGGCGGCCCTGATCGCCGCCATGGGCTCGCTCCTTCTGAGCCCGCGCCCCCTGGTCCTCGAAGGGCTCACGCTGCTCCTCGCCTACGTGTCCGTTGACTCGTTCTACTCACTTGCCCTCCTGCGCCGCCAGCAACGCCGCCTCAACGAGCAGCTCTCCGAGATCCTCAGGCGCCGTGTTCGCATGGTCAACTGGCGCGCCGTGGTGCGGCAGACCAGCGCCATACTCGGCTATACGCAACCGCTGGGCGGTGAGGCCTTCCGTCTGGAACAGGAGCACGAGACCCTAGACGAACCCGTGGAGATCGACGGCCGTTAAGCGCTTAGCCGCGCGGATGATGCCGGGCATGCAACGCGCGCAGGCGCTCGCGGGCCACATGGGTATAGATCTGAGTGGTCGACAGATCCGCGTGCCCGAGAAGCAGTTGCACCACCCGCAGGTCGGCCCCGTGATTGATGAGATGAGTCGCAAAGGCATGTCGCAGGGTATGAGGTGACAAGGGCGTCTCCACCCCTGCCATTGCGGCATAGCGTTTGATGTTGCACCAAAACGCCTGGCGCGTCATGGGTCCGCCCCGCCGCGTCAAAAACACGGCAGCCGCGGGCGTGCCCTTTAAAAACACCCCGCGCCCATCGCGCAGGTAGCCTTCAAGCGCACCCTGCGCCTCCTCGCCCAAAGGCACGAGCCGTTCCCGGCCCCCCTTGCCTACGACACGCACGATTCCCGCCTGACTATCGAGCTCGGACATGCGCAGCGCAACAAGTTCGGAGACGCGCAGGCCCGTGGCATACACGACCTCGAGCATCGCCCGATCCCGCAGGGCCTCAGCCGTCCGCGCCGTAGGTGCTGCCAGCAGACGCTCGACCTCATCTTCACTGAGACTCTTGGGGAGACTGACCCCGAGCCGCGGACCCTCGACGCCCTCTGTCGGGTCCTCGGAAATATCGCCCTTGATCAACAGATAGCGGTAAAAGCGCCGCAACGCCGACAAACGCCGGGCCCCCGTGCGCGGCCGCCGCCCCGCCATGACCTCGGCCGCCAGAAAGCCGGTCACATCCGCCCGTCGCGCGGCGCCGAGGCTGCGTCCCTTCAGGTACCGGACAAAGACCGCCAGATCCCGCCGATATCCCTCCAGGGTATGAAAGGCAAGGCCCGACTCCATGAGCAGACTGTCGCAAAAATCCTCGACGAGCACCGTATCAGAAGAAAGGCCCGTTGCCACTGCCCCATCCGGCGCCCGGCCGCCCATGCCCGCCGCTTAGACGCGCTCGCGAATACGTGCCGCCTTGCCGGTCAATTCACGCAGGAAATAGAGCTTGGCACGCCGCACGACACCGCGCCGTTTGACCTCAATACGGGCAATATTAGGGCTGTGCAGGGGAAACACGCGCTCCACTCCCTCGCCGTAGGATATCTTGCGCACGGTAAACGATGAGTTGACGCCGCGGTTCTTGCGAGCGATGACCATGCCCTCGAAGGCCTGCAGGCGCTCACGGTCCCCCTCGACGACCTTGACCTGAACGGACACCGTATCACCGGGACCGAACTGGGGAACATCCGCTTTAAGGAACTCGCCTTCTAATTCTTTGATGATATTACTCATAACCGTACCCTCGATATTCCTGTTTGAACTCTTCTAAAAGCCGCTTTTGTTCGGCATCCAGTTTCCGGCCTTCCAGGAGGTCCGGACGGCGCAGCCAAGTCCGCCCCAAAGACTCCCGCAGGCGCCAGACGCGGATACGCTCATGGTCGCCCGACACCAGCACCTCCGGCACCCGCTCGTCACGCCACACCTCGGGCCGCGTGTAGTGCGGATAATCCAGGAGGCCTTCCACGAACGAGTCCTCGCGCGCCGAATCCTCATGCCCGAGCGCCCCGGGCAACTGCCGCACGACCGCATCGATCAATACCGCAGCCGCCACCTCTCCGCCCGACAGCACATAATCCCCTATCGACCATTCCTCATCTACCGCGGCCCGCATGATGCGTTCATCCACGCCTTCATAGCGGCCGGCCAGGACGATGAGGCCGGGGCGTGATGCAAGCTCCATCACGGCAGCATGATTGAGGACCCGCCCCGCTGGTGACAGATACAGCACCGGCGCGTCATGCCCCGATCGCACGGTATCAAGCGCACGCGCTATCGGCTCGGCCATCAGCACCATGCCCGGGCCGCCCCCATAGGGCCGGTCATCGACGGTCCGCCGCTTATCGTGGGCGAAATCCCTCAGATTCCAGAAACGCACCGTGACGATACCGAGCTCTTGCGCGCGCCCGATGATGCCGCATTCGCAGAACCCGCGCACCGCCTCCGGGAACAGGCCGATGACGTCGATGTCCACGTCAGAAATCCGGGTCCCAATCGACCACGATGCGCCGCGCATCCTTGTCAACTCGGCGCACTACCGCCGCTATATAGGGAATGAGCCGGTCCCGATCCGTGGCACGCACGACGAGCACGTCATTGGCGCCGGTCTCGAGGAGCTGATGCACCGAGCCGAGGACCCTGCCTTCGGTGGTCTCCACTGTAAGACCCAAAAGCTCACCCCAGTAGTACTCGCCGGCCGCAAGCCCGGGCAAGGCCGACACCGGACACTCAATAACCCCGCCTGTCCAGCGCTGGACATCCTCACGCATCTGGCATTCGGCGATACGCACGATCACGCCCTTGCCGTGGACCTTGGCCTCCAACACGGTCGGCGTTTCGATGGCCCCGGACCGCTGCCGCACACGCCACGGCTGGTACTCGAGGACCGTCTCGGATCGCAACGTATACGGCTGTATACGCAGCCATCCACGCACGCCATAGGGGCCCACCACACGGCCCACCTCCATCCACTCCGGGGGTGGTGCTTCGGGCATTGCGTTATGTCGCGCTCTTTAGCAGCCCCGCAACCCGCTCCGACGCCTGGGCGCCTCTTTCGAGCCAATACTGGACCCGCTCGCGATCGACGCGCAGGCGCTCTTCGGCCCCGCTTGCGATCGGATTGAAAAACCCTACGCGCTCAATAAAGGCCCCGCTCGCCGCGCGGCGCTTGTCAGCGACCACGATCGAGTAAAAAGGCCGCTTGTTAGCGCCGCGACGGGCCAAGCGTATAGTTACCATAGTTCCCCCATAACGCGCTCATGGGCGCAGAAAGTGTGCGATTTTACCCGGACCGTGCAAGAAAGGGAATCCTAATGGCCCGCGCGGCGCCGCCGCATGAGTGCCCGGCGCTTTTGCCAGAAGGCATCGCGTACAAATGTATACTCATGTCCCGCCGCGGCCAACCGCAGCAACAGCCCCTGATGCAGGTAGTGCGACCGCTTATTGACCAGTTGCGCCCCATAGGTCCCCCACATCGCCGACGGGTCGCTCAGATAGGTCGGGGGGTTGGTGAAGCTGTCGAGACCCAACCCTATGGCATCCCGCACATCGCTTGGCCCAAAGAGGGGGAGCACAATGTAAGGGCCGCTGCGCACCCCCCAGACCCCCAGTGTTTCCCCAAAGCCCGCGTTATGCGCAGGCAGGCCAAGGGGCGTGGCCACATCGATCACTCCCAGGAGGCCGAGGGTGGAATTTACGAGAAAGCGCGCCGTTTCCAGGGCCGCCGGACCCCCGCGCCCCTCCAACGCCTCGTTGATGATCACCCGAATGTCATCCAGATTGGCGAAAAAATCGCTGACCCCCCGCCGCAGTGGTAACGGAGTCATTCCGACATAGGCATCTGCCGTCGGTTTCAGGAGGACGCGGTCAAGGTGCTCGTTGAAAACAAAGATCTTTTTGTTCATCGGCTTTAAGGGGTCATCAGCACCGTGTGCTGGGCGCATGGCTGTGGTCGCGCACCCGCTCAAAGCCATGGCCGCCACCATGATCACCGCCACCCCTGTTCGTGCCATCACTCCTCCCTATACCTACACCACGGGAAACCCGCCCCGAAAGGCGCAGTTACCGTCCATCGCTGTCGCTCGGTATCCCAGATAAACCAGCCGCGCACTGGGGCCGCAAAACACAGCCTGCGCACAGCGGCCTCGCCCGGCACGTTGTCTTCGCATGCTCTACGATCAGCGCATGGTACTCATTATAAAGCAGCGGGTCCTGCGGGAGTGCCTGTTCGAAGCGCGCCCGCAGATCCTCATAATCCTCGTCGCCGCGTACCAGGCCCAAACGTGCAAATAGTCGCCGGGTATAGGCATCGATCACGAAGACTGAGCGGCCAAACGCGTACAGAACAATATCATCAGCGGTCTCTGGCCCAACCCCATGCACACTTAAAAGCGCTGCACGCAGCGATGAGGTCTCCATCCCATGAAGCGCCTCCATGCCCCCCTGCTCAACAACCCATCGGCACAGGGCCTGCAGCCTCGCCGTCTTGACGTTAAAATACCCTGCTGGGCGCAACGCATCAGCCAGCACCGCCGCGGGAAGAGTCGCCACATAGGCCGCTTCTAAAGGCCCTAACCCCTTCAGCCGCTGCAATGCGCGCTCTACATTGGTCCACGACGTATTCTGGGTCAGCACGGCGCCGACCATCACCTCGAAGGGCGAATCTGCCGGCCACCAATGCCGCGGCCCATAATGCGCGGAAAGATCATGATAGACACAGGCGAAATGAGAGGCCTTCACCGGGCTTTTTGCGGCATTATCAGGCCGGCAGCGGCATACAGATCCGCCACTGCGGGTGAGGCAAGCGCGCGACTAAAGCCCGGCCGCAGGGTTCGTGGGAGCTCTATCGGGCCATAAGCGATCCGAATCAGACGGCTGACCACAAGGCCTGCCGCCGCAAACAACCGACGCACCTCGCGCTTACGCCCCTCCATGATGGCCACCTGATACCAGTGATTGGCGCCATCACCACCTGCATCTTTCACGTCAGTAAAGCGCGCGATCCCGTCTTCTAACATGACGCCCTTGGTCAATTGCCTCAAGACATCGGGTGTCGCCCGTCCCAGCACGCGAACTGCATAGCGGCGCACTACGCCTGTTGAGGGATGCATGAGCCGTGCGGCCAATTCGCCGTCGGTCGTAAAGAGCATGAGGCCAGAGGAATTGAGGTCGAGCCGGCCCACCGCCACCCATCGTCCCTGGCGAATCGCAGGGAGCTTATCGAACACAAGCGGCCGGCCTCTTGGATCGCTGCGCGTACACATTTCTCCGGCCATCTTGTGGTACATAAGGACACGGCCTTTGGCGGGCGGCCGCTGTGCCAGCCGCCAACCATCCACCACGATGTCTTCATGAGCGTCCACGCGCTCCCCAAGCGTTGCTACCCGACCACCAATCCTGACACGGCCCGCGAGAATGATCCGCTCCATCTCACGTCGCGATCCAAGCCCCCTCTGCGCCAGGATTTTCTGCAGCTTTTCGCTCACAGAGCCTGCTCCGAGCCATCGGCCTCAGACTCGCTGGCCTCAGACTCGCTGGCCTCAGACTCGCTGGCCTCAGACTCGCTGGCCTCAGACTCGCTGGCCTCAGACTCGCTGGCCTCAGACTCGCTGGCCTCAGACTCGCTGGCCTCAGACTCGCTGGCCTCA
>JAKARI010000038.1 GCA_021819245.1 Pseudomonadota bacterium | reverse complement strand
TTCCCGGTCGGCCACGGTGACGACCGCAACGCCCGCCGGGGCATGCTCGACCGTCTCTTTGAGCGCCACCAGCCACTTCGAACTCTCTTTCTCCTCGATCGCGGTGACCTGCAGGCGCTCGATCTTCCCCTGGTAATCCTCCACGGGGATTTCGCGGCGCGCCCAGATGTTCTGGCTCAGGATCCCAAGCGGCACCCCCTGGGTCGTGAAGGCGAGCGCATTGTGCATGATGAGTCCGCGGTCATGCGCGGCATTGCTCTTGCCAATCGGGCCGAGGCCGCGGGTCTTGACGTGCCCGCCGTAGGAGAAGAACACCGTATCCTGCATGACGAGCACCGGACCTCCGCAGCCGGCCATGCGCGCAGCCGTTGCTTCCCAGTGGGGCTTTAGGATCCGAGCCGGACTCGCCTTGGGGTTATTGAACAGCCGATACGCCGCCTGCGTGCCCGCCCATGTCCCACACGCCTCGTTGATCGGCGAGCTGGGAGACTGGGCCAGGTGTTCCGCGGTTTTTACCAAGCGACGGTCCAGACGTGTGTCGGAAAGGTCAGCACAAGCCAACTCTTGCCTCACCCAGTCGACCGACTCCGCGCCGGCCGTCATCATCGCCTGTACGTAAGGGCCTTCGAACCGCCTTGACTTTCGCACGCCGTCCGCTCAGTCCTCGTCGCCGATCGCGACAAGGGCAAGACTACCCAATAGAGTTGTCTGTGTCCAGCATTTTCTTCTGGGACACCAAAAAGTCAGAAAAATAGATGGAGATGTGTGTAATAGAAAGGGCCCGGGTGTATGGAGAGCGGAAGCGAAATGTTGTCGGGCAGCATTTCTGGGCCAGGGGCTATTTCGTCTCGACAGTGGGCCGCGATGAGGCCGTCATCCGGCAGTACATAAAGAACCAGGAACAGGAAGACAAGCGACTCGACCAGATCAGTCTATGGCACTGATGGGCCACCCTCCGGTGGCCCCAAAGAACCGGGGCCGCGTTAGCGACGCCGTATAGCCGCTTCGAGCGGCTCACAAACTAAAGCCCCCGGCTCGGCCGGGGGATATTTACCGGGTCGCGCGCAAGCGCCGTCGTGAATGCGCGCATCGCGGCCATCGCAGCCATCGCAGCGGGCCACCGCCAACAGACGTCTGGACCATCCGGCCCGACGAAGGGGCGGAGAAGGGCCTGCGGCGCGAGGCCGCGCGCAGAAGGGGGTGGCACTTGCCTTGACAAGCACCGAAGCCGGTCCTACACCTGGGGGGCGCCGCCGGATCTGACATGAACCGAAATCCCAAGATCATGCCGAGCCGGGCTATAACGCGCGCTGGTCTTGAGAGCATCCAACCCATAGGAGTGACGTGATCGTGTTACTGACAAAGCGTAATACCAGGAGTGCCTTGGCCGTGGCCCTGATGGCGGCCCTGCCGTTTTGTGGCATCGCCACGGCGTCGGCCGCCATGACCTCCTCCCCCTGGTACGGTGGCGCCAACGTGGAGTTTACGTCCGGGGTTTCCGGTTTTGGAAGCGCCACGGGTTTCGGGATCTATGGCGGCTATCGCCTGCCGGTCCATATCTGGCGGCTTCATACCTCGGTCGAGGCAAGCTACGACCATTTCGGCTCCATGAGCCAAAATGGGCTTGCGGGAACGGGCTATACCGGGACCCTCGATGGCCATGATGAGGAGGCATCGGTGGTGTTCGCCTATCCCTTCATGCCGCGTTTGAGTGGTTATGTGCGCGCGGGGCTTGCGATCACGACCCTCAACTACACGGAGACCGGGCCTGGCTTCTACGCAAGTGGATCGGGGACCGGGGTCAATTCGCTCTTCGGTATCGGCGCCAACTACCACATCACGCCCCATATCGGCGTGCATGCCGAGTACCGCTGGACCGGCGTAAGCTCCATCAACGGGTTTTCGTACGGATCGGTCGGTTCGTTCATTTTGGGCGGGGCATATTACTTCTAAGCGCTGCTGGGACGGATAGCCTCTTCCTCTTGGGGCCGCCTGTCCGGGCGGCCCTGGTGAGGGTGTCCCGGTCCCCATCGCACCAGGCTGGCACGGCGGGCGACCCGCCCTATGTCCGGGCTGATCCGATTGCTGCAGACCCCGCCACGGCCTCCGGCGTCACGATGGCGTGACGGCACCCGAAAACAACGGCGACACGAAGAGGGCGCGCGCAGGC
The DNA here is from genome assembly GCA_021819245.1 of Pseudomonadota bacterium. Lineage (GTDB taxonomy): Bacteria > Pseudomonadota > Gammaproteobacteria > Acidiferrobacterales > Acidiferrobacteraceae > Acidiferrobacter. The sequence continues at coordinate 14,228 of JAKARI010000038.1, read as the reverse complement.
GTGCCGGGCGTGTTCTGAACCCCCCCTTTTTTTCGTAAACTACGGCCTACCGAACCAAGAGAATGCGGCCGGCTGCCGTCAGGCCGGCAGGGGTCGGGTCGCACCCGGCGCCCCCAGCGGGCGGCGCAGGGCAGGGGCGGTGGCGGCGCCGCGGGTCTCGACCCCCCTCGTGAGAACGATGTGCTCGAGATGCTTGTTTACTGTTCGCGGGGGCATGCCGAGGATGTCGGCGATGTCGGCGTTGATCGTGCCGTAGGCGACCCACACCAGGACCTCGGCTCGCTTCGTGCGAAGTCCTGCGCCAGGACCTGCTGGGCGCGTGCCGGGTCTTCTTCACGCATGAGCAGGAGTGCGTCGGACCGCTGCGCCCAAGCCAGTTCACAGAAGGCGCGCGGTCCCCCCGGCGGCGCATGAGCGCGGCGGCACGCGTTCCGGGTTCGCCGAGGGACGCAAGCCAGACGGCAAGATCAGGGCCCGTGATGCCATAGGCGGCAAACCAGGCGCGCGCCGTGCCCGTGGCGCACACGAGGGCGCCATCAGGACCCGCGGCAGTCGGCAGCTGGCCACAGCGCACGAGCGCCTCGCGGGCCAGGGCGAGCGAGCGGCAGGCCCCGAGGGGGGCTGATGCGCACCTGCACGACCTCGGGGTGGGCCGGCCCGGTGACAGAGTCGACGGCGCCCAGGCTTAGGCCCTGAACGATCTGAAGCTCAGCCCCTCGTACATCGCGTTCAAGCGTGCCCACCTGTACAACTTCAATCCGGCAGGCTTTGGCGCCATGCTCATCGCCTCGGTGATCTCGATTGCCGCGTTCTTCAACTTCCTGGGCCCGGCCGCGCAGGCGTGTTCGACCTTCCTTGCGTTGAGCATCGCGTTTGTGGCCTCGCCCATCCTCGCTCTCCTTACCAAGGGCACGTACGACATCGCGCGAGCCCCGCACGACCATGCCGGGACGCACCACGACACGGCGGCGTGCACGTCCTGCGGCTTTGAGTTCGCGAAGGAGGACATGGCCTGTTGCCCGCACGGCAAGGGCGCGATCTGCTCGCTGTGCTGCAGCCTCGACACGACCTGCAGGGATATATGCAAGACTGCGATCGCGGGGGTGCCTGTGACCACCGCGGCACCGATCTGCCCGTGAAGGGGTCGGGCCCCCCGGGGAACCCCCGGGGGGCCCCATCAAGGTCTTATCCGGCGCCCGCCCTCGGCGGGGCTTTTTTTTGCGAGACAAGGCGCGCTTGTGGTGCGGGCCGCGCCCTATGAGGCTTAAACGTAAGAGCGCGCGAGATACCTTGGGGCGACGCAGCGCGCAGGCCGCAATCCCCGTAGGGGCCCGATCTCGGGGATGCATGCGCGTACCCGCTATCGGCATGGGCGGCCGGTGCGGCGGGGCCCTCGAATCGGGGATATGGTAGGCTTGCGGCGACGTCGTGCCTTAAGGGCGCGCCAAGAAAAGGGGTTTTGATGAAGCAAAAATGGCGTGAGGCAGGTTATGGGCTCGCCGCGGCCTGTGTGGTCGCGCTGGTCCCGGTGGGCGCGCACGCGCGCCTTTTGGCATCCGGGCGCCAGGCGCCGGTCGCGGCCATCCGGACGGGGCTTGCGTCCGGCCACCCGTTTATTGGCCGCATCGGGGTGCGCGCACCGCTGTCGGCTGCGGCACCCTTGCGGGTTGATGATATCGAAGAGCGGCAGCGCGGTGACTATGAAGAGCGCCGCTATCGGGAAGGGGACGGCGAGGAGGGTGATCGGCGCCGCTTCTACGCCCCCTTTTATTATGAGGCCCCCGAGGGTGACCGTGGTGACCGCGGCTATTACGGGGACCGGGGTAACTACGGGGACCGGGGTAACTACGGGGACCGCGGGGATTCGGGTGATCGCGGTGGGTTTGGCGACAACCGCCGGTGAGGGCCGGCGGGCCTAGAGGCGCCAGGGCCAGGCCGACAAGCCCCTAAACGGCCGGCCGATTGCGGCGCATCCCCCGCGTCACGGCCACGCCCTGTCCGCGGACGGGCCCTCTCCGGGCCGCTGAAGGCCCCGGGGGCACCCCGAGCCGCTAACCCCCGCCTCGTGGCCGGGTCCTAAACCCTCGATAGGCCCGTCTCAAATCTCACAAGCCTGTTCTTTCTCCGGGATATTGAGGTGCGCTACGCCGCGCCCCTCGCAGGCGGCTTTGGCACACCCCCGGCCGCGTGTTTTCGTGCGGTGGGGCCCGCAAGGTCCCGGGCTCTCCCAGGTCACGCCCGGGCCCTTGGGCTGCGTTTTTGCTAATAATCATAAGATTTGTAAGGGAATACCCCGGGACCGCCGCAAGGCGTCGGCTGGTTTACGCCACTGGTCCGAAGGCGCGCGGGAGATTTTACGGAAAAGGCACGCGAAAGCATTAACGATTCCGGAATCGGGCACAGCCTTTCTTACAAAATTGATGAAAAATCAGGAGATTCCCGTATCGCTTCCCGCATTATGCGGGATCGTCGGTAGAGATAAGGTATCCGGGGGCAAAAAAAGATTCCGGAATACCCATTGTGTCGGAAAAACGGATTCATCTATACTGCGCGCGCCCTCTTCGAGGCCGCAAATCGCCCTAGGGATGGCGTTACCCACGGGTGAGTCCGGCTGTCGATCGGAGAGGGTTTGGATACACAATGAAGGAATAAAGAGGACACAATGAATACATCGGTTCGCAAGGGCCTTCTTGGGGCCGCGGCGCTGTTTCTGAGCGTTTCCGTAGCAATCCCGGGCGCCGCCTCGGCGGGCATGAAGATGGCGGCCCACAAGGCCGTCGGCAGTGCGCGCGTCAAGGCGATACAGGCGGCACTGGATAAGGCCGGCGCCCACCTCAAGGTGGACGGCTTCGCGGGGCGGCAGACGTCGGCCGCGCTGCGCGCCTATCAGAAAAAGCATCACCTGAAGGTGACGGGCACCGCCGACGCGGCGACCCTGAAGTCGCTCAAGGTCAAGTAAGGCAGACGTTCGCGGGCCCCGGGCGCGGCGAAGGCCGCGTCCGGGGCCTTTTCTTTTGAGTCATCCTGAAGGCCTTTCAGAGGGGCAGGGGACGTCCGCGGACGTTTGCCGCGTCCTTTGGGCCACCATGGTGCTGCGGCTCGCGCGTTCCGGTCCCGCTGCGCCGGCACTGTGTGGTGATACTCTTCTCGATGCGTGGCCGTGCCGGGTAGGTGCCATAACGGGCCTCGAAGGTGCCCCGTGTGGCCTGAAAGCCTGTCACGCAGGGCGACCGCGGTGTCTTGCACGAGACTGCCAAGACATCGCGGCCGCACGTCGCACGCCCTGGCAAGTGCCTCCCAGTGGGCTGAAACGATGGCACGGCGCTCCCGCAGGGCGATTTAGGACTCGACGACCAGTTCCGGGGGGCGGTTGATCTTGGGGTTACCCATGAGCAGCACGAGCGGGATCAGGACGATAAAGCCCCAAAAGACGAATACGAAGGCATCGAGTATGCCGCGCATGGCGGCGTGCTGGCCGAGCATCTGCCCCAGGGACTGCGCCTGGACGGCGGTGACCGGCCCGTGCAGCACGACGGCGAGCAGCGGCACATAGGGGGTGATGTGCCCGCCCATCTGATTCCAGGCCACCTGCGTGTATTCGCTGATGATGGTGGTGACGAGCGCGATTCCGACCGACCCGCCGAGGTTGCGCATGAGATTGAATATCCCCGAGCCTTCGGCGGTCTCCTGTCTCGTGAGGCTCGTAAAGGCGATCGTAAAAAGCGGGATGGAGATAAAGCCGAGCCCGAGCCCGCGAATGAAGCCGGGCCAGATCACCCATGCCATGCTGATATGGAGGTTGTAGGACAAGGTCAGATAAGAGCCCAGGGCCCCTAATGCGATGCCGGTGAGCGCCACCGCCCGCGGATTGGCCCGGCGGTTTAACAGCCGGCCGGCAAGCCCCATGGAGATCATCGCCCCTATGCCCTGCGGGGCCATGACGAGGCCCGCGGTCTGGGCCTCATAGCCCATGTGCTCCTGGAGATAAAAGGGCAGGATCACCATGACGCCGTAGAGCGCCAGGCCAAAGAGCGCGATCCCGACGCTGCCTAAGGCGAGCGCGCGGTTTTGCAAAAGCCTGAGATTGACGATCGGGCGCTCAACGGTCAGTGACCGCCAGACGAACAGCACAAGGCTTGCGGCCGCGACCACGCTCAGCGCCCGGATGGTCTGCGAACTAAACCAGTCGTCCTGATCGCCGAGGCTCAATACCGCCTGCGCGCAGCCAAGCCCGAGCGCCATGGCGAGGAAGCCCTGCCAGTCGATGGGGCGCGGGTGCGGGCTTTGGCCGCCCTCCGGGACATGCCGGGCGAGCAGAAAGAGCGCCAAAAGCCCGACCGGGACGTTCACATAGAAACACCAGCGCCAGGAGGCGTCGTCGGTGAGATAGCCGCCGAGGATGGGGCCCAGCACCGGTCCCAGCATGATGCCCATGCCGAGCGTGGCCATGGCCACCCCCCGGCGTTCCGGCGGGTAACTCGCGACCAGCACCGCCTGCCCCACGGGGACCATCGAGGCCCCGAGCAGTCCCTGCAGGAAGCGCCAGATCACCATCTCCACGATGGAATGGGCCTGGCCGGCCATGGCGGACGCAAATACGAAGCCCGCGACGCTTGCGATCATCAGGCGCCGCTGCCCGAAGCGCTCCACGAGCAGGCCGGTCATGGGGGTCACGATGACCATCGCCAGCATATAGCTCGTGAGAATCCAGCTCACCTGATCGACCGTGGCGCGTAGCCCCCCCTGCATGTGCGGCAGGGCGACATTGACGATGGTGGTGTCGAGCACGTTCATGATGATGCTCGCCATGACCGCAAAGGTGATGGCGACCGTATTGGCGGTGCTGTGGGTGTGCGCGTCGCTATGCGCCAAGGATTAGGGTCTCCTTATCGTGCGGACGAATCCTGAACCTTACGCGGCGACCGGGTCCAGACGGCCATTTTACGATATCACGATCGCGCGTAAAGGGGGCTTGCCCCCTCGGCGGTCAGGCACCGCCGCCCTGGGGCCGGCGCGGCCCCGATGGCCGCGGGAAGCAGGCCCCTATGAGACGCCGGGAGGTGCGGAGAGGGGCGCCGAATGCGGCCCCTTGTGGGATCGCAAGGCCCGGATGCGATTTCTCGTCTATGCTGCGTCCAAAGGTTGGGGCGGGGTGGCGAGGGCCCACGACCGAGTATAAGGGGCTGGGCCGCGGACACGAGTGGGGGGGCATGGTCAGACCGCACGAACCCAAGGGGGCCTCGCAGGGACGGCGGGTCAGGTGGCAAAGGCGCCGTAGGACGGTGCCGTATCGCTATGCCTTGATGGCGGCCTACTGGTTTGCCGTGGCGGCCACCGTGCTGTTTTCGGTGCTTTATGGCTGGCATTCCTGGCAGCGCTACAAAAAGACCGGCGTCGACCGTCTGATGCTCACCACCTCGCTTGTCGCGGCGTCCGTGCACATGGATCTCGATCGCGAGGCCTCGGGTCTTAGGTTTCTGGCGCAGCGCCTGGCGGCAACGCATGCGCTTGGCCACCTTGCAAGGACGCGCCGTCTGCTGCGGGCCTACCAGAAGGTCTCGCCGGAGGTCGCAAGCGTCGAGCTGATCGCGCCCAGTGGCCAGGTCCTGGTATCGACGGCCGTGCCCGCGGGGCGCCCGCTCCCGGATTTCGAGAAGGACCCAGGACTTTGGCCGAGCCTGCACCGCGCCCTTCAGCGCCCGGGGCTCCATATCCATCGGCCCATGCACGGGCCGCTCGTGGGCTACTGGGTGATCGGTTTTAGCGACACCATCACCGGGCCTCACGGGCATGTGCGCTTTCTTCTGACCGCGCCGATCCGGTTTCGGCACTTCGAGGCGGTGTTTATGCACCTGCCGCTGTCATCCGGGCTTGCGGTCGGGATCTTGCGTAATGACGATTACATGGAGGCCCGGGCCCCGGTCCCGCGCACGGGCTTAAGAGCGCTCCTCGCTCAGCGCCAGACCGGGATACTGGCCCAGACATGGCGGCGCCATCCGCGCGCCGCGCGCGGGGTGTTTAGCGGCTGGGTGAGCGCCGACCGGGAGTACCGCTACGGCGTGTTCGTGCGCATCACAGGCTACCCCTTGGTGGCATTCGCCGATGTCCCGCGCGCGCTCTGGGTGGCCCAGTGGTGGCGCCGCCAGGCCGAGATCCCGTTGATCTTTCTGATCGCCGCGCTCCTTTTCAGCGGCTATGCCTATCGTCAGGTCCAGGCGCTCGCGGTGCGCTGGGAGAATGAGGCCGCGCGCCGCGCGGAGCTCCTTAGGAACCTCGTCATGCACGACCCCCTCACGGGCCTTTTGAACCGCAAGGGCCTCTTTACGGCCTTGCGTCGGGCGATGGCGCGCAGTGAACGCGACGGGCGGCTCCTCGCGGTGGGCTTTCTCGACATCGATGACTTCAAGGGGGTGAATGACCGCTATGGCCACGCCGCAGGCGACACGGTGTTAAAGACCCTGGCCCGGCGTCTCGAGGGCTCGCTGCGCGGCACCGATCATGTGGCGCGCCTAGGCGGTGATGAGTTCGTGCTCCTGATCGAGGGGCTGCGCCGCAAGGCGGATCTTGCTCCCATCGTGACGCAGGTGAAGGCCGCGCTCGACGCACCCATTTCCACGGGCCGCGCCGAGATACCGGTGCGGGCAAGCCTCGGGGTGGCGTTTTACCCGCTCGATGCCCTCGATGCCGACAGCCTGATTGCGCGCGCCGATCGCGCCATGTACGCGGCCAAAAGGCGGGCTACGGATGATCGCGAGGGGTGGATGCGGCTCTATGACCCGGACCTGCCCGCCCACCCCGATCCCGGGCCCGCCGCCCGCCCCCCGCCCAAGGCGTGATGCGCCTGCGATGCCTCGCGCTCGCACCGGTTCCGTTCTGCGTCAGGCCAGGCCCTCGTCGCGCAGCCCGCGCAGCCAGCGTTTCAAGGACTTGAGGTCGGCGATCTCGGCAAGCTCCGATCGGAGGGCGCGGGCCGCGGCGCGGGTCTCATGGATCTCGGCGGCGAGCGTGCGCAAGGCGTTGCGCGGGGTCAGTGTGGCCTCGGGGTCGATTCCAAACCGCATGCGAACATCCATCTCGGCGGCCAGGACCTGCTGTTCGAGGGCGGCCAGCTCCTGCCGCAGCGCCTTGGTATAGAGCTTCACATCCCCCTCGTCTTCGCCCGCCCAGGGCCCGGCCTCGGGGCTGAGTTCCCGGCGCAGCTCGAGCAGCGGCAAAAGATGGCCGTTTTCGTAGGCGTGATTGGCCTTTTGCATGAGCGCGGTCTTGCGCTCGCGCCGATCGGCGTCGGGCTCGCGGTCGGGATGCAGGGCGCTTGCCAGTTTGCGATAGAGGGCGCGAATCGATGTCCGGATCCGCTGGCGGTCGGCCGCGGCCCGCGACTGGGACCTGCCGGCCTGCGCGGCCTCTTCCTCCTGCGCGCGCCCCTGCCCGGCGGCGCGGCGCAAGATCTCGTCGAAGGGCGTTTCCGGGTCCGTCTCGGGGTCGAACCCGTAGAGGTCCTCGAAGGCCGCGGCCGCGGCCTTGCGGGCGAGCGCGGCATGGTCCTCAAAGTCGCCCCCCGCATGGCGCTCATAGAGGGCACGCAGCGCGGGGTCATCGTCTTCGGCGAGCAGGCCTGCAGTAAGCTCCAACACGAGCTGTGTCGTGCCGCGGCGCTCGGCTGCGGTCAGGCCCTTGGCGCTCAGCGCCTCGTCCAGGCGCTGGACAAAGCGGATACGCAGGGTGCGGCAGGTGGCGCGCAGGGGGGCGAGCTCGCGCGTGTACTGCTCCTGAAAGGGGGCAAGCACCGAGGCCCAGGCCTCCAGGGCCGCGCGCGCCTCATGGATCCGTTTGACGAGGCGATCGAAGGCCTTGTGGCCCTTCGGTGCGGGCGCGGGATCGGGACCGAATCCGGCGAGCGGTATCTGCGATTCTGACATGCATCGGGTTCCTTGAAGGGGCCGGGGCGCCCAGTCTTCCCAGGTGCCGCCTGCGACGGCCGCAGCGCACACAACGCCCCCGGGGGCGAGCGGGTGCCGGGATGCGCCCTTGGTAAGGGCTATCGCCGCGGCCGTCACCCCCGTATCCGCAACGCCCGGGGCGCCGGGGTGTCGTTCAGGCGGGGTCCTTATCGTAAGGCGGCGGGGGCCTCTTTCGCATCCGGCGCCGCGGGGCGGTGCACGATGAGCCCGTAGTGGTAGGGTGGCAGTGTCACCAGCCGCTCGCGGGCAAAGCCCGCGGCTGAGATCGCCTCGAGGGTGGCCTCCGGGGACAGGCGCAGCGCGGTCTGCGGCCCGCGGGGCGCGCCCAGGACCACGGTCTCCTCGCGCGCTCGCGCCTGCCAGTTGATGATCACAAAGCGACCCCCGGGGGCGAGTACCGCGGCCACGGCGCTTGCCAAGCGGGCCTTGTCCGGTACCCCGTGAAAGGTATTGGCCATGAACACGACATCAAAGGGGCCGGGGCACACATCACGAATCGCCATGGCGTCCCCGAGCCGGAAGTGGCAGGAGGGATCCGCGCACCGCGCCTTGGCGCGGGCGAGCAGCGCCGGGTCGAGATCGAGGCCCGTGACGTATCCCGATCCGGCGCAGCGCGCGAGGGCTGCGGTAAAGTGGCCGTCACCGCATGCAAGATCGAGGACGCGCATCCCGGGGCCGACCCCTAAGGCGCGCACCACGGCGTCCGGATCGGGCCAGAGGGTATGCCACCAGTCGGCGTCCGGCATGCCGGTTGCGGGAAAGATCCCTACGGGTCCCGGGACTTGGGCCTGAGGGGAGGGGTCGCTTGCCATGACGTGTGGGCCCTAGGGAGGGGAAAGATAGCCCTAGGATAGCTGCCGGCGCGCCAAAGGTCACGGGTCGCAGGGGGTCACCAGGCAGGGGCCGGTCGCGCCCAGAGGGGGCGCTGCCCTCGTCAGGGGTTTGAGAAGGGCGCCCACCCGCAGGTGGGCGCCAGGGGGATTAGATATCGACCGTCCGGCGGGTGCGTGTGGGCACCACAGGCGCCGGCGCATGCCCTGGGATCTGGGCCGGGATCGATCCCGGCACCGCTCCGGGGGCCGCCTTCGGCCACCAGATACGGACCGACAAGGGCGCCATCGGCACCCACGGGCCGGACAGCGAAAGCGGCGCGGGCGGGGCCGCCATCAGGCGCTGCATCGCCGCCTGCAGCAGGCGCTGCTCTCCCATCATGTTCTGAAACTCTTGGGCCACCCACGGGGGCAGCGCGGCGGATGCCTGACCATTGCTCGACCAGGTGACGATGGTGAGACTCCCCGGGCCCTGCCAGCGCACGGTCTCGGTGCGCATGAGGCCCCCGCCCGGGGTTCGATAGACGCGGACCTGCTGAAAGGGGCCGCCTACGGCCGGCCCGCCCGCCTGCGGGGCGCCGGGGGCTGTCCGGTGGGCCGGGAGCAGCGCCAGGGCGGCGGCCACGACCGCGGTGACGCCCAGGGTGGTGATGGCTGTCCGATATGTGCCTTTCATGGGTACATTCCTCCTCTTTCTCTAAGATCGTTTAGCCCCTCTGACCCCCATCCATGGGGCAGGTTCCCGGCGGTCTCAAGGGGAGGCCGACGAGTCGGCCTAGCGTATGGCCAGGCGGTCGTAGGCCGGCGCCTTCCGATCACCCCTCACGCGGCCCCACCCGCACATCATGCGGTGGGGCGGGGGGTTTCTCGCGCGCCGCCTGGGCTCAAAAGCCGTCTTTGTACACCACATCATTGTGGGCCAGGGCCCCGGACCGGGGCCAGGGGGCGCCCGCCGCCTTGCCGATGGCGACGAAGAGCCCGATGACATGGTCTTTAGGGAGCCTGATCAGCCGGCCCACCGCGTCGAAATCGGCAAGGTCCATGGGACAGGAATCATAACCCAGATCCTGGGCCGCGAGCATGAGGGTCTGGGCGGCGATGCCGCAGGAGCGCATCGCCTCGTCGCGTTCTACACTCTCCCGCCCGCGGTAATAGTTATCGATGGCAGTCAGCATGCCCTCGGAGACATCCGCCGGGGCGTTGCGCCAATAGCGTTCCGGTTGCCTCTCCCAGGCCTTGAGGTCGGCACAGATCACAAGGAAAAGCGAGGCCTCGGTGATCTGCGGCTGCATCCAGGATACCGCGCGGATGGCCTCGCGCAGCCCCGGGTCCTGCACGAGCACGAAGCGCCAGTGCTGGATGTTGAAGGCAGTCGGCGACATCCTGGCGAGCGTAAGGAGGGTATCGATGTCGTGTTCCGGCATTCTATGATCGGGATCGAAGTGCTTGATGGCGCGGCGTGACTGTATCGCGGTGGTGACGTCCATAGGGTCCTCCCTGGGGGTCGGTGGGTGTTCGTGTCTGCAATCGGGGGCTATGCTAGGCGAATGCCATCCTGCGCGTAAGAACGCACAAAATTGTGGGGTACTGACACTTTGTATACTGAGGAATGCCTATGCGCCCGCGCCGACATGCCCGCTATGACTGTGATTTCGGTTGCCCGGTGGAGGCCTGCCTGGAGGTGATCGGTGGCAAGTGGAAGGGTGTGATCCTGTCCCATTTGCTGGGCGGTACCAAGCGTTTCGGGGAGCTCTCCCGGCTCTTGCCTTCGGTGACCCAGCGGATGCTCACACGCCAATTGCGGGAACTCGAGGCGGACGGTGTCGTGGTCCGTATGGTCTATCCAGAGGTGCCGCCGCGCGTCGAGTATTCGCTCAGCCCCTTCGGCAAGACGCTCGCGCCGGTGCTCGAGGCCTTGCGGGGCTGGGGCGGCGCCTATCTGAGCGAGATCGTCCGCATCCGCCGTGATCGGGGTGCGCGAGCGGATCCTTAAAGACGCCCGTCGTGGATCTGGGGGTAGGTCTGGCGCGAGCCTGGCTTAAGGCCCCACCTGGTCGGGGCCTTCACGTCCCGCGGGACCGGGAATGTACGGGCAACCATACATACCCAGGCCCACCTTGAATCCGTGGGGGCATACCTTTCTCAAGCGCCTTGAGGGGCGCCCAATTCGGCGGTCATGTCCGGGGGTAGCGCGATCGCGGCGTGTTTGAGGTCATTGCGAAATCGGGATCGGCTGGGGGTGTGGGCGCCCTCAGGCGATCTGCGCCCCCGATTTGTCGTATCCATCCTCGCGGGACAGGGCGCCCAACGCCACGCGCGCCCAGGCCGTGAATGCGCCTGTGACCTCGGCGTACGAGGGGGTTTCTCCCCAGATAAGGGACTGGCAAAACCGCGCATAGCGTTGCGCGGTGGCCTGATCCGAGGCCAAGGACTCCAGGACACCCAAAAGGACGGATAGCGGCTCATTGCGAAAGGCGGGGAACTGGTTCCCATAAGTGGCTTGGTCGCGGGTGATGACGCGCGCGACCAGGGGGATCAGCCGTTCCAGGGGGCATTGCTCGGCCGCGCATTTTCAAATGGCGTAGACATCATAGAGGTGACGCACCAAACGGTCATCGTAGGCGCCGCGCCCGAGGCCCGCCTGGTCCTGGGCGGTCCGCCGCAGATAACCCACGATCTTGTCGGCCACGGTATCGGCGATGCTCACCACCGGGACCAGCGGGGCGGGAGATAGGCCTTTTTGCGGGGCCCCGATCCGGTCTAGGATCGTGCGCAAGGGCTTCATTTCGATTGCGGAGATTGGTTCGAAGGCCGTGATCTCGAGCTTGATGTGGGGGCGCAGGGCCCCATCGGATGCCATAAATGCGCTCTGGTAGGCGAACTGCCCCATGATGTACTCATTGCCATTGCGCCCCTTCATCTCGCCTACGAGCGGAAACCCGATGTCTTCCAGGGCTTTTTGGATAGCGGCCTTGACTGCGGAGAGGAAGCGGCGTTTTGCGTTCTGGCCGGTCACGGCCTCGGGCACGACGATGCGGAAGTCGGCATCCTCGGACATCCGTTCGATCACGTTATGGGCTTGGGAGAGGGCCGTGCCCCCGCAAAAGACGATCTGGGCGCCCACTGAGTCTCCGGCGCGACAGACGGCCTCTATGGCATCGCGGACCAGGAGATCTTTTTCGAGCATCGCATCGCTTACAGGAACCGTACGCCTTCGGGTGACCTTCTCGATCTCCTGAATCTGGTTAGCCGCGAGACCTCTCATATTGAAGGACCCTTTTACCAAAACCGATCTTGCGAACGATACGCGAACGTCCCACATCATAGGCGAGCCACGCCGGGACCTGTGTGCTGCGGTCCTCATTGTACGCCCGCGTAACACTATCCGTACCTGGTGAAATCCCCAGCTTTATGAGCAATTCCCGGGCATAGGCGCGGTCGCTGCAGGCGGGATATACAAACCGCTTGCCATTGTCCTCCTCCACGGCCGCACGCACATACACGCCATAGCCTACCTTGACCAATACCCCTTCCCGCACGAGTGCGGCCAAGGCGCGGGCGATCGACGAATATGACGTGGGTGCCAGGGCCGCGACGAACTCGGCGCACACAAAGGCATTCTCCCGGGGGCGGGCGGCGAGATAGGCCTCGAGGGCCTGACGGGTCTTGGGGGGCTTCATGGGGTGACCTCACAACGACAACGCGATGTCGGCACGGCCTACAGTATCATAATGCGATATGTTTGTCGAAAGAGGCGTGGGTGTGTACACAGGCGACCGGCCATCGCGGCAGGCGTATCCCGTGATCCCCGGCCGCCCCGAGTGGTTCATTGCGCGATTTGAGGGGGCCTTGTCCCCCCTAAACATCTGAGCCTCCTGCCACAAGCGGCCCTATGAGCCTTCGCCACCGGATTTGCGGGAATCCGACCACAGCAACGGCCGTCCCGGCCTCCTACGCAGAAAGCGCGTCACCGGGATGTCCTGGGCGCCTCGCCATGATTCCGTGGGCCATAAGGGCAGGGTCGGGATGGGTCCGGTCACGGATGGGCGCGTGGGGGCGGGCGCGATTGTGCGATCGCCACACCCGTGTGCACAAGAGATCGCAATCGACCGATGCGGTGCCGTCTTTTCGTACAAGGTGGCCGGTACCCGCTCGGGGAGTATCCCCCGGGCACGCGGGCCTTCGCGACGGCGCGTGTGTTGGCGGCGGATGTAAATTGCCCAGATATGGCGGAGGAAAATGGCCCACCTTGGTAATGTGGACACCCTCGGGAATGCGGGGATGACAGCCCCTGCGCGTTGCGATCGCTACGAGCCGCGCGATCGTGACAGAGTCCCGCGCCTTGCTGTGCTAAGGAGAGACCGGATCACCTCAGTGACAAGCTGTCTTTCTGCCGCGACCCGACCTTGAATGCACTCAAGAGGGCGTCGGGGCTATACCAAGGGATGATAGGCGGTTGACGCGCCCGCTCGCGATCGGGCCTTATCTCATGACAGGCGCCGGCGCGTGGCAATCACCGGCTCGGCCTATCGACACAGGGCGGTTGCGGCGGCCCGATGCGGCCGATGGCCCGTGGTGTTCCTCGTCCGTTTCGAACGCCATCTGCCGGTCGTGTGGTCCCTTATGTCGCCCCACTATCGCCGCGGTGCTCGGGGAGGGCGCGCCGTGATGCGTGATCGCAGACGCGCCGAAGGCCCACCCAGTCGCGGTCACGGCGGCGGGCACCGGGATGCGGGCCCAGGCCATGCCGCGGCTACGGGCGGATCCGTCCGTGCGGGAGGTGGGTGGCGATGCGCCGGCGCGATCTGCGGCCGCGGGTATGGGTGCGCAGGTTTGCGCGCGCAAGGAGGCGCGTGGGGGCGCTTGGCGTCCGGGCCTCTGTGAGGCGCGGGGCCTCGTCGGGGGCGTGCCGGCAGCCGTTGTCGGGGGCGTGCCGGGGGGATGGGCTTACAGTCGGGCGCATGGCGCGATTCCTGAAAAGGGCGCCCCGGGGTTCGGGGCGCAGGTCGGGGAGGGGGTGGCGAGGGCCCTTAAAACGGGACACTGGCTTTGAGCATCACCACGGTGTCTGTGGTGCGGCGGCCCGGGATCGGAGTCGTCCCCACAGTCTGGCCTGCACTATCGATGATCGGGATCGGGGCGGCGCCGGAGGCCGACCCGGTCACGCGGCGGGCGCCAAGCGAAAGCGTAAGGTCGCGGTCCACGCGATAGTGGATCGTGACCCCAAGGACCGTGTAGGGGCTGTCGCCCAAGGGCTCCGTGATGCGCGCGCTCGTGAGCGTGCCGGTGGCGGTATCGTAGAAGACCGGATCTGTCGTGGTGACCTGCGCGCCGAGCGTATAGCCGGTGAGCGCATGTAGCGTGAGCACAAGACGCGGATCGAGGGTGTAATCGAGGCCCAACCCGATCCCGAGACGGGCGGTCGTGACCGTCTCCC
>JAKARI010000012.1 GCA_021819245.1 Pseudomonadota bacterium | reverse complement strand
GGTCCTTGACACACGCGGCGGCATTCGCCATTCTCGGGCGATTCTGAATGGACGCGCATGCTCCCTTATCCGCATATCAATCCCGTCGGATTTCACATAGGCCCGATCCCCATCCACTGGTACGGCCTGCTCGAAATCATAAGCTTCGTCATCGGCACATTGTGGCTGATCCGGCGCGGCCGCCGCCGCGAGTGGCAATGGACGCGCGAGCAGGTACTCGATCTCGAGTATTACCTGTCGGTGGGGGCGATCGTCGGCGGCCGTGTCGGCTATGTCCTGTGGTATGACCTCCCCTACTATGTGGGCCACCCCCTTCAGATCCTCGAGGTCTGGGACGGGGGCATGTCCTTCCATGGCGGGCTCATAGGGGTCATCCTCGGATGCTGGGCCTATGCGCGCAAGTGCCGGCGGTCGACGATGACGGTGCTCGACTTCGTGGCGCCGGCCGCGCCCATTGGGCTTGGCCTCGGCCGGCTCGCGAACTTCATCAATGACCAGCTGTTTGGGCGCGTGAGCCACCTGCCCTGGGCGATCGTGTTTCCGGCCGGCGGTCCCCAGCCGCGCCAACCGTCACAAATCTATGAGTTTCTCCTGGAGGGCGTTGCGCTGCTCGTCATCCTCGCCACCTATGGGCGCAAACCCCGCCCGGTGGGCGCCGTCGGGAGCCTGTTCGTGCTGCTCTATGGGATCTTCCGCTTCCTCGTTGAGTACACGCGCCTGCCCGATATTCAGCTGGGCTTCGTGCTCGGCCGCCTCGACATGGGTCAGGTCCTATCGATCCCCATGATTCCGATCGGGCTTGTGCTCCTCTACTGGTCATACCGCGGCGGCTTCGAGGCGCCACCGCCCGATGCCCCCAAAGGCGCGGCATGACGGCGCGGCCCGAGGACTTAAGCCCCCGCGCGGTGGCCCCCGCAGGGGCCGCGGGCGCCGCCACGCGCCGACTCACGCGCATCATAGTCACCCTGACGGTCCTCTACGGACTGTGGGCCGCGGCCCTGAGTTTCCGCATCGTCGTGGAACAGCAGGCCGTGCGCCAACATCTCAATCTGGCCCTGCGCGCGCGTCCGCCGGGGCCGTTTGCGTCCCTGCGCCAGGCGCGCCAGGCGGCACGCGATGTCGTCGCGCGCCTCGATCAGGCCATCCCGCGCAACCCCTGCGCCCATGGCCCGGCGTTCGCCCTCGCCCAGTCCGCAGGGACCCCGCGCCGCGATTGCCTGGTGGTGATCGTGCCCGGCAGGCAGCGCCTTCGGGTCCGGGCGTACGATACGCAAGGCCATCGCATGGACAACATCTTCGAGCGCCTCAACCCCCCGCCGCGCCGTCTCTAAAGCGGGCGCCCGTGATCCCGGCGAGGACAGGCCTCCCGCCGCCGCGATTCCCGCCGCAACCGCCTGTCATCGGGGAACCTTTGCGCCGGAAAGGGCTCTCATAATACTCTGAATCCCATGCCGTCAATGATCTGTTCTGGCAGGGCCCCGGGCGCGTCGAGGGATGGGACCCGCCGGGGACCCTTGTAAGGTTCACGAAATCGTGTCGACGCCCAAGCCTCCATCGGTCCCGCCGCAGCCGCACGCACAATGGCGGTTTTGGGTAGTGCTCGCGCTCGCGATAGCGGGCCTCAACGCGCTGCTTGCGATCGGCGCCTGGACATGGTGGACCTGGGACCACCTGCCGGCCGTGCATGCCCTCGAGGACTGGCATCCGGAACAACCGTTGCGCATCTACGCCGCCAACGGCGAACTCCTGCAGGCAAGCGGCCCTCAGATCCGCTTCGCGCTGCCCCTGTCGAAGATCCCTCAAGACCTGCAGGACGCATTCATCGCCGCCGAGAACGGGCGATTTTATAGCCACGACCCGCTCTACTACCCGGTGAGCTACCCCGGGATAGTGCGTGCCGCCTTCGTTGACATCATCCATATGGCGCCGGTGCAAGGCGCAAGCACCATCGCAGAACAGGTCGCGCGCAACTTCTACCTCTCCCCCAAGAAGACCATCGCACGCAAGGTCGCCGAGATCCTGCTCGCCTACAAGCTCGCCGATCACCTCACGCACGCGCAGATTCTCGACCTCTACTTAAACAAGATCTATCTCGGGCAGGGGGCCTATGGGGTCGAGGCCGCGGCGCGCACATATTACGGCAAAGACGTGACGGGGCTTAATCTCGCACAGGCGGCAACGCTCGCCGGATTACCGGCCGCGCCATCCTACTTTAATCCCGTGAAGGATCCGCGGCTTGCGCGCAAGCGGCGCGATTACGTCTTGCATCGCATGTTCGCCGACCATGACATCACCCACCACGCCATGATTCGCGCGGAAGCGCAGCCGATACGCGCGCGCTATCACGCGCCCGCGAACACTATTGCGCCCTACGCCACCGAATGGATCCGTAAATGGCTCGTGAAGCGCTTCGGCGCGAGTTTTACCTATCGCCGCGGGCTGCGGGTCTATACGACGATCTCGGCCAAGGACCAGCGCGCCGCCAACCATAGTCTGGCGGTGGGGCTCGAAAACTATGCGATGGGATTAGACAGCCTCGACCCCAAGATCTGGCCGGGGCCCATCGCCCGCCTCAAAGGCGCGGCCCTGAAGGCAGCACGCGCAGGCCACCGCCCGTCACTGCTCCCCGACCACGATCCGGCCAATCTGCGTTGGGGTGTGGTCTTGCAAAGCGGCCCCCATCAGGCGCGTGTGCGCCTCGAGGGGCATCGCGACATCATCATCGATCGCACCGGCGTCTCCTGGGTCCATCTCCCGCCACAGGGCCTTCAGGCAACCGCCGTAAACCAGGTCCTCAAACCCGGCGACCTCATATGGTTGCGCCACTATGTGGCCGCGACCAATGCCGGATCCGGCAACCGCGCCTGGGGCGCCACCAAGGTCTGGCAGCGCGTTCGTGATCCCGGCTGGCAGCTTGCGGTGATACCCCGAGTCCAGGGGGCGCTCATCTCCCTCAATGCCCGCACCGGCGCAATCCTCGCTCTAAACGGCGGCTTTAGCTACAAGCTGAGCCACTTCGATCGCGCCCTGTATGCCTATCGCCAGCCGGGCTCGGGCTTCAAGCCCTTCGTCTATGCCGCCGCCATGGACGCCCCGGCCCTCAAGGCCGCCGGCCACCGCCATTACTTCACACCGGTGTCGCTCATCAAGGACACGCCGCTATGCGTAAAGCTGCCCGATGGTCATGATTATCGTCCGACCAACTACAGCAACACCTTCTCACGCACGCCGATCGCCATCTGGCAGGATCTGGCCGACTCCCATAATGTCCCCAGCGTGCGTCTGCTGCTCCACATCGGCATCCCCTACGCGGCACGCTATGTGCGCCGCTTCGGCTTTCCGGCCTCGCAGACCCCTCAGGTCCCGTCCCTCGTGCTCGGCTCCGGCGACTACACCCCCATGCAGATGGCACGCGGCTATGCGGTGTTTGCAAGCGGCGGCTATCGGCCCCGGCCCTACCTGATATCGCGCATTCAGACGGCAAGCGGCAAGCGCATCTCGCTGCGCGGCTGCGCGCTGTGCGACAAGCCCGAGCCGCCATCCGCCCCCGTTATCCCACCCGGTGTCAACTATCTCATGATACGCATGATGGAGCGCGTCATCCGCCAGGGCACAGGGGTCGCCGCCCAGATCCTCCATACCCGCGCGCTGGCCGGAAAGACGGGTACCACCAATGGTGAAAACAATGCCTGGTTCACGGGCTTTAACCCGCGCGTGGTCACCACCGTCTGGGTCGGTTATGACGACAATGACAGCCTCGGACACTGGGCGGCTGGTGCCCGCGAGGCCCTGCCCATCTGGATCCACGTCATGAAGACCGCGCTCAAACATGACCATGGCCTGCGCTTTGCGCGGCCCGTGACGGTGGTGCGCAAACACTACAACCCGAAGACCGGCCTGCTCACAGACTCCGGGCCCCACCAGGCCTACTTTCTCAAAGGCTATCTGCCGAAGGGCGGCACCTCCGGCCTGGGCGTCATCCGACACTTCTTCCACGGGCTCGCACACTTCCTGTAACAGACCATGGGGCCCGCCATGAGGGCCGGGGCTCGTGCCACGCAGCCGACACCGCGTATCAAGCCCTTCCGGCCCGGTGCGCTCGCCGGCAAACGGCTGTCACGGCGCGCCCCGAGCGCCCATCGCCCGGGTGAACCAGGGGGCCCGAGAAGGGTCCGGCCCAGGCCGTGAGGCGTGCCTCAGGGCGGATTCGCCGCAAGGCCCGGCGCGCCCTCACGACACGGCCGCCATAAACCCCATCCCGCGCCGCTCGCCGCGCGCGCGCCGTGCCGTATGGATGGCCCGCACAAGACCGCCCGCGGTCCAGATCTCCTCCAGTCGCAGGCCCTCCAGGACTGCCGCCACATCGCCTACTGTCAGGCCCTCGCACTGGTCGAGGAGACCGGCCTCCTCCGGCGATAGCCCGCTGAGGCCATGATCGCGCAGGATACGCATCACGAGCGCGTGGCGCTGCCCCGGGGCCAGCGGCCGAAACGTCACCAGGCGGTCGAAGCGGCGGTAGACCGCCTCATCGAGGGCCTCGCCGGCATTGGTGGTCGCGACAAAGATCCCCTCGAAACCATCCATCTGGGTCAGCATCTCGTTGACCTGGGTCACCTCCCAGTGGTGCCGCGCCCCGGCGCGACTGCGCAGAAAGGACTCGCACTCATCGAGCAAAAGCACCGCACGCTGCGCGCGGGCACGGGCGAACATCCCGGCCATGCGCCGTTCCGACATACCCACATAGGGATCGAGCAGGTCTGAGGCCCGATACGCGAGCAGCGGCCGCCCCAAGGCCTCCGCCAAGTGCCGCGCCCACGCGCTCTTTCCCGTGCCTGGCGCCCCGACGCACAAGACCCGCGCGCACCCCTGGCGGCCGATGCCCGCAGAAAGGGCCGCCAAATCGCAGTCGGCATTCACAAACGCCGCATCATAGTGAGACAGCACCGCATCCCGCGCCGGGAGGGCCGGCTGGCCAAGCGCCGCAAGCAGCCCATTGAGCGCCTGCGCGCAGTACTCCGCGCGGGACGCGCCATCGTCGATGGCGGCGAGCCTCGTGGTGCGCGCAGCCTGCGCCAACAGACCCGGGACGAGTCCCTCATACCGCGCGAGGCGTCTTGCCAGCGGGTGATCGGCAAGCCCCAGGGGGGTCAGGTATTCCGCCGCAAGGCGCGCGCGGACCGCCTTGGGGGGCGGCGGGATCTCGCACGCCAGGCTAAAGCGCCGCAAAAGCGCGGGGTCGATGTCATCGATCCGATTCCCGATCCAAATCACAGGACTGGCCGCCTGCTCGAGGAGATCGATCGAAAACCCCTTGCCGATGCCGATGCGCTCTTCAGACCCGGGGACGGGATAGTCCTCCCGGAAATAGTCCTCCACCTCGTCGAATAATACGATGCCCCGTTGGCCGTGGGCGGCGAGGTGCGTCACCAGACGCAGCGCCCGGGCCCGTCCCCGCGGCGTCAGGGCGCCATCATTCCTGTCGGTGACCGCCACCTCCAGCAGGCGCATAGTGAGATCGGCGGCAAGCGAGCGCGCCAGGGCGGTCTTGCCGGTACCGGGGGGACCGTAGAAAAGCACGTTGATCCCGCGCTCGCCCTGCGCGGCGCGGCCAAGGAGCGGCCTTACCAGCGCGATGGCGCCGGCGAGATGGCTGAAATCCGCGAGCGCGCGCGGTGCCTCGCCGCCTGCCTTCAGATAGGAGGCAAGCAAGGTCGCGACCGAGAGGTCGGGCTCCAGAAGACGCGTCAGGAGGTCCGGGGCCGTCTCCAGCCAATCGTCCAGGTCATGTCCATATCCCTGGGTCTCGATGGTCACAAGACCGACTGCGGTGAGTACGGATTCGCGCGCCAAGGCGGCCGCCACCTCGTCCGGCCCCGTCCCAAGGCAGGTTGCGGTCAGCGCCAACACCTCGCCGCGACTGCGTACCTTACCCATGACCCGAAGGCCCGCCTGAAACAGCCCGTCCATCTTGGCGAGTGCGGCAAAGAGCAGGATCTCCTGATCAAGGGCGCTCAAATGCATCTCGGCGCTTAAGGCGCAAAGGCCCGGCAGGCGGCCGGGATCCGCCTTCTCGGCGGCGCATAATGCCCCCTTCATGGCCGCAAGAATGGCCTGCGGGGAGGCCTTGAGGGCCAGGGATTCCAGCCCGAGCAGCCGCCGCATCAAAAAGGCCTCACCATCCTCATGGCCCTCGCCGCCATCGCCCAAGGCCAGCGCCTGCCAACCCCCGGTCTCGACCAGTCCCCGCAAAAGCCACAGGCGAATGCGCGCCTCGAGCCGTGGCCATCGGCCAAAGCCGATAGCGCGCCGCGACATGCGGGTCACAATTTTTCTCATGACACTCCACCCTTTACGACCGGGACACAGCGAAACCCTCTGGCCCGCCCAAGGGCCGGGATCACGAGGACGTACGCCGCCACACTGACGGATTCCGGGCCGCGCACCCAGGCGATCGCCCCCAGCGCAGGCCGGCCCGGGTTCCACCCGGCAGCCCCGCACCTTGCGGCATCAACCGGGTGGGTCTTGCGGGCAACAGGCGAGGCGCCTGCGAAGGCCGCCGGTCATACACCACCTGCATCACGCAACTCCCATCGACCGACGGGACAGCCGAACAATCGCGGTACAGAAGGCCGAGCGCTTTCGCGCACCAGCGGCCCGGCCCCTCGAGGCCACGACGCCTGCCTATGGGCCGCCGCCACAAACGAAATACCCGGTATGATCATGATTCGACCACATTTGATCCGACGATACTTTGATAATACGCAGATAATATGTATACGCGGGCCCTGTGGTCATTCGTATTCATGCGGCGATATCGTCCAATACATCGGGCCCCTGAGCCAGCGATACGCACGCGGTATGGTGCGGCAAGGGGCTGATATCTTGTGTCGCCTTTTGAATACAAACGACCGGGACAATCACCTGCACCCCTGGCGTGGTTGCCAGAACAGACGCGCGGCCCCATAAAGAATGACACCGCGCGCGCCACGTCCGAGCCCCTCTTTGCACACAGGGGCACGCACGCCACACCCCAGCGGGCGCGGCCCCCGCTCCGACCCGGGCCGCGCCCGCCCTCGCCCCCCTTCAATCGTTGCAAAAGTTCAACATACGATCTACAATTAAAGCATGGAGAAGAAGACCGCGATGAGTATGTTTGAATCCCTGTCTTCGGGGGTTCGCCTGGATATCTATCGCCTGCTCGTGCGCCACGAACCCACGGGTCTGGTGGCGGGTGAGGTGGCACAGGCCCTGTCGGTGCCGCCGAGCAATTTGTCGTTTCATTTCAAGGCGCTTGTCCAATCCGGTCTGCTGACCGTTACTCAGGAAGGGCGTTACCAGCGCTACCGGGCCCACATCCCCCTGATGCGCGACCTCATCGCCTATCTGACCGCGGAGTGCTGCGCGGGGCGGCCTGAACACTGTGCGCCGCTCTGCGAGCCCCAGGCCGCAACCGGGGCGCAATCGCCACCGATCCCAACAATCCCACAGAAATCATACGTCATGAACATCCTTTTTCTTTGCACCGGTAACTCATGCCGCTCCATCCTGGCGGAGGCGACCTTTAATCAGCTGGCGCCCGCAGGCTGGAGGGCCATGAGCGCGGGCAGCCAGCCGGCAGGGTATGTGCACCCCCGGTCACTGGCCCTGCTCACACGGGAACGGATCCCCACGGAGGGGCTGCACAGCAAATCCTGGGACCATCTGCCGGCCACGCCCGATATCGTCGTGACCG
Source organism: Pseudomonadota bacterium (assembly GCA_021819245.1). Lineage (GTDB taxonomy): Bacteria > Pseudomonadota > Gammaproteobacteria > Acidiferrobacterales > Acidiferrobacteraceae > Acidiferrobacter. The sequence goes on along the minus strand of JAKARI010000012.1, from coordinate 62,066 downwards.
TCTGCGGGCGCGCCGCCGGCGAGACCTGCCCGGCCTACTTGGGCCCGGTATTGCGTACCCACTGGGGGGTGGCTGATCCCGCCCACGCAACCGGGACCGACCAGGAGATCGACGCGGCATTCACGAGCGCCTATCGCACCTTGAGGACGCGCATCGAGGCCTTTCTGGCGCTGCCGCTCGCGAACCTTTCTGAAGACCGCGGCCGCTTGAAGACCGAACTGGATCGCATCGGCACACTGGGCGCGTAAACCTGCGCTCATGACCGCACTACCCTACGGAGAGTCCCCATGAAACATATCGAGGTGTTCGACCCGGCGCTTTGCTGCAGCACCGGGGTATGCGGTGTCGACGTCGATCAGACCCTGGTCACCTTCTCGGCCGACATCGACTGGGCCCGGCACAACGGCGCCCATATCGCGCGCCACAACCTGTCGCAGGAGCCGCTCGCCTTTGCCGAAAACCCGATCGTCAAGGCATTCCTGGAACGTTCCGGCCAGGAGGCCTTGCCGCTCTTTCTCGTAGAGGGCGAGGTGGCCTTGGCCGGCCGCTATCCAAGCCGCGCCGAACTGGCGCGCTGGGCGGGGATCGATCCGCCTGTCGCCCAGGCAAAGGCCGCGGGCGGCTGCTGCTCCGGCGGGCGCTGCTGCTAAGTCCCGCGAACGCCATCGTGGCTGCCTCAATGACATTTCTGGCATCGCCGCCGCGCTTCCTTTTCTTCACCGGCAAGGGCGGCGTGGGTAAGACCTCGATCGCGTGCGCGAGCGCCGTGGCACTTGCCGAGTCGGGGCTGCGCGTCCTTCTGGTCAGTACCGATCCGGCCTCCAACGTAGGCCAGGTCTTCGGCCAGGCGATAGGCAACCGGGTGGTCCCCATCGCCGCCGTGCGCGCCCTCTCGGCCCTTGAGATCGACCCTCAGGATGCCGCCCGGCAATACCGGGACCGGATCGTAGGCCCGGTGCGCGAGATCCTGCCCGCGCCGGTGGTCAAGGGGATCGAAGAGCAGCTCTCGGGCGCCTGCACCACGGAGATCGCCGCCTTCGATGAGTTTACGGCGCTTTTGCACGATCCGGCCCTGGCCGCGGCCTATGATCATGTCGTTTTCGATACCGCGCCCACAGGCCACACGCTGCGGCTGCTGCGGCTGCCCGGGGCGTGGAGCGGCTTCCTCGAGGCAGGCCGGGGCGACGCCTCATGCCTTGGGCCGCTCGCCGGGCTCGCCAAGCAGCGCGCCCAGTACAAGGCCGCCACCGACATATTGGCCGACCCGCAGCGTACCCGCCTGATCCTGGTCGCGCGCCCCCAGCAGACCTCCCTGCGCGAGGTGGCCCGCACCCACAAGGAACTCGCGAGCATGGGCTTACGCGGGCAGCACCTCGTCATTAATGGCATCCTGTCGCGAGGCGAGACGGGAGAGGATCGATTGGCCGGCGCTATTTACGAGCGCGAGCAATCCCTCCTGGCAGCCCTCCCCGAGGCCCTCAAGGCCCTGCCCACGGACCGTATCGCCCTCAAACCCGACAACCTGGTCGGGCTCGAGGCCCTGCAGGGGCTTTTCACCGATAGCCGATTGCCGGTGGTCCCTCCCCGGGAATCGCCCGAACCGCTCAGGGCCTCGGGGCTTGCGCCGCTCATCGATAAGATCGCGGCCGGCGGCCCGGGCCTCGTCATGCTGATGGGTAAGGGCGGCGTCGGCAAGACCACGCTCGCCGCCGCCCTTGCGGTGGCCTTGGCCGAGCGCGGCCTTTCCGTTCACCTCACCACCACGGACCCGGCGGCGCACCTCGCGGAAACCCTGAACGGCTCGGTTGCCCATCTGACCGTAAGCCGTATCGACCCCCGGCAAGAGACCGAGCGCTACCGCCGGCACATCCTGGCAACACGCGCCGCGGCCCTTGATGCCGAGGGCCGCATGGTGCTCGAGGAAGACCTGCGCTCACCCTGCACTGAGGAAATCGCAGTCTTTCAGGCCTTCTCGCGTATCGTCCGTGAGGCCGACCGGCAGTTCGTGGTCATGGACACCGCCCCCACGGGCCACACGCTGTTGCTGCTTGATGCGACCGGGGCCTATCACCGCGAGATGACCCGCCAGACCGGCGGCCCGGAAGGTCGTGCCCCTACGCCGATGGTGAGACTGCAGGATTCGCAACACACCAAGGTCTTGCTCGTGACCCTCGCCGAAACCACTCCGGTACTCGAGGCGGCGGGCCTGCAGGCGGATTTGCGCCGTGCCGGTATCGAGCCCTGGGCCTGGATCGTCAATCAGAGCCTCGCCGCCACCTGCACCCGCTCCCCGCTATTGCAAAAACGGGCCCTTGCCGAACATTCACGAATCGAGGCCATAGCAGCCCAGCATGCGCGGCGCTATGCGGTGGTACCCCTTGCGGAAGCGGAGCCTGCGGGCGCAAAGGCGCTACGCGCCCTGGTCGCCCCCGGGGAGAGCACCGCCCAGGCGGCCCCCTGCCCGTAATAACGGAGACAGGCGTCCGAGAATCGCGCAGAGCGCCATGCGCACAGCGCTTACGGCCTGTTGCGCCCGGCGTACCCCGCCCCCGACACCGTGCCCCCACACGCGGTCACAGCTCATTGCCGTGCGGGGCGCCGCGCCAGGGCCCCTGATCCACCGCACGCCCTGACGTCCCGCAATCCGCCCCTCGCCCTTCCCAATACAAGGGCCGAAGGATATGCGCTGCGCCCGAAGTCTGCCGCGATCTCCCCAGCGCCTATGACCCGAGACCCGGAATTCGTACCCGGCACGCCGGACCAGGCACTCATCGGAGCCTCCTTCCCAGATGCCAGCACAGACGGTTGCGCCCGCCGCGCTTAGCGGCGTAAAGACCCGCATCAGCGCGCGACAACACGGCCGACGCCGCTTCGTCTGATGGCTTGAGTATCGTAACCCCCATACTGACGGTAATAGTGATCGTGTCTTTATCGCTGACGGGAAACGGCTCTCCCGCTACATTCTGGACAATGCGGCGCCCCATCTCCTCCAGTTGTCCAGCCTCGGTATCATGGAGAATCAATAAAAACTCCTCCCCGCCCAGGCGCCCGAAATGGTCCGTCTTGCGCAATTCCCGTTGGACAATTTGCGCGAAGTGTTGTAGCACCTTGTCGCCCGCGAGATGGCCGAATGCGTCATTGATGCGCTTGAAGTGATCCAGGTCGACAATACAGATTCCTGTTGGGGTCCCAGTGCGCTTGAACGTATCCAGGCATTTCTCGAGCACATCCAGGGATACGCGCCGATTCGGAAGCTTTGTCAATTCATCCGTGCTAGCGAGCCTCTCAAGCCGCCTCTCCAGGGCTCGGCGCTCCGTGATGTCCCGCCAAATGCCTTCGACGCCTGCAAACTGGCCGTTCTCATCGTAAATCACCGTACTACTAATGGAAATGTCGATGATCCGCCCGTCCTTGCAGCGCATCTGCCCCGGAAAGTCGCGCACATACCCATGCGCCTTGATGGCCTCGATGAGGGCCTTGCGATCCTCATGATTGGGGTAGAAGGCCGCCGCGGGGAGGCCGACGATTTCTGAATCCTGGTATCCCAGGACATTTACGACAGATGGGCAGACATAGCGTGTGATCCCATCGACATCAGTGCGATAAAAGACATCCTGCATGGTATTCATGAGGCGCTGAAACTGTTCATCACTATGAAGAAGTCTCTGCTCCATGGCTGAGCGCGCGGTCATGTCAAGAAACGTCGCTAGCACACCGACTCTCTCGCCTACTGGCACACTACAACTGGTCAACCCTATCACGCGAAGGTTACGTTTTTTTGTATAGATGCGGAACTCGGTCGTAGGATTTCTCACGCCGCCCGCCTCGGCCCGCCGAATCCGCGAGACAACGCGTTCCTGATCGAGCGGGTGGATAAACTCATGTACCGAGTGACCCACTATCGTGCTACCGCTACTCGCCTCAAAGATTTCCCATGCTGCCGGGTTGGCATAGAGAATCGTGTCTGCGGCTATCACGACGACAGCCGTCGGCAAGATATCGAATGCCTCGGTCATCGACTGGCTGAGCGCCCCCAGCGCTAAACGCGACTCTCCTTGCCCCATTACCCTTCTTCCTTTTGTGACACAAGGGCCCCTTCTTTTTTGTTTTTGTTGAGCGCGCGCCCCAATCCGGGGCCGCTCGCTGTGCGCGCCCATCATGCGCCGATACTCCAAGGCTACCGTGGAGGCCCGTCCGATGGGCCATCCATGGCATGTTTATAAGTGCCTCACCCTTGGGGACTGCACCACCAGACCGGCCTACAGTATCCCCATCGTGCGGGCCATTGCACCCGTGCGCCGGGCATGGTCGAAAGCTGTCACCTCTCACATGCAGCGGTCGGTGCGCGTAGACGAGCCGCCCCTACGACAGGCCCACTTGTGCCGAAACACGACGTCTGGTAGCACCCCGGACCCGCTGCGCCTCTCCCCCCGCCGCACTATCGGGCCGCCACAAACGCCCCCATTTCGGGAATCGGTCGCATAAACACACGAAGGAATATCCTGCTGAGCCTCGCGCGCACCAGCACATTCCTTGGCAATGGCCTTGGCGCCCCACACAGTGATTCAAGCGCGGTCAAATCATTGTGCTATGAGCGCGGGCGTGACGGTTACTGCCTCCGAGACACTCTTGTCGTTGGCCTGCGCTTCATCGGCTCCAAAGATTGCAAAGACTTTGTGCCCGCACATGGCGAATACCAGAAACGCTCACAGAATGGACAGACCCAGGCGCCTAGTCTCTCGTTGCATCATGCGCCCCTCGTTTCCGCACCTAGTCTAAACGATGACGCTCGCCGATCATGGGCATGTGCACCGCCAGACCGCGGTCTTTGAGAACCCGAGCCATTGCCTCGCGCCCCCTGTCTTCGCCATGGACGAGAAAGGTCTTGGCCGGCCGTCTGTCCCCATACCAGGAGAGCAGCTCGTCGCGGTCGGCGTGCGCAGAGAAACCGCCGATCGTAAAAACCTGGGCTGCCACATTCACCTCCTCCCCAAAAAGGCGTACCGTTTTGGCGCCGTCTATGATCCGGCGGGCCAGGGTTCCGTGCGCGGCATACCCGACAAATATAATGCCGCTATCGGGCCGCCAGAGGTTGTTTTGCAAATGGTGCGTGATGCGTCCTCCGGTCGCCATCCCGGAGCCGGCCATGATGACCATGCCCCCTTTTGTTTGGTTGATGCTTATGGACTCGCTCGTCTCCCGCGTAAAGTGCAGGTTGCGCAGGGCAAAAGGGTCACGGCCATCGGCGAACTGTTCGCGCGTTTCCGGATTGAAGCATTCCGGATGGCGGCGAAAGATTGCGGTAGCGGAAATGGCCATAGGCGAGTCGAGATAGACGGGGAGATTGGCGGGAAGCTCGCGTTTCTCCATCATCTTTTGCAGGTAATAGAGCAGGTCCTGGGCGCGCTCCAGCGCGAAGGTGGGGATAACGGCATTCCCGCCCCGCTCCTGAATGGCCACAATCGCCTCGCGGAGCTCTTCTACTGAAGGTCCGATCGGCTTGTGGAGGCGATCCCCATAGGTCGTCTCCATGACCACCACGTCGGCCATTGGGGCTGGCGTCGGGGGATTGATGATGGGCTTTCCGCGATTGCCCAGATCCCCTGAATACAGGATACGCCTTGTAAGCCCGTTCTCGCGCGCCTCAACAAGGATCCAGGCCGAACCGAGGATGTGGCCCGCGTCGCCGAAGGTTACCGTAAGCCCCGGGGCAATGCTCAGGGGTTCTCCATACTGCGCGGCCCGCCCGAAGCGGTCCATGCTGTCTAGCACGTCGGTGATTTCATAGAGGGCTTCCTCGGCCTTTTCTCCACGGTGCTCGCGATAACGCGCGGCCCGGCGCGCCTCCTCGGCCGCAAGCCCTGCCGCATCGAGTAGCACAAGTCGGGTGATCTCGCGCGTAGCTGCTGTCGTTATGATCTCGCCGCGAAAGCCGCGCTTTACCAAAAGCGGGACGCGCCCACAGTGATCGAGGTGGGCATGGGTGAGGAGGAGACAATCGATTTCCCGGGGATCAAATCCGAACTCGGCCCGGTTCTCCTCGTCAATATTATGCTCCCCCTGAAACATACCGCAATCTATGAGGAGTTTTTTCCCTGCGGCCAGGAGCAGATGGCATGATCCCGTCACCCCGCCGGCTGCGCCGTAAAATCCTATCTCCATGAACCCTCCGTCCCCTTAGGCGTCGGAATGGCGCCGCACTGGCCCATTCCCAGGACCCCTCTCTTATCACAGGTCCCATAGGAGAAAGATAGCTCAATGTCGCGGCGTGCGGGGAATGTTCCCGAAATCGTGCCAAGATACCGCTGCAGTCCCTCCCAGGGCCGCCCTCTCAATCGGGACCCACGGGCGCGCCCCCCGCAATCTCGCCGCGCGCCGTATCAGGACTTGGCGCAACCACCTGCCGACGCGCGCCCTGTCGTTGCGCCCTGCGTATAACCTGCCGTTCGGCGTCATACGAATGCCTCCGACCCGTCCCCGGCATCACGGCCGCCCCCGTCACACCCGGTGATGGGCGGCCCCTTGCCCATTGTGGCACGCGGCGCCGCGCCCGCGGGTCGCGGACTGGGCCCTACCCGCCGACCTGACGGCCAAGCCCACCTGTAACGCCCCGCGCAAGCGATCCTGATTTCATCCTGGTCCGGAGGCCTCCCTGGGGTTCTGATCGGGGCGACCCGGATTTGTTGTGACCCCCGGACTTACGCCGCAGCGTAGAATCGCACTTTGGGCGCGCGGCACAACGTCCTTTTTGGCCATTGGCGATAGCGCCGCTTTAATGGCACCGTTTCTCCCCATATTACGGAATGTGCTTGTGTACCGCTATATTTATGTGTCTATGTAATCATGCCCTATAAGCCGCGCCCCAGACAAGGCGCTCTGTGCCTGCCAAGGTCCGAAGTCCACAATTGAGAATGTGTTCAGAAATGTGACACTGTCTCGCTTACTGTAAAGCCCCGGACACATCGTGCTCTGTCTCGGCTTTGTTGCATTACGGACAAAGATATTGTCATTCGCACGATACACTCTCACAATCATTCACAGATTCCTGTCCATCCCTCCTTACATAACGGCGCCTCCTGCCCTGCAAATGCCTATTTCCGAGAACCACAGGAGGGATTTATTCATTGTCATAACAAAAGACTAGGTCTCAATCTGAGGCATGGCACAAAAGTTGATTGTAGAAAATCCCAGGTAGCCCGGACGGGGCGAGGAAGGCATCTGTTTGCGGCTTTTGCGGAAGGTTGGGGGCGTGGGGCGCATATCCCTGGGCCCCGTTATGGGCCATTGGGTTGTGCTGGCTGCAGGGACCGGATTCGTTTCCGATATATCACGAGCGGCGGGCGCCTATTCGTGAGTCTCATAAGCATAGTTCCCCGGAGGCCAGCGGAAACGGTCACCCAAAGACCAAGACCAAAGACCGAGATCCGCTGCCCGCCCGGGAGCGCAAAGGTTGGCGTAGGCTTGCAGACCCAGCCGGCAATCCGGCAGTCGATAGAGGTTCCGGAGAGTCCCGCACAATATCCGCGAAGGACGGTGGCCGCGTGGCCCGCGATTGGCAGCCCGCAGGGTGGGCTGCGCGGAAGATCGGGAGGCCGTGTGGGCTTGAGATCTCCCATGGGGCGCAACGGGCGCTGAGGCAAGCCTTCTTTCCGATCCACAGGGGCGGGCCATTGCTTGGCAACTCGCAAGGCGGTTAGGAAACGGGATTACGCCATCAGGCAGGGCGAGGCGCGCCTTGCGACAGGGTACGGTATCAGTACGAGAGCGCTCGAAGGGTTTTGCATGGCATAGCCTGGCGGGATCAAAGACTTACGTCCAGGGATATACAACAAAAGGGGGCATACGCCCGTATTCCATAAAATAAGGAGGAGTCTTATGAGACAGTTCACACTACAGGCACTCGCGGCGGCTATTGGTGTTGCGTTGGCACCCGCGGCGTTGGCAGTACCGCTCACGCCGTCAGCGGGATCCACAGCGGCGGCGACCGTCAATAGCACACAAACCAGCCTAGGCAGTGTCACGGGTGCGGCGAACGAGACAAACCGCGCAGCACTGCACGGCTATGTGCTCGACGGCGCCTCCGGCAACGTCGGCGTTAACGTAAGCGCCGGCGATAACAATATGCAGGGCAATAATGCCGCCATCTCTAAAGACACCTCCGCTGCCGCGACCGTCGCCGCGAGCGCCATGATTCATTCCGTGCAGTGGTCCAACGCGGGCGCGTTCAGTGCCGTCGTATTCGCGAACAACAGAGCAAGCGCCCATGGGAATGTGCTCGCGGAAGCCGCCGGCAATGTGGGACTGAATCTGGCCGCTGGCAATAACAATATGCAGGCCAATAATCTAGCGCTCGCGCAGGGTGATACGCTTGGCAACCTCAATGCCTCGGTAAAGAGCGTGCAGCTGTCTGGCTTATTTGGTCTGGCCGGGAGCGCCGCCAATCTGAATACCGCCGGGCTTAGCGGCAATGTGCTGGCTGGGGCGAGCGGAAACATCGGCGTCAATGTGGATGCCGGCCAGCAAAATATGGCCGTCAACAACTTGGCGATGGCGGACAACAGCTTGACGACCCTCGTCACCGCCTCGGCGGAGAATGTGCAGGCGGCCACGCTCGTAGGCGCCATCAGCTTTGGCGATCACAACACCGCCTCGCTAAGCGGCAACGTTCTGTATGCAGCCAGCGGCAATGTCAATGTGAACGTAGCCTCTGGTGAGCAGAACATGCAGTCCAACATGCTTTCCTATGCGACGACCGCAAGATCCTCTCTCGCCGATCCGAGCGCTACGAGCGTGGCTACGCTAAGCAGCACCCAGAGCGCTGGGATGTTAAGCGGGGCGCTGAGCGGTTTCTCGCCAAACACCACCAGAATGAGCGGCGGCGTCTTGTCCGGCGCAAGCGGCAATATCGGCGTCAACGAAGCGGCGGGCGTGCAGAACATGCAGGCCAATACGGAATCCAACACTATGAACCCCATAGTGCCGGACGCTGATGACGCCATGTCCATGGCGCGCCTCACGAACAATCAGACCTCCGGGCCGTTTTCCTTGTCAGTTACCTTTCTCGGCGACAACGACGCCAGCCTGAGCGGTTATGTCCTCCAGAACGCGCACGGCAACATCGGCGTCAATCTGGCCTCGGGCACGCAAAATATGCAGGCCAACAACCTGGCATGGGCCGGCAGCAGAACCGCCTCCCCGGCCACTGCGTATTTGGGTAATAACCAAGGGTCGGGCGCCCCGTACGGCAACAGCGCGCGCCTGACGGGATCCTTTTACTCGTCGGATTCGACCGTCATGCGCAATGATGTCTTAATGGGCGCCGGGGGCAAGATCGGCGTTAATGTGGCGTCCGGCGCCTTCAATGGGCAGGCCAACAACCTGTCTATGGACACGGTCTTTGGCGTCCCTGAGGCCGGCCAGGGGGCGAACGGAACGGCCACGATTAGTGACAATCAAGCCAACAATGGCGCGCTCGTATGGCCCTCGGTCGCCGCTAGCGTAAGAGATACTGACCGCAGCCGCATGCTTGGCAGCGTACTGCAGAACGCCTCCGGCCAAATCGGGGTTAACATGGCGTCTGGCATGCAAAACCTGCAGGCGAACAATACCGCGATCGTAGACAACGTCAGCAATTCCGGCAGCACATCCAGCGCGAGCGTACGTGGAGGGCAACAATCGGGGCCCTGGTCTGCCGGCGTCACCCTGGGGTCGACCAACACGGCCGCAATTGGGGATAACGTCCTAAACGGCGCGCAAGGCGACATCGGTGTCAACATGGCTTCAGGCATGCAGAATATGCAGGGCAATGATCTCGCAATTGCCTTTGGTAGCCAAGGTGGCAGCACGGCTGCTGCGACCACGGTTTCGCAGGTGACGCTCGGCGCCATCAGCGCAAACGCGGGGCTACCGGCCTGCATGGTACCGGTGGCAAACACGGCGACCATCTCCGGGAACGCCATGCAGAACGTATCCGGCAACATCGATGTGAACATGGCGTCCGGTACGGGCAATCTCCAGCGCAATACGCTGACGGTGGCCACCGTCGAGTAAACGCGCAAGCAAGGGCAAGGGGGGGCGTCAAGACCCTCCCTTGCATTTTTTGTGGGCAGATATCGCAAGTGCGTGCCGGGATGGGCGCCTCGTTCGGTCAAGCCCCGCTGGCAGATCGACGAATCGTGACGCTCAGTGAGCGCAAAGGCTTGGTTCTAACCGTCGGAACGCGAGATGGAGACTTGAGAAGATAGCAAGGTAATAGCCGTTTTGGCCTGACCCAGAGGCCACAAGCCGTCAGCCACTAGTCGGGTTCACCCCTTGCGCTTCCCAAAACAGCCCTCTACCGTCCAGGCAATCAGGCAACTCCCCCGCTGTTTTGTGCGCGTCGTAAAGCGCTCGCACGGTAGGGTCTGCCAATGGCCCGTCAAAACCGCGCTGTCACGTCGGCAAACCAAGACGGATGGACAAGGCGGTCCGAGATACTTTGAGGTTGGCGGCGACCTGGTCCAGGTTTTTTAAGCCGCCGGCATCAGCAGCGGCCCGCCCCAGCATATCCGCCGGCATAAGGATATCTGCCGCAAGACGGTTGGCGGCACGCTCGTCTATATCACTCAACTTGCTGCGATACAGTAAACCGTCCTTAATGCCGTCTTTGCCGATGCGGTCCCGATGAAGGACGTAGTGCGCGATCTCGTGGGCAATGGTGAACCGTTGCCGCTCTTCTGAATGCTTGGCGTTGACGACAATAAAGTATCCTTTATCATCCTTCCCAATGGCTCCCGAAAGATCGTCCGGCCAGTCTTTCCGGATCACTGAGATCCCAAAGTCATGGGCTAACCCCCCCACATCCACCGGGTAGGAGCGTTGCCGTTCACGGATAACAGAAAAAGGACCGAGAGGCCGGCCACAGCTATCTTTTAGCGGCGTCATCATCATTGCGTGTGACCTCCATTGTTGCCTCTTGCGCCCCAATAAACAGATCCCCCTCGATGGGCTGGGACATCTTCAGGAACTTGTTCACTTCGCCGACGGCGGCGTCAAAAGCGGCGTCAACGGCGGCGTTCTTGATCTCTTTATATCCCACTATTCCCACAATCGCGATGATAATCGCGAGAGCGGTCAAGATAACGCCAAGCGCCGTTAGCATGATGTCCAAAAACTCTGCGTAGTTCATGGCACAGACTCATCACTGGCGGGCGGTCAAAGGTAATTTATAAGCGTGCCACAAGCATGACCTTTTTCGCGTGAATGTGTCACTGTTCTAATGTGCAGGTACCACCAGGGATCGTTAAGCCAACTCACAGGCCCGCGCGGCCTCATGTCGCGTTTATTTTGGATCCTAATGGGCACCCCCGGCGAACTGGACTCACGCAACACGGGGCGCGATTCATTCCTGGCGGGGTGGCGCCCAGCACCCCCAGGCCCGCCGGCCACAGGGCCCACGGCGAGATATAAAAACGCCATCTCGCACCCGTTACTGAGGCGTTGGCGGGTGATTTGCGAGAGCGGCGTGTCGCAAAAACAGGGATTGGCTGGCTAGTATGTTGCTATCTGCTTGATTTTATGGTGCCGGTGAGACGAATCGAACGCCCGACCTACTGATTACGAATCAGTTGCTCTACCGACTGAGCTACACCGGCATAGTGGTGCGGTACTATAACCTTTGGATCTTGGAAAAAGAAGGCTTCAGGCGACGCGATCCGCCGACGACCGCAATCGGACGATCACCTCCACCCCCTCCACCTCCGTGCCCTGCGGGAGCGGCGGCAGGCCCGCCACCGACATCGTCTGTCCTTCGATATCGAAGAGCTCGCCGGTCTCGGTATTGTAGAAATGGTGGTGGGGTACGGTATTGGAGTCATACACGACCCGCGTGGGGTCGATCACCACCTCGCGGATCAGACCCTTCTGGGCAAACACCCCCAGGGTATTGTAAACCGTGGCCTTGGAGACGTGTGCCCCGTCATGGTTCACCAACCGAAACACGTCCTCGGCGGTCAGATGGGTGCGCCGATAGACGAGGAGCCTTGCGATCTCGACCCGCTGGACCGTGGGGTTGATCCCGCGCTCCCGCAAGAGGTCGGCAAGCTCCTGGCTCATATGGTCCTGATAATCCCTCACCATCTCATTTTAGCACAGTACCGTCAGCGCCGCCCGCAGACACCCGATCAAGCGTATAAGGAGCCGGATCCAGGGTCGAATCGCGCCCCAGAATGAGATCGGCTGCGAGGCGCGCGGAGGCCGGGGCCAGCACGATGCCGTTGCGGAAATGCCCGGTATTGACCACAAGCCCCCGAATCTCCGGATGCTCCCCGATATAGGGGATACCCTCGGGCGACGACGGCCGCAGGCCGGCCCAGTGGTGGGTAACGGGGTGGGCGGAAAGCCCCGGCATGATCGCATGCGCGGCCTTCAATAAATCCTCGCGCCCCGCGTCGGTCGTCTCTTTCACAAAACCCACATCCTCCATGGTGCTGCCTACGAGGACCGCGCCATCGCGACGCGGCACGAGGTACCGGGTCGCGCTCAGAATCATGGGCCGAAGGAGGCCCGGCGGGGTCTGAATCACGATCATCTGGCCCCTCATGGGCCGCACGGGAAGCGCGAGCCCGTAACGCGCCAACAAGGGCTGGCTCCAGGCCCCCGCGCATACGACCACCCGCGAGGCGGCCACCATCTCGCCATTGGCCACAAGCCCCGTCACCCGTTCCCTCGCGTGCGTAAAACCCTCGACTGATGCCTGTTCATGGATCGTGACCTTCAGGCTGCGAAGCGCCGCAGCGAGCGCCTGCATGAGACGCGGGCTGCGCACCTGGGCGATGTCCGGCATCCATAGGCCCGGCCCGCTCAAGCCGCGACCGGGACAGACATCGGCGAGATCGCGCGACTCAAGGGGCACCCCAAAGCGCCCCGCCCACGACATGGCTGCCTGCGCCTCTTCGAGATCTAGGCGCAAAAGGCCCGACGGCAGCCATTCGGGGTCGATGCCGGTGGCCGCGGCAAGGCCCGAGCACAGCGCCGGATAGAGCGCCACGCTCGCCTGCGCCAGCCGCGTGACCGCATCCGGGTAACGCCAGGGGTGCAAGGGCGACAATATCCCGCCGGCCGCCCACGAGGCCTCGCGGCCGACGGCGCCCTGCTCGAACAAGCAGACCTCATGGCCGGCCATGGCCAGCTCGCGGGCAGTCAGGAGGCCTATGATGCCGCCTCCCACGACAACAATGGGGCGGGTACGCGCCACGTGCATTCTCTCCATCTCAAAACGTCCCCAGGGCCTTCGGAACGCCGGCTTCAGGCTCCCAACGGAGCCCCCTTAGGACTGGCGCGCGTCGCAGGCCCGCTTGAGGGCCCTGGGCAGTGAGAACACCACCGTCTCGACCGGCCCCTTTTCTTCCTGTACCAATCGCGCGCCCCATTCGCCCAGGCGCCGGATCACCGCCTGCACGGCATGCTCCGGGGTCGACGCGCCCGCCGTGACCCCTATGGCCCCGCGATGGGCAAACCACGCCGGCTTGAGATCGGCCGCGCCATCGACGAGATAGGCCGGGACACCGAGGTCTACGGCCAACTCCCGCAGGCGGTTGGCATTCGAGCTATGCGCCGAGCCCACGACCACCACCACGTCGCAATGACGGGCAATCGCCCGCACCGCATCCTGGCGGTTCTGAGTGGCATAGCAAATATCATCGGTGCGCGGACCGCAGGCCGATGGGAAACGATCACGCAGCGCGCCTATGAGACGGGACGTATCATCGACCGACAACGTCGTCTGTGTCACATAAGCGACCCGTTGGGGGTCCTTCACCGACACCGTATCGAGGTCGCGTTCGGTCTCGACCAGATACACGCCATCTCGGACCTGACCCAGGGTCCCCTCAACCTCGGGATGCCCGGCATGCCCGATCAGCAGGCATTCGTAGCCCTCCCGGCGCCAGCGTATGACTTCATTGTGGACCTTGGAGACCAGGGGACAGGTGGCGTCGAATACCGTAAGCCCGCGCTCGCGCGCCTCTTCGGCGACGGCGCGGGCCACACCATGGGCACTAAATACGACGCAGGCCCCACGCGGCACGTCCGCCAGATCCTCGACGAAGACCGCGCCCCGCGCCCGCAGATCCTCGACCACCGTCTTGTTATGCACGACCTGGTGGCGCACATATACGGGCGGCCCAAACTCCTCCAGTGCGCGCTCCACCGTCGCTATGGCCCGCTCAACACCCGCGCAGAAACCGCGCGGGTTTGCGACATAGATCCTCATATTCGCCCCTCGGGGGCTCAATGGCCCCCGATTGCTACGACATCCACCTCGAATACCAGGTCCTGGCCGGCGAGCGGATGACTGAAATCGACCTCGACCCCGCCCGCGCCCACCGCCATCACCTGTCCTATGGCCTCGCGGCCATCAGGGAGGGTAAAACTGTACGCCATTCCCGGGACAAGCTCTGCATCCGCCGGAAAATCGGCGCGCGGCATGATCTCTCGGGCCTTATCGTCCCGCTCCCCGTAGGCATCCGCGGCGGCCACGACATACCGCCCATGCTCCCCCACGGCAAGCCCCACTAGACAGCGATCGAGCCCCGCGGGCAGATCACCACCCCCTACCACGACCTCCCACGGGGCCTCATCGGGCGCCGTGCCCTCGACCTGGGTGCCGTCGGCAAGCGACAAGGTAAACCGCAACGCGACACGCGCACCGACCTGAACCCGCTCCATGCCTACCCCTTGTCCGCGACCTGAGCGCGGCGCGAAAACCCCGCCTCCAGGGCGAGGAGCACCGCGCCTAAGGTAATCGCGCTATCGGCGAGATTGAAGGTATACCAGTGCCAGGAGCCGATATGGAAATCGATAAAATCGACCACCTCCCCTAAGCGCACCCGGTCGGCGAGATTGCCGGCCGCACCCCCCAGCACCAGCATGAGCGCGATGACCGTCAACCGGTCGCGCCGCGGCCCGCGCGCAAGAAATACCACGATGCCGGTCGCGATCACGACCGCCACGGCGATAAAGAAGGCATTCTGCCACCCATCGGCCTGGCTCAGAAATCCGAATGCCGCCCCGCGGTTGTAGACTAAAACCAGATTCAGAAAATCGGTCACACGCACCGGGCCTTGCGACAGATAGCGCACGGCCTCGACCTTGCTCCATTGATCGAGCCCGAACACCGCGATGGCAATCCAGAGATAGCGCAGCATCTAGGCGTACCTCCGCGCCTTCGGGCGACCCGTGATGGTCTCATGGCAGCGCCCGCAGAGCACCGGGTGATCCGCAAGACCCCCGACCTCGGGCCTGTGGTGCCAGCAGCGCGCGCATTTGGCATGAGGCGAGGGCCGCACCACGACATGGAGATCGGCGCGGGCGGTGGCCACCGCGCCCTCGGGGCGCGCCGAGGACGGGTGCACGCGGGCATCCGATGTGATGAAAAGATAATGCAGCTCGTCGCCTATCGCCGCGAGTCGCGCATGCAGATCGGGCCCGGCATAGAGGTCGAGCTCGGCGTCCAGCGACGACCCGACCGCCCCGCTCACCCGCAGCCGCTCGAGCTCCGGGCCCACGGCCTGACGCAGGTCGAGGAGCAAAGACCAGAATGCCACGCCGTCTGCGGCATCGGCTAAGGCCCCGACATCGTGCCAGGTGTTCAGAAAGACGCTCGGCTCGCGCGCGCCGGGCATGTAGCGCCAGACCTCTTCGGCGGTAAAGCTCAGGATGGGCGCCATGTGGCGCACCACGACCTCGAGCATGTGCCATAAGACGGTCTGCGCCGAGCGCCGCTCGCGGCTTTGCGCAGGCGAGGTGTAGAGCCGGTCCTTCAGCACATCGAGATAGAAGGCGCCGAGATCGACCACGCAAAAATGGTGCAGCCGCTGATAGACGACATGGAACTGAAAGTCTTCATAGGCCTCGCGCAGCGACCGGTCCAGATCGGCGGTGCGCGCCAACGCCGCGCGATCCAGCACCAAAAGATCGGCAGACCCCAGGACATCGCGGCCGGGATCGAATCCGGCGAGATTGGCAAGGAGATAGCGGGCGGTGTTCCGAAGCCGCCGATAGGCCTCGGTGATGCGCTTGAGAATCTCCGGCGAGAGCGACATCTCGGCCCGGTAGTCGGTGGCCGCGATCCACAGGCGCAGGACGTCGGCCCCCAGGGACTTGGTGATCTCCTGAGGCTCGATTCCATTGCCCCGCGATTTGGCCATCTTCTGCCCCTGGGCGTCGACCGTGAATCCATGCGTGAGCACGGCCTTGTACGGGGCCTTTCCGGAATCCCCGACCGAGGTCAGAAGCGACGACTGAAACCAGCCGCGATGCTGATCCGAACCCTCCAGATAGAGATCGGCGGGGTGCGCCAGATCCGGCCGTACGGCCAGCACGCAGGCATGCGTCGAGCCCGAATCGAACCATACGTCCAGGACGTCGCGCACCGCCTCGTAGTCCTCGGCCTCGGGGCCGAGCCACGAAGACACCGGGCGCTCGAACCAGCCATCTATGCCCTCGGCCTCGATCACGCGCGCGACCTCCTCCAAAAGCGCATCGGTGCGCGGATGGAGTTCGCCGGTCTCTTTGTGCAGGAAGAAGGGGATGGGCACGCCCCAGGCGCGCTGGCGCGAGATGCACCAGTCGGGGCGGCCGGCGACCATCTGGGCGATGCGCTGCTCCCCCCAGGCCGGCATCCAGCGCACCTTGCCGATGGCAGCGAGCGCCTCGGCCCGCAGACCCGCGGCATCGAGCGATATGAACCACTGGGCGGTGGCTCGAAAGATGATCGGCGTCTTATGGCGCCAGCAGTGCGGATAGCTGTGCGTGATGGTCTCGTGCGCCCAGAGCGCGCCGCGCTCGCGCAGCACCTCGATCAGGCGAAGCGAGGCCTCGGCCACACTCAGACCCTCCACGAACGGGGTGCCGGGCAGGAACCGGCCATCGGCGCCGACCGGGCCCTCGACCGGCAAGACCTCGCCGCCGGCCCGGGCATAGGCGCGCGCTGCCTGATAGTCCTCTTCGCCATGGGCCGGCGCGATATGCACAAGCCCGGTGCCGGCCTCGGTGGTGACATGCGCGCCCTCGATCACGGGGACCGAGCGGTCCAGGAACGGATGGCGCAGCCGCAGGCCCACGAGTAAAGCCCCGCGGACGGTGAGGGGGGTGGGCGCGCCCTCGAGGCCATAGCGCGCGGCAACCGCCTCCGCCAGATCTTCGGCCACCAGCCAGTAGTCCGGACCGGCGGACATGACCCGGTAGATGATCGCGCCATGCACCGCGACGGCCTGATTGGCAGGCAGCGTCCAGGGGGTGGTGGTCCAGATCGGCAGGCGCACCGCGCCTGCGCGGGCAGGCGCCCCCACCCGCCGCCAGAAGTCATCGGTGTCGCTCACCGCAAATGGGACATCCACGGCCAGCGACCGATGCTCGGCATAATCGACCTCGGCCTCGGCCAGGGCCGAGCGGCAATCCAGGCACCAATGCACGGGCTTTTCACTGCGATAGACGTGCCCGCGTGCGCGAATCCGCGCCAGTTCGCGCACGATGCCGGCCTCGAACGCGAAATCCATGGTGAGATAGGGGTGCGCAAAGTCCCCGAGCACGCCCAGGCGCAGGAAGTCCTGCCTCTGGCCGGCCACTTGGCGGGCGGCATAGTCGCGACAGGCCTTGCGAAAGGCGCGGGCATCGACGTCGCGCCCGCAGCGCCCCACGGTCTTTTCCACGGCAAGCTCGATCGGCAGGCCGTGGCAGTCCCAGCCCGGGACGTAGGGGGCATCGAAACCGGCCAGGCCCTTGGCCTTGACGATGATGTCTTTCAAGACCTTGTTCACCGCATGCCCCAGATGGATCGCGCCATTGGCATACGGCGGGCCATCATGCAGGACGTAGCGCGGATGGTGCGCGTGATAGGCGCGCAGCCGCTGGTAGAGGGAAAGCGCCTCCCACTCCTTGACCTGCTCGGGCTCGCGCGCCGGGAGACCCCCGCGCATCGGGAAATCCGTATGCGGCAGATTGAGGGTGTCTTTATAGTCCGCCGTCATGATGCATCATTCCCCGACTGGCAAAAAAGGTTCGTGCGCTGGCACGGTCGCGATCGATCTGCGCGGTCAGCGCATCGAGAGACGGAAACCTGCGCTCCTCACGCAGGCGCTCGAGAAACGCAACCTCGAGCCGTTGCCCATAGAGATCGCCGGCGAAGTCCAGCAGGTGGACCTCGAGCAGGACGCGACCGCCGCCCACCGTCGGGCGCCGCCCGGCATTGGCAATGCCGGTATGGGTCCGCCCGTCTTTCGTGCGCACCGCGACCGCGAACACCCCGGCTACGGGCGGTGGATCCGGCATGAGGATGTTGGCGGTGGGAAAGCCGAGCGTGCGCCCGCGCGCGTCACCTGCCACCACCCGCCCCCCATAGCGGTATGGCGCACCGATCAAGAGCTCGGCCTCATGCATATCGCCGCGCGCCAGCGCCTGGCGCAGCCGCGTGCTGCTCACCCTCTGCCCGGCCTCGGTCCAGGTCCCGGTGGCCTCGACGAAAAAACCGTGACGGTCGCCGGCGGCCTTCAGCATCGCAAAATCGCCCGCGCGTCCGGCGCCGAATCGAAAGTCGTCGCCGATCACAAGCCCGCGGACCGCGAGCGACCCCACCATGATGCCCTCAATGAAATCCGGGGCCGAGAGCCTGGCGAGCCGCTCGTCGAATCGCAGCACCATCGCATAATCGATACCGGCATCGCGCCATGCCGAAAGCTTCGCCGACAACCGCATGAGCCGCGCGCGCGGCGCGCCGTGCGCAAAATATTCCTGCGGCTGGGGTTCGAACATCATGACAAGCGCGGGCGCGCCGTGGGCCTGTGCCCGCGCCTTCAGAAGTCCCGCCAGCTGCCGGTGCCCCTGATGGAAACCGTCGAAGTTCCCAACAGTAATGACGGCCCCGCGATGACGAGGACGGACGTTATAAATCCCCCGGATACACTCCATGCCGACGCTAACCGAAAGCGTGGAAGCTTAACGCATTGCACCGATGCGGTCTAGGCGCGGGCCGGGGCGCGCCGTTGCCTAACAGGCCCAATCCGGGTCCAGTTCCTCGATCACCTCGCGCAACGGGCGGCGGGTGGCGAAATCCTCGGAATAGTTGTGGTAATAGGCCAGGCGCAGTTCCGGAAACCGCCAGCAGAGATAACCATCCCCGGTATCGAAATTGACAAGCCATAGCCCCTTGACGACCAGGCCTAAGCGCTCCATCTTGGCCACCCAGCGCTTGACGATCCCCTCGTAACCCTCTTCCGCCTCGTAGAACGCCGCGCTGCCCGGCGATAGCGTCGACAACAGGCGGCGCACCGGCTCGAGCTCCTGGTAGGCGACCTGCGTGATGCGCCGCACGAGCGGCAAGAGCGCCTCGGCCTCGGCCAGGGTGAAGACCCGCGGGTCTGTGGGTGACCCGATCTGCCAAATCGCCGCCGTCATACGTCCTCATTCGTCACTATCGACCGCAGTCGGAGCGCCTTAAAACGCACCCCCAAAAGCCACATCACTGTACCATAGGCGCCAAGCCCCGCCGCAATCCACGCCGCCAGGGTGAGCGCCCGATGCCCCCCCGAGGCCATGAAAAACCCCGCGGATACGCGATGCGCCGGCCATAGGAGCGCCGCCATCGCAAGCGTCGCGCCGCCGACCTGCAGCCACAGGCGCCGCCAGCCCGGCCCCGGCTGGTAGACCTGCGTGCGCCTTAAGCCGCGATAAAGGAGCGCGGCGTTCAATATCCCCGACAAGGACGTGGCGAGCGCAAGCCCGGCATGGGCCAAGGGCCAGATCAGGATCACATTGAAGACCATGTTGGCGACAAGCGCGATGACCCCGATCTTGACCGGTGTCCGGGTGTCCTGGCGCGCATAGTAGCCCGGGGCCAGGACCTTGATCAGCACAAACGCCGGTAGACCGACGGCAAACGCCACCAGGGCGCGCGCGGTCATGGCGGCGTCAAAGGCGGTAAACGCCCCATAGCGGTACAAGGTCGCGATGATGGGCATAGACAGCACCATAAGCCCCGCGGCCGCCGGGGTGGCGATGATCACG
This sequence comes from Pseudomonadota bacterium, assembly GCA_021819245.1. GTDB lineage: Bacteria > Pseudomonadota > Gammaproteobacteria > Acidiferrobacterales > Acidiferrobacteraceae > Acidiferrobacter. The sequence goes on along the minus strand of JAKARI010000012.1, from coordinate 42,026 downwards.
ACCCAGCGCAAGGCCCAGTCCAGCGACTGACCGAACCCGTCGGCGGAGGCGCGCACATGCTGGGCCGACAGGTGCGGCAGGATCACCGTCCCCAGTGCCACGCCAAATATCCCGAGCGGAAACTCGAGCAGGCGGTTGGCGAAATACAGCCACGAGATGCTCCCGGTCACAAGGAAAGAGGCCAGCATGGTGTCGACCACGAGATTGATCTGAGCGATGGATGAGCCAAAGATCCCCGGCATCATGAGCCGAAACACGCGGCGCACCTCGGGATGCCGAAACGAGGCGCGCAGGCGCGGCAGAAACCCGGTATGCCGCAGAAACGGGACCTGGAACATCAGCTGCAGGATGCCGCCCATGAACACCCCCCAGGCAACCGTGACCGCCGGGGCCTTGCTATGGGGCGCGATCACGCCCGCGGCCACGATCAGGCTCAGGTTGAGCAGCACCGGGGTAAAGGCCGCGGCCGCGAACCGCCCGCGGGTATTCAGGATGCCGGCGGCCATGGCCACGAGCGAGATGAAAAAAAGATAGGGAAACGTGATGCGCAAGAGGTGGACCGCCAGGTGATACTCGGCCGGATCGGCAAGAAAGCCCGGCGCCAGCACCCAGATGACCACCGGCGCCGCCAATACCCCGACGGCAGTCACCCCAAGCAGCACCAGCGCGAAGCTCCCGGCCATGTGGTCGACGAAGGCCCGCGCCTCGTCTTCGGCCAATGGCCCCTCCTTGTGGAGCTGCGCGGCGAACACGGGAATGAAGGCCTGGGAAAAGGCCCCCTCGCCGAACACCCGCCGCAAGAAACTCGGTATGCGAAACGCCACGAAGAAGGCATCGGCGAGCGCGGTCGTGCCCAAAAGCCGCGCCAGCAGGATGTCGCGGACGAAACCCGTGATCCGGGATATGAGTGTCATGCCCCCCGTGGCAAACAGCGAACGAACCAGGCGATTAGCCACCGCTTCCCCTTCCATTAGGCCCAGATCCCAGGGCCGCGCAAAGGCCGTGAGTATAGCGCCGCGCCCGCAACCCCCAAACGGGCGGGCCTGCCATTGACAAGCCCCCGGGGCCGCGGCATAGTGTGCCGCTTTTTCCTACTCGTCGAAGGAGCAGGCGTTTGGCGAACACAGCTCAGGCAAAGAAACGGGCCCGGCAGGCCGAGATCCACAGGCAGCGCAACGTGGCGTTCCGCTCGCAGGTCCGGTCCGCGATCAAGAAGGTCTTAAAGGCGGTGCACGATAAGGACATCGCCGCAGGTCACATGGCCTTGCGTGAGGCAAGCTCTGTGATCGACCGCGGCATCTCGCGCGGCATCATGCACCGCAACACCGCGGCGCGCTACAAGAGCCGCCTGAACGCCCGCCTGCACCGGGCCAGCGCCTAAAACACCCGCCCGGCTAGACGATCACGAGGTTATCCCGGTGGATAACCTCGGGTTCCCCTTGGTAGCCTAGTATCTGCTCGATCTCCTCGCTCGGGCGCCCCATCATGAGGCGCAGTTCGGCGGCCGGGTAGTTCACGAGCCCGCGCGCCACCTCGCGGCCGTCGGTATCGACGCATGCCACCATCTCGCCGCGCGCAAACGACCCCTCGACCGCGCGCACCCCGACCGGCAACAGGCTCTTGCCGGCCTCGCGCAATACCCGCACCGCGCCGGCATCGAGCGTAAGACGCCCACGCACCGCAAGGTGGGCGGCCAGCCACTGCTTGCGCGCCGCAAGCCGCGTGGTCGCCGGATAGAGATAGGTCCCGAGCGCCTCGCCCGCCAGCACCCGCGTCAGCACATCGGGTTCGCGCCCGGCCACGATCACGGTCGCCGCCCCTGAGCGCGCCGCCTTGTGCGCGGCGGTCAGCTTGGTGCGCATCCCGCCGCGGCCCAGTTCCCCGGGGGCGCCGGCCATGGCGAGATAGACGGGATCACCCGCCGGCGCCTCGGACACCAGGCGCGCCCCGGGATTGGCCCGCGGATCCTCTTCGTAGAGGCCGGCCTGATCGGTCAGTATGACGAGCAGTTCCGCCTCGATCAGATTGGCCACCAGCGCCGCCAGGGTGTCGTTGTCGCCAAACCGGATCTCCTCGGTGGCGACCGTGTCGTTTTCGTTGATGATCGGCACCACGCCCAAAGACAGCAGGGCGCGCAGCGCGCTGCGCGCATTCAGATAGCGCTTGCGGTCCGCAAGATCATCGTGCGTCAGAAGCACCTGCGCTCCGTGCCCGCCGTGGCGCGCAAACGCCGTCTCGTAGGCCTCGATCAGCCCCATCTGGCCCAGCGCCGCCAGGGCCTGCAGCTCGTGCAGGGCGTGCGGCCGCCGCTTTACCCCCAGCCGCTGCATGCCGCACGCCACCGCCCCCGATGACACCACGACCACCTCGCGCCCGCCCGCGCGCAGGGCCGCGATCTGTGCCACCCAGGCCGCGAGCGCCGGCCGATCGAGACCGGCCCCGTGATTGGTGAGGAGGCTGCTGCCGATCTTGACGACCAGGCGGCGCACCGCGTGCAGCCCGCTACGCATCGCCCGACCCTTCCATGACATCGGCGGGCGCGGGCGGACCAAGGGCCTCGAGGCGCTGCATCAGCCGGCCCATGAGTTCCATGCACCCCCACCCCTTGATGGCCGACACGACCGCATAGGGGCCGTCCCATCCGAGGGCCTTGCGCAGGGCCTCGGCGCGCGATAGGCGCTCATCCTCCGGCCACAGGTCGGCCTTGTTGAACACGAGCCAGCGCTCCCGCGAACCGAGGTCCTCATCGAAGAGCCTAAGCTCCTCTTCGATGACCCGCACGTCTTTCCTGACATCGGCCTGGGGATCAACGGGCGCGACATCCACGAGATGCAAAAGCAGCCGGGTGCGCGTCAAGTGGCGCAAAAACTGCATCCCGAGACCCGCGCCCTCGTGCGCCCCGGCAATGAGGCCCGGGATGTCGGCGATCACGAAGCTGCGATGGCGCTCCACGGTCACGACGCCAAGCTCCGGATGGAGGGTGGTAAAGGGGTAGTCGGCGACCTTGGGGCGGGCCTCGGATACCGCGCGCAAAAACGTGGATTTGCCGGCGTTGGGCAGGCCGACGAGACCGACATCGGCCAGGACCTGCAGCTCCAGAAAGAGCCCGCGACCCTCGCCCGGGGCCCCCGGGACCGTGCGTCGCGGGGCGCGGTTGGTGCTGCTCTTGAAGTGGGTGTTGCCAAGCCCCCCGCGCCCGCCTTTGGCCACCAAAAGCCGGGCCCCGTCACGGGTCAGATCGCCCAAGAGGTCGCCGGTCTCCTCATCACGCACAAGGGTTCCAATCGGCACCGCGACCACAAGGTCTGGCCCCTTGCGGCCCGAACGCTGGCGCCCGGACCCGCCCCCGCCGTTGGCGGCGCGGAACTGCCGGGTATAACGGAAATCCGCGAGGGTATTGAGGCCGCTCCGGGCCTCGAAATAGATGCTGCCGCCGTCGCCGCCATCGCCGCCGTCCGGACCGCCGCGCGGCACGAACTTCTCGCGGCGGAAGCTCAAGGCCCCGTTGCCCCCATCGCCCGCCTGGACATGGATGGTGGCCTCATCGACGAACTTCATGCATCCCTCCCCGAGGACGCCGGGGCCGCGTAGGCGAGGTCCTTAGGAGGCGGTGACGACGCTGACCGTCTTGCGCCGCTGCGGCCCTTTGATCTCGAATACCACCTGCCCCTCGGCACAGGCAAACAGGGTATCGTCCTTGCCGATACGGACGTTGCGGCCGGGGTAGAAGCGAGTGCCGCGCTGGCGCACGATGATATTGCCGGGGACGACCGTCTGGCCACCGAAACGCTTGATACCCAGGCGCTTCGACTCGGAATCGCGCCCGTTGCGGGAACTGCCGCCTGCCTTTTTATGTGCCATTGACTGCTCCTTACCCCTGCGCCGACTGTTCGCTCTTGCCCGCTATGGCCAAGATCTTCAGTTCCGTATAGTTCTGGCGGTGACCCGCGTGCTTGCGATAGTGCTTGCGCCGGCGGGTCTTGAAGATGCGGATCTTTTCGCCGCGGCCATGGCCCTCGACCCGCGCCGTCACCGTCTCCGCGAGCATCGGCGCGCCGACCCGGACATCGCCCCCATCGGCGATCAAAAGCACCTTGCCCAAGGTCACGTCCTGGCCCACCTCGGCCGGCAGCGTTTCGACCCGCACGGTCTCGCCCACCGCCACCCGATACTGCTTACCGCCCGTCTCGATTACCGCGTACATTGCGCTCAATGACTCCCCGACCGACTGAAAAACCCCAGGGGACCCGCATCCTCGTAGACGGCTGCCGGACCCGTTAAAAGCGGCGATTCTAGTGGCTTTGGGCGGGCGGGTCAATGATGCGCCGCGCCTCCCATCGCCCGTCCAGGGGCCCGGCCTCGAGCGGGAGACGGCTTGACAGCGCCCGGCTTCCGGCAGAGCATGACGGCGCTTTCGCCCAGAGGAGCCCATGTCCACGCCCGCGCCCGTCGATCCCCCGGCCCTTGATCTCGACGACATTCACGCCCTCATTCGCGACGAGAGCGCGGGGATCGATCGCGAGATCGCAAAACGCCTCGATTCGCCGATCGTGCTCATCAATCAGCTGGGACGCTATATCATTCAAAGCGGCGGCAAGCGCCTGCGGCCGGCGGTCCTGCTGCTCGCCGCCAAGGCCTTCCGCTACGAGGGCACGGGACATATCGTCCTTGCCACCGTCATCGAGTTCATTCATACCGCGACCTTGCTGCATGACGATGTCGTCGACGGCTCGGCCATGCGCCGCGGCCAGGCAAGCGCCAACGCCGTGTTTGGCAATGAGGCGAGCGTGCTGGTCGGGGACTTCCTCTATTCGCGGGCGTTCGAGATGATGGTGGAGGTCCAGAACCTGCGCGTCATGGAGATCCTGGCGCACGCCACCAATACCATTGCCGAAGGCGAGGTCATGCAGCTCATCCACTGCAACGACCCGGACATCGAGGAAGACCGCTATCTCGCGGTCATTCGCAGCAAGACTGCCAAGCTCTTCGAGGCCGCCGCGCAACTGGGGGCGGTGCTCGGCGGCGCACCGGCCATGGAACCGGTGCTGGCCACTTACGGCCGGCATCTGGGCACCGCCTTTCAGCTGATCGATGATGCCCTCGACTATGGCCGGCACAATGCCCGCCTGGGGAAAAATATCGGCGACGATCTGGCGGAGGGCAAGCCCACCTTGCCGCTCATCCATGTGCTGCGCACCGGGACGCCGGCCGAGCGCGCGCTGGTGCGCGACGCCATCGAACAGGGCGGGCTCGAACACATCGACGGCGTGGTGGCCGCCATTGAATCCACTCAGGCGATCGCGTACACTTGCGCGCGGGCCGAGGGCGAGGCCAATCTGGCGCGGGCGGCACTCTCACCTTTGCCCGACTCCCCGTATAAGCAGGCATTGCTGGATTTGGCCCATTTTTCCGTTCACAGGGACCACTGACACAGCGGTCTCGTGGGTAACGGCGCGTCGACGGGGTGTAGCTCAGCCTGGTAGAGCACTAGCTTCGGGAGCTAGGGGCCGGAGGTTCGAATCCTCTCACCCCGACCAATTTAAGAGAGCGTGGCGTTCGTGGAGCTCCTGGTCGATCTTCTCGTCATATGGGCCGTGTGGTGGTTCGTACGCCGCGCGCGGCACCCGTACCATCGGTACCCCCCGCACGACCTCCACGGCGCGCCACAACGGCGCGTGCGGGCCGCAGGCGACATGGTGGCCTGTATCCACTGCGGCCTCTATATCCCCCGTGCCGAGGCCCTCTCCGGGGCCCGTGGGACGCACTATTGCTGCCCGGAACACCGCGACGCCGCCGCCCGCGGCTAGGTCTTTGCCTTCAACCCGAATCTGTGCTAATTCAAGCCCTATGAGCAGCGCTGATCATGCCTTGGATCTGGCCGCAGACGGCGTCGAGACGCCGCTTTTGGTGCGCGAGCAAAACTGGCTGTTGTTGAGCTACTTCAATACCTACCGGCTCGCGCTCGCCCTGCTTGCGTGCATTGCCGGGTTCTGGGCGGGGTCGCTCGCGCCCTTTGCCAGCACCAATCCGCGGCTTTTTCTCATCGTTGCCGTGTGCTACGCCGGCGTCTATCTGGCGGCCATCGACACCACGCGCCGGCGCCTGGGCGCCTTCGAGACCCAGGCGGCGGTACTGGCCTTTTGCGATGTGGTGGCACTCATCCTGCTCATGCACGCAAGCGGTGGGCTGGGGAGCGGCACCGGCGTCCTGCTTTTGGTCTCGATCGCCGGCACGAGCTTTTTGCTCAACCGCCGCATGACCATATTTTTTGCCGCGCTTGCGACCATCGGCATCCTGCTCGAGCGTGCCTGGCCTTATCTCACGGGCGCACAAAGCGGCCTGCCCGTGAGCTACTCGCAGGTCGGCCTCTTTGGCCTCGTGCTGTTTGCCACGGCAAGCCTCGCCCATCTGGTTGCTGACCGCCTGCGCCATACCGAGGCGCTCGCCCAGAGGCAGGAGCTTGACATACGGCACCTGGCGCGCCTGAACGACCAGATCGTGCAGCACCTCCAGTCCGGGGTCTTGGTGGTCGCGCCCACCGGCCACATCCGGCTCGCCAACAAGACCGCGCAGACCTATCTGGGCCTTACCGCACCCCAGCCCCTGCTTCAGAACGCGGCCCCGGCGCTCTTCGCGCAGTGGAGCGCGCAGCGCGGCGACATGGCGAAAGGGCGTCAGCTGTTCGTATCGGCCACCGGCTACACGCTCCTGCCGCGATTCAAGGCCCTGGGGGCCGAGGGGACCGCGACGCTCATCTTTCTCGAGGATACCGCGATCCTCAAACAGCAGGCGCAGCAGCTGAAGATGGCGGGGCTTGCGCGCCTGACGGCCGGCATCGCCCATGAAATCCGCAATCCCCTGGGGGCGATCACCCATGCCGCGCAATTGCTGATGGAGACCCCGGATCTCGGCCCCGAACCGCGCAATCTGGCCGCCATCATCGACGACCAGGGGCGGCGCATGAACACCATCGTGGAAAACGTCCTGCAGCTCGGCCGGCGTGACCGCATCAACGCCACGGTCTTTGGTCTGCACGACTGGCTGGTCAAGACCCGGCCTGCGATCGCCACGGCGCTCAATATCCCCGCCCAGGCCCTGAATCTCGTCATCGAACGGCCGCAGACGGTGTGCTTTGACACCGACCACCTCTTTCAGATCGTGAACAATCTGTGTCATAACTCGCTCAAGCATAGCCCCCCCTACCACGACGCGCCGATCGTCAAGCTCCTGGTCGGCATCGATGGCGAGGGCTTGAGCACCCTCGATGTCATCGACTGGGGCGAGGGGATCAAAGAGGCCATCGCCGACCGCATATTCGATCCCTTCTTCACCACCACCGCGCGCGGCACAGGGCTAGGCCTTTATATCGCCCGGGAGCTCGCCGAGGCCAACGGCGCGCGCCTGGAGCATAGGCCCACACCCACGGGCTGCCAATTTCGCCTGACCTTCGGCCGACTGAACGACTGCACGGAAGCGAGTCTCACATCATGACCACCACCCCTCAGGTCCTCATCATCGACGATGAGGCCGATATCCGCGCCCTGCTCGAGCTCACCCTCGGGCGCATGAATATCGAGACGCGCTCGGCAGGCGATCTCGCGTCGGCCTTTGCGCTGCTTGCGGAATACCGCTTCGACCTGTGCCTGACCGACATGCGTCTGCCCGACGGCGATGGCCTGGCCATCATCCGGCATATCGAGGAGCATTATCGCGGGCTCCCGGTCGCGGTCATTACCGCCCACGGCAGTATGGAGACCGCGATCGCCGCGTTAAAGGGCGGGGCCTTCGACTTCGTGTGCAAACCCCTTAATATCAATGAACTACGATCGCTCGTGCGCAGCGCGCTCAACCTCTCGAAGCAGACCCCGACAGACGGTGCCGGTGCCGCCGCCAAGCTCTTGGGCGACTCCCAGGCCATGCGCGCCGTGCGCGCCCTGATCGAGCGCCTGGCGCGCGGGCAGGCCCCGGTCTATATCGCCGGGGAGTCGGGCACCGGCAAGGAACTCGCCGCCCGCCTCATTCATGACCTCGGGCCCCGCGCCGGGCGACCGTTCGTGGCGGTGAACTGCGGGGCCATACCCGAGCAGCTCATGGAAAGCGAGTTCTTCGGGCACAAGAAGGGCAGCTTCACGGGGGCCTTCGGCGACAAGGAGGGGCTTTTCAAGACCGCAAGCGGCGGCACCCTGTTCCTCGACGAGGTCGGCGACCTGCCGGTCCCCATGCAGGTCAAGCTCCTGCGCGCCATTCAGGAAAAGGCCGTGCGCCCGGTCGGCAGCCAGCAGGAGGTGGCCGTCGACGTGCGCATCCTGTCGGCCACCCACAAAAACCTCCACGACCTGGTGCGCACCGGGGCCTTTCGCCAGGACCTCTACTACCGCCTGAACGTCATCGAGCTTTTGATCCCACCCCTGCGCGAGCGCCCCGGCGACATCCCGACACTTGCCGCCCACCTGGCGGCAAAGCTCAGCGCCGGGCGCCCCCTGCCGCTTACCCCGGCGGCGCTTGCGGCCCTCAAGACCTACCCGTTTCCCGGCAATGTCCGCGAGCTCGAAAACATCATGGAGCGGGCGCTTACCCTATGTGACGGCGAGGAGATCGACGTGGCGGATCTGCGCCTGCCGGGACAGGACATCAAAGTCCCGGCCGAAAGGACCCAGGCCCCCTTGGCCCAGGCCGCCGAGGCCGCGGACTATACGGGCGAACGATCGCTCGAGGAGCACTTGGCCCAGGTCGAGCGCGCGGCCATCGAAAAGGCCCTGCGCGACACGAATCAGAACAAGACCGCGGCCGCCCGCGAGCTCGGCATCACCTTCCGCGCCCTGCGCTACAAGCTCGAGAAGCTCGGCATAGAATAGCCCCCCACCCGCATGGGACCAGGGGCCGCCATGCGGCCCGCGCGTCCCCGACCGCCCCGCAGCCGACACCGCCGCGGGGCGGTCGCGCTTTTATAATAACTGTCGCCAGCCGACCGGGCCCTGAAGCGGCAGGCGCTGGCCCTGAAGCGGGTTGCCTGGGGGCGGCAGGGACGACGTCTGCGTCGGGGTACCGCCCCCGCCCCCGGGTGAGGGAGTCCCCAGGCCGGAGCCCAACTGTAAGTACACCGAGCCGTCAAAGAAGAAAAGCGTCGGGGTGTAGCTCGTGCCCGCACCGACGAGAATGGGTCCACTGATGTCATTGCCATTCGCCGCCTGAAAGATGCCGGACGGGAACGTCCCATTGCCCAACTGATAGAAATACAGGTAGGCGGCCGGCTCCGCACAGGCATTGGTCGAGGTACTCGATGGCGGGACCGTGACCGGCAACAAGACCGCGCCGTCGGCGATCAAGGCGTTGTCGGTGATGAGCGACCCGGTCGGAAGACTCGCGATCGCGGCGTTGGGATTATAAGTGCCGGTGGTGGGGTCCCAGACCTCGCCGCCGGTACTCACCGAGACCGTCCACAGCGGCTCCCAGCCAGTCGCGCCGTTTTGCAGTACGGTCAGGCGCGTCGCGGACTGCAAGGTGAGGTACTCGACACCGTTATAGACCGCCCCACCGATGGTGGTGAGCGATGAGGTCCCCCCCGAGGTCGTAGTCGAGGTCCCGAAATTGGCCGCGACCGCACTATTGCTCGAGGCATTATTCAAGGCCGCCCATGTCTTCGCGAGCGAGAAGTTGGCAAGGGCGCCGCTCGTCGTAAAGATCTGGGCCTCCCACACATTGGATGAGCTATCGCCCAGGTATATGTCGCCATCTAAGTCGATATAGGGCTGAGTGACGGCGGCAAAGGGCAGGGTATAGCTGCTGCTCGCCCCCGTCCCGACATTGGTCACCGTCAGCGTGCTGGTCACCGTCGTGCCGCTCGTCACCGTCAGGACCGTCGCGAGATAGGCGGTCCCCGATGACGGCGTCGGCCGGAACACGATCGGCGTGATGCCAGGGTTGGGCTCGGTGGCATTGGGGGTATCGACCTCCCAGGCCTCGCTGTTTAAGGTCGCGGCGGTGGTCGTGGTAGGCGGGGTATTCGCTGGGGCGTCGGTCAACTGCAGGCCATACTGGACCAGGCCGTTGCCGGCTACGCCGACGATATAGGTCCACCAGTTGCCATTGGCGTCCTGGGCATCGACGGCGCGCACCCCGCCGCCCATGTTGTCGTTTTGCCAGAATGACCCATAATTCTGGAGATACTGCAGCATGATGCGCGGGATAAAGCCCCACACCAGGGCGCCGGTGTTGGCATCGGCGGCGTATAAGAAGCCGTCGTTGTCGCCAAACAGCACGATGGGCTCACGGCTCGCCTCATTCTGGGCATAGGCTGCATAGCTTGTATTGGTAGCCAAACCGCTGCTGCTGGGTGGCCCAAGGTAGACAGCCGGCATGGACGCAGTCATGCCCCAATACCAGCCGTTCGCGCGCCCGCCGAGATAGGCGCCACCGTTATAGGACGGATTGATGGTGTAGCTAATGATGTCGGCCACCGTAAGGCCCGCCGGCAGTGTGCCGAAGGCGCTGCTGTTTGCCGCGTTGTTGAGCGCGGTCAGTGCCGTGATCGGCCCGATGGTCGCCGGCGCCACGGGCGCGCCCGTGGAGTAGAGATCGTTCTGTCGCAGCGCACTGTTCTGTGAGGTCGTGGTGGTAACTCCCAGCACCCCTTCGATATCCCAGGATGGCGTAGAAGCGACCGCGCCACTGGACTGGACGGGGTATGCCACCAGATCCCCCTCTCCGAGCGCCGGGGTGCTCGTCACGGCGTATTCGAAGGAATTGGTCGTGAGGTTCACGCTCGAACCGACATTGGCCGAGTATTCCTCGGCCTCGATGCTATTCAATATGGCCTGAAAGGCCTGCTGAAACTGCTGCGGGCTCTGGGCGCTATAGGGGAGCACGGGGTTTTGCGCAGTCCCCCCCTGGCCCGCGGTCGCGAGCTGCTCAAGCACGCTGTAGCCGGCCTGGGCCTCGGCGGGGCAGGTCGATGCGGCAGACGGGGGGCAATTGATGTTGGGGCCGATGCCCAAGACATAGGTCTTGATGGAGCCCACCCCGTTGGCGCTATTGTTATAGAGGTTCTGGACCGCCGTGATGGCCTCGTTGACCGCGTTGTCATTGGCCTGCGTCTCGCCATAGGTCGTGGCCGCGGCGCTGCCAAGCGGGGGATAGACATGCCCGTTTAGCCCCATGGTCGGCTGTCCGTCTGTAATCAGGATCACATACTTGGGGGCGCACGCCGGCTGCGGCCCGCTGCTGCCGGTGAAGTACTCGAGTGCGCTCTGCAAGGCCCCGGCCATGGGGGCATACTCGGAGTCGGCGACGATGCTGGCCCCGGCCGGGAAGAGTTCAGGCGCGAGATCGGTGTTAAACGTGCTCAACACCGAGCTAAAGGGCCCCACAGAGATCTGCAGGTTGCCCTGGCCCATCTGCAAGACACCCGTGTAACCGGTATAGGGGGTCGCGGTCGCGGCAGTATTCTCATTGGTCACCGGGCGCCCATCGTAGGCAAGCCCCCGCCCGCCATACCACACCTCGCCGCTATACGGCGCATAGCCGGCGCTGGTGGGCCCCGTGGCGCGCACCCCACCGGTCGAAGACTTGTAGGTCTCGAGCAACGGCTTGCCGCTGAGGATCTGATCTTCATACTGGGTCAGGGTATAGTTCGGCGGATAGGGGCTGGGGCCATCATAAGTCAGTATGTTATCGGGCAGGCTGGACGAGGCATATAAGACGTCGTTGATCTCAGGGTTATCGGAGGTCGCGGCCATGTAGAGATACTCGCTTGTCGCAAGACCCGCGCCCATGACCCCCTCGATGGTCTTGCAGGCGCCCGTGGTGACCCCGTAGCACGGGTTGTAGGCGGTCACAGGATCTACGCTCGATGGCGAGGTCAGGGTATTGCCATAGGCGAAGGCCCCGGCCGCCGTGACCGCCCCGGAGCTATTGAGGGTGTTGTTGTTACTCATGTAATACACCCAGGTGTTGTAGAGGCTCGGGGCCTTGGCGGTCGCGTAATCCATCAACCCCACCTGAAAGGCATTGGCATTGGTGGCGTTATTGAATTCCCCGAGCAGGCTCTGCTCGGCAATATTGATCATCGACTCCGAGTTGTCCTGAAGGATGCCGGTCCCGGCACTCACCGTATAGGGCGCCGACCCCGAGGGACAGGTGTCGCCGTTGCTAGCGCCCGCAGTCGAGCGCGGGCTATAGCCGCTCGGAAGGGCGTAGCAGACCGGCGAGGGCCAGGCCAACGGCGGGACCGCGGTGGGCGCAAGGGGTCCTGCGTTGGCGGCAACCGTCCCGGATCCGGTCATGATCGCCCCCTGCAGATCACCGGCCATGCCCTGGGAATTATCCAGAATGATCAGAATCTGCGGCTCCTGGCCCGCGGTCAGGATCTGCGCATAGGCCGCCTGCGGGGTCGCCCCCATCACCCAGAAAAACCCGCAAAAAAGGGTCGCGAGGGCCGCTGCGCGGGCCCTGCCTGTCATGTATAGCCGCTTGTTCATATCAACCCCCTACCTTGCGCATTCCGGCCTCTATCAACACGGAGTTTTCGATGCTGCCCGAAGAGTTGTCGCGAAAGACAAATACATAGGCGTCATAGACACGGCTCTGCGTACTCGGCGTGCCGGTCTCAAAGCCGTTTAGCGGCGGCGGCGGAAGGCCGGTCGGCTCGATCACATACTCCACCTGATAGGTCCGACCGGCGATGGTCACGCCCGTCTGGGTCGTAGTCACGCCGGATGAATTGGTAATCGGAGTCGTCACGACCCCGCAGGTCTGATCGGGCGTCTTGCTGGTCGCGCAATTCTGCCAAAAGGCGTTGGTGTAGAACGTGATATAGGCGGTCGGCACGCCGGGCGTGGGCGTAGGCGGTGGCTGCGTCGCGGGACTGACCGGCTCCGCCGGCTCTATAATGTTACTGGGGTATCCCGGGGTATACCACCACGGTCCGGGCGCGGCCAAGAGTTCCGGGTAATTGCGCGCTGCGATCAGGCTCTGACTTGCATCGGCAAGCCCAATGTCGCTCGCCTGCACCATGGCGGCATGCACCGCGGCATTGGACGACACATCGTTGTCGAAGCCCACGAAATCCATGAGGCCCAGGCCTATGAAGGTGAGCGTCAGGAGCACGAGGATGGACAGGAGCAGCGTGATGCCGCCCTGACGACCCAAGATGTGCCTGCGCCGAGCGCTCATGGCTGGCCCCAGATCACATTGCGCACCGGTATCACGGTCTTGAAGACGCGATAGAGGTAGTGCGAGCAATTGCCTGCGAGACACCCGGTGGTGTTGGTCGATGGCAGCGCCGTCGGTATGACGTAATTGACGGGCCCGCCGGGGGCGTTGGCAAACACCGTAATGGTATTGCCGGCCCGCGTCCCGGCATGGGGGAGGACGCGGGTGTCACGCACCACCAAGGCGACCTTCACGGCATCGACGTCATTGGCCGGCTGCGTACCCGGCGGCCCCCAGGACGTGACCGTCCCCTGCGTCCCGTAACCGAACTCGACCTGCATGTCCACCACCCCGCGGGCTACGAGGATACCGGACGGCAGCTTCCCGCTTGTGGTCGCGGCTGTATATTGCTGCATGTACAAAGAGGGGACGCTGTTGTCATTGTAGGTCGTGGCCGTCACATTGCGATAGCCGACATAGAAGTTATCGACCCGGAAACCACCTTGGCCCAGATTAATGAAACCGGCGTTGGCCAGTTGCGCCGCGCTCACGGCGGGATCTATAGCGCTAAAGCCATTCGGTACGTTGTATATGGATCCCGCTGCACCAGAATTAAAGGTCACGGTGGGCGATGATCCGGAGCCGACAGGGTTCGTGATCTGACCCAGCAGGCAGACCGCGTTGGGCATGGTGACCAGAAAAAGGTCGCCTTGCTGAAGCAGTTGGGGGTCCTGCACCTGGACGGCCGCGGCCGTGGTGCTATTGACTTTCGAAATATAGGTGGTGGGTGCCGAACCGAACATCCCCCCTCCGGTCACGGTCTGAAGCTCATACGTACTCGCGACCGCATTGATGGGCGAGGCCGCCGGGTCGTAGGTATTGAGGTTTGCGGGCGTTGGGGTCTGGGCACTGACGGGGGCGAGCAGCAATGGTCCTCCCGATGCGGACTGGAAGTTGTTGCTGTAGATCTGCGAGCAATCGGTCATGGGCAGGCCGTAGCCCGCCGACTCCACGGCCTGAGTGATCATGCTCACCGCCGCGCGCGCCTGCTGCCAGGCATTGCCCTCGGCCTTGGTCTGCCGAAACGCGTTCGAGGTACTGATAAAGCCCTCGTAAATACCGGTGGCGGCGAGCGCCGACACCACGAGCGCCACCATCATCTCGATGAGCGTAAAACCCAGGCCCTTGCGCCTAGTAGCCGACGACCGTATTAACGACATAGCTATTTCGCCCTCCGGCCCAGGTGATCGTGACCGTCGCGTTGCAGGGGCACAACCCCGGCAATGTCCCGGATGTAGGGGTTATGGCGATCTGCCCATAGCCGCCCACGCTCGTGCCCGAACCCGGAAGGTGCCGAAGCGACTCCATCCACGTGGTGATATTCTGGCCGACTACGGTGGCCGTCGAGGGCGCCGCAGTCTGAGTATTCACATTATTGTACTGATAGATGTCGAGATTGTCGGCGCGCATCATGCCCACGATCTCCTGCATGGCGACATAGGCCTGCGTCAGGCCCTGGCTCGACTGCGACAGACTCATGCCGTCTAGCATCACAAAGACGATCGCCAGCATGCCGATGGCAAATATGACAAGCGCCACCATATTCTCGATCAATGTAAACCCCGCGGCGCCGTGGTACGCCCCTCGGGGTGTGCCAACCCTCACTGGTTTACACATGTCCCCACCGGAGTCGCGGCGCTAGCGGGTGCCGTGATGCACGAGCGCAGCTCACCCGCCCCATAATATTTCACAAGCCATGTGACGAATTTGCTGGCATCGCTGTTGGCCGCAAACGCCACATAGCCATTGGCGGGACTCCCGGCCGCCCAAACGGTCCCGCTGGGCATAAACGTGATGGGAAACACCGCGCCCGCGCCGACCGTACAGGAGATGCCGGGGTAACGCTGTGAAAACAATGGCGTGCTCCCCGACGTGATCGCCATACTCGGTGCGCCTTGAATGTTGCTGTTGGCGACCGGAAGCGACATGGACCATGAACACCCATGGTTCCCGCCGGCCGTTAGATTGAAATCGACCTCCTGATCGGTTTTTAAGGCATAGGCGCGGCCCCATTGCATGTTTTCCTGAAGATCCCCAGCGGCCTGCTGAATGCGCGAATTGACCAGCCAAGTCGACAGATCGGGCAGCGCGACGGCGGTGGCGATGGCGACGACGGCAATAACGACCATCAACTCCACAACCGTAAATCCGTATTGCCGCAGGCGCCGGGACGCCCGGCGCTCCGCCACGACCTGGGCAACCGACTCACGGGATGGGGATACGCGCAATGCGCGCGCGCCTAGCCCGGTCGGCCCGCGCCAACGCGCGCGCGCCCACGACGGCCCGAAGGCCCGATTCGACCCGTGGCTTAGAAACATAAGCGCCTTGTCAAAAGACTGATGTCCTTTTTAGACGTATAGCACAAAATCGCCGGATCTCAAGGTCCAGGCATCGGGGTATCCGCACATTTTCATTATATTTTGAGACGGTTATGGTATTGCGGGCATCGCAAAAAAAAACCGCCTGGGCGCGCCCCACTCTATCCGCCGTGCGTCACCACAGCACCCAACTCGAAGATCGGCATATACATGGCCACGACCAGGGTGCCGACGATGATACCCAGCACCACCATGATGATCGGCTCCATGAGCGTCGACATGCGCGCCACGGTCTCGGTCACCTCCCCTTCATAGAAGTCCGCGACCTTCTCCGCCATGACCTCGATGGCGCCCGTCTGTTCGCCGATCGCCAGCATATGCACGGCCATGGCCGGGAATACCCCGGTCTCCTTCAGGGAATCGGTGATAAATCCGCCCTCCAGGACCCGCTCGCGGGCGGCGTTGACGGCGCGCTCGATGATGACGTTGTTGGAGATGCGCGACAGCGTCTCCAGGGCCTCGTTGATCGGCACACCGGCGGCCTGCATGGTGGCGAGCGTGCGCATAAAGCGCGCCACCGACCCCTTCAAAATGACATCGCCCATGATCGGCAGCTTAAGCGAGATGCGGTCGACCTGCGTGCGGAAACCAAAGCTCTTGCGGTAGGCCACGATGAAGGCCCACACCACGGCAATGGGGATGAAGACCACGAGGTACCAGTGGCCGCGCATCCAGTTGGAGATGGCGATCACCGCCTGCGTGAGCGCGGGAAGGGTGGCCCCGAAGCTGCTAAAGAGCTGCGAGAACACCGGGATCACGAAGATCATGAGGATGGCGGTGACGAGCAGCATCACGGTGATGATGGATGCCGGGTAGATCATCGCCGAACGGATCTTCTTTTGCAGGGCGAGTGACTTCTCGCGGTAGTCGGCCAGACGCAGGAGGATGGTGTCTAGGATACCGCCCTGGTCGCCGGCGGCGAGCAGGGAGACGAACAGGCGGTCAAAGTATTTCGGGTAGCGGGCGAAGGCATCGGCTACGCGCTCGCCCTCCTTGATGGGACCCAGTATGCCCTCGAGCATGGCCTTCATGCCCCGGCCCTCGCTCGCGGCGGCCAGAAGCTCGAAGGCCTGCACCATGGGCACGCCGGCGTTGATCATAGTCGAGAGCTGGCGGATCATGACCACGATGCCGGCCTCCTTGATCCCGCCGGTGCCGGCAAAAAGCGGCTTGGGCTTTTTCTTGACCGACACCACCTGGAGCCCGCGCTTACGCAAGATGACGCGCACGACCGCGGCGGAGGCGGCCTCGAGCTCGCCTTTCTGGAGGGGGGCCTTGGCATCACCGGCCGGGCGCGCCTGCCATTGGAAGACCGAGGCCTTGGGTCCGACCTTTTTCCGAACCGCTGTCCTGTCAGCCCCTTTCACCGCTGTCGCCATGATCCCATCCTCGCTATCGACCGCCCTCGGCCACCACCCATGCGCATGCCCGCGCAGGCCTGCCGGCCCCTTGGGGCCGCGCACCGGCGTTGCGGCGATTATCGCCTCACTAAGGTTTACCCTAGACGCTTGCGGGCCATCCGGCAAGGACCGGCCGGCGGCCGGACACCCCCGCAACGGCACCGCCCCAGGGGCCGCCCACGCCCGGGCTTGCCGGGCGGCTGTTTTTGGGGTTGACTAGCGGCGCAGACCGCAGGCCCCTTAAAGCACCCCTGACCGCAATGGAGATCTGGCGACCTCATGCTCTTCATCGAACCCCACGCCGGCCCCGCGCCGGTCATCCAATTCGTGCGCGCAGCGCGCGGGCCGCTCGACATCAATACCTATCTCCTGACCGATCGCCGCATCCTCTCATCGGTGCGCGCGGCCGTAAGGCGCGGGGTGCGGGTGCGCATCATCATAGCCCGCCATCCCTATGGCGGCCGGCCCCATGGCGAACTGACGCGCCTGCGCGCGACCGGGGCCCTGGTGCGCTATGCCCCGCCACGCTTTACCACCCATGCAGCCGGCGATGGTCGCCGCTATGTCTTTGACCACGCCAAATACATGGTCTCGGGTGACGCAAGCGAGATCGGCACCGCGAACATGACCTGGTCGGCCTTTCACAGGAATCGCGAGTACCTCTGGGTGGGCCACGACCCGCGTATCAGCGAGGCCTTGCGCACGGTCTTTCAGGCCGACTGGACCCGCCACCGCGCCGGCCCCGGGCCGCGCCGGGTGCTGGTGCTATCCCCCGGGGCCACCGGCGCCCTCGTTCGCCTCCTGAACGCCCCGGGCCGCGTGTGCGTCGAATCCGAGGAGATCGGACGCGACCGGCCGGTGCTTTCCGCCCTGCGCGCCAAGGGGCCGGCGGCGGACCTGCTGCTGCCCGCGCGCCTTAACCGCTCCGACCGGCGTATCGCGTATCGCGTCGCCCGACGGGGCGTGCATGTGCGCCTCCTGCGCACCCCCTACCTCCACGCCAAGCTGATCGCAGACCCCACGCAGGCCTTCATAGGCTCGGAGAACCTAAGCCCCACGAGCCTTACGCGCAATCGCGAGGTGGGGCTCATCCTTCGGCGGCGCGCGGCGCGCCGCCTCTATGCCCAGTGCCAGCGCGATTTTGCGCGCGGTTTCAGACCGTAAGCGGGTGGCCTGCGTGCATGAGGATGCTGTAGGCGCCCGGGATATTGCGGAGAACGAGGCGTCGTCCCTTGTGTCGCGGGGGAGACTCTGGCGACCCACCTGTCCCTGGACCCCGCGCTTTTCGATCAGCCGCGAGCGGTGAGCGGGGAAAAAACCAAGAAGGCGGCCGTGACCTGCGCCCTGCAGAAATTCATCGCGCGACGCACGCAGACAGCAGCGGCTGGATCTGATGGGGGCGCTCGACTGGGACGAGACATGTCACTACCTTAAAGGACGAGCGCTCGCGCCGGTGATCTTCGTCGATATCAGCGTCTGGCCGCTTGCCGTGCGGCGCGATCCGCCCCCTGCCTGTCCCGCGGTCCTGCCATTGCGCCGCGCCCCGGGACACGGCGACACACGCGTCACCACAGGCATCGTGCTTCACGAACTGCTGCAAGGCGTCTCCCGGGGCGCGCTCGCGCGATGCCATCGTCGAGCGATTCCGAGCCCTGCCCTATCTCGCGCCTGATCGCAGAGACCCCGTTGACGCCGCCCTCCCCCCATACCCTCTGCCGCCACGGGGTCCCGTTGGGCCCTATCGAGGCGCTGCTCGTTGGCTTATGCGTCCGTTATGATCTGACATTAGTGACCGCCGATCATGACGTCGCGCATGCCGCCGCCTTCTGCCCACTCACGATCCGGGGCGCGACGCCTTAAAATCGCGCCGCGCCCCGCACGCAAACCCTTGCAGGGTCACCGGTCACGCCCCTCCTTACGCGCCGCCGCCCTATCGAGGACGATCGACAGCCACTGGTTGCTCAGCCGCTCCGAGAGGCGGTTTTGCCCCTGGCGCGCGGCGAGGTTGTCGAGATCGACCCAGGCAAGCGGCTGATCCTGCTCGGCGCACGAAAACACCGCGCGCGTGCGCAGCCCCGTCGCCGGGTCGATCTGCCACTGCAGGCACTGCGCGCACACGCCCTTCATCATGCACTGCATGGGGCTGCCGACGGTCGCTATGGCCTTCACGTCCGGCTTGAAAAGCGGCTGCAGGCTGCCCTTGAGCGCCCCCTGAAAGGCCTTGAGGAGGCCGGTCGATCCCATGACCAGGATGCGATCGACCGACGACAGCCCCACGGCATCGGCCGGTAGGTCCAGCGCCCCATCGGCATACTGCCTCAGTAAGGCCACCATATCCGTCGCCTCGACCGACCGGTCCTGCGCGCGCCGCGCGGTGATGCGCGGGCCCTGCGCCGTACACCATACGATCTGGTCGGCGGCCTCCTCGAGGCCTTCCTGATTATCCAGTTCCGAGGCCTTGGCAAAGGCGGCGATATAGACCACGCGATTGCCGGCGGCGCGCAGCGCGGGGCCGATGTCGAGCATGACCGCCGCCCCCCAGCGCCCGGCCACCACCAGGATCGTCTGGCCCGAAGGGATGTCGGTCGGTGCCCCGGTGGGGCCCATGAGGATGAGCGGATCGCCGGCCCGCAAGGCGCCCGCGACGCGCGCCCCGGCGCCCCATTGCAGGACCATGAGACGCACGCGGTCGTCTTCCACCCCGGTGCCACTCACCGTGATCACCGGCACCTGCAGGCGGGTGTTGGCGACCACGGGGCTTAGCGATTCGAAGGTCTGAAGCCTAAAGAACTGGCCGGGCCGAAAGTTGCGCGCGGCCATCGGCGCCTTGATCCAGATCTCGGCCACCGCCGGATTCGACTTGTCAATGGCCGCCACACGCGGCTCGAAGAGCTCACGCATGCGCGCCAGGAAGGCCGCCGCCGACTCGGCCGATGCCGGCCTCTTCATGGCGCTCAAGACCCCCATGACCTGCGGGAAGGCGCTCTTGCTCGAGGCCACGGCCTTGACCACGCTGCCGTGAAAGGCGGCGTGCGTGTCGCCGAGGAAGCTTACGCGATAGGCATCCTTCGCATAGGATGTGAAAGGCCCGGTCTCGGGGGCCTTGCAATGCGCCGCCACCTGCACCGCCTGCAGGTGATCGTCGTGCGCGACATGGCCCTCGAAGTGATCGCCGTCGAGCACGAAGGTGCCCGGGTACTCACGCTCATAGATGGTGTTGGGGACCGTCCCGGCGGCCACCAGGACGGTGCGCGCCGGCAGGCGCACCTCTTGATCGCCCGCGACCCAGCGGCCCTCCACCTCGCGCATGCGCCGCAGGACCAGTGCCTGGACGTGACCGTAGTTATCGAGGTCGGCGCGCAAGGGATCGAGGCCCTCGGCGTAATAGAGCCCCTCCTGCAGGGCCTTGATCAGCTCCTCGTGATTGCGCGTATAGGCCGGCGAATTGTTCATGCCCTTGCGATAGGCGAGCGTCACCCCGCCCCACGAGCGCAGAAGCGGTATGAAATTCGCCTCCTCCCCCGCCTGCCCGGCACGCTCGCGCTCGGCGCGCACCGCGCGCCCATGGGCCAGGAACTCATCGAGAATCGCCTCGTCTTCCGGCGGCAGGCCCTTGCGCACCGCCTCAACGCCCAAGGTCTCGACCATGGTCTCGTAGCGGGCCAGTATCTTGCTCACCTGCTTTATGTAATAGGTCTGCACCTCGGTTGCCGTATCGACGGCGGTAAGCCCGCCGCCTATGACGACCGCCGGCAGGCGCACCTGCAGATTGGCAAGACTCGTATCCTTGCCCGCCCCGGTGAGCTGCAGGGCCATCAGAAAGTCGCTTGCCTGGCGCATGCCGCGGGCCAGGCTGTTGGTCATGGGCACGACGCGCGGGAGGCCTGCGCCGGTGGCGATGCAGATATGATCGAAGCCGAGCGCCCAGGCATCGTCGACGCGAATCGTCCCGCCAAAACGCACCCCGCCTATCACGCGCATGCGCGCGCGGCGCGCAAGACTGAGATAAATGAGCTTGAGGAAATTCTTGTCCCAGCGCACCGTGATGCCGTATTCGGCGACCCCGCCGAAGCCGTGCAGGATGCGCTCATCGAGGTCTTCGGTAATCGCCCTCCAGGAAAACACCGGCCCGGCGACGAGCGCCGGGGGAAGCGGCTCGATTTTTAATCCATCGATGCCAAGGACCGCACAGCCGGCACGGCTGAGATAATGGGCCATGGTAAAGCCCGCCGGACCCATGCCCACCACCAGGACCTTGTGGCCGTTGTCGACACCCGGGAGATAGTCGTGCGGCAGGAGCGGGTTCCAGCGCGTCAGCAGGTCGTAGATCTCCACGCCCCACGGCAGATCCAGGACATCCGTGAGCACTCGGGTCTCGATCTGCGGGATGTTGACGGCGTCTTGCTTCTGATAGATACAGCCCTTCATGCAGTCGTTGCAGATCCGATGCCCGGTGGCCGGCACCATGGGATTGTCGATCATCACCATGGCAAGGGCTGCAATGTTCTGCCCATCCCGGCGCAGCAGGTTCATCTCCGAGATCTTCTCGTCCAAGGGGCACCCGGTGAGCGTCACGCCCAGCGGATCGACCTTAAGCCCCAGTTCCGGAACGCCCTTTTTCTCGGGAAACCCCTTGGAGCAGAAGTCGCCGTCGTGATCATGACAATACAGACAGTAGTGGATCTCGCTTTGCACATGGCGCGCGTCCATGCGCAGATCGGTCAGATGAAAGCCGTCGCGCCGCCTAAACCCGCCCTGTGGCCCCTCGGCCATCTGTACGCCATACCGTTCGACGCGATTGATGGGTACGAGATGGGTATGATCGACCCGCTCGGGCAGGATGAAGCTCGACCAGTGGGCGAACCGGGCGCGAATATCGCCATCGTTGAGCACCATGGCGCACCACTGGGTCAGACGCGTGATCTCGCCCTCGAAGCGGCTCTCGTCTGCCAGCCACTCCTCGCCCAGGCGCGCGATCGCCCACTCGCGGTCGGCCAGCGGCAGGCCGCGCTTTTGCGCCTCGTCATCGAGCCAGGCATCGAGGTCCGCGAAGCCCTGCGGGAAGTCCCCGCGGTAACGCCGGGCCCGGCGCAAGACGAACTGCTTTTTGAACTGCATGACGCCGTCGTGGCTCGCAGTCGCCCGATGAAGCGCCGCGGCCTCGTTTTCGATTCGAAAGAGCTCCGCGATGAACGTTTCGAGATGCGCCGCCACCGCGAGCAGCAACGCGCTGCGCGCCACGGCCGATTCGGGCTCGATCCCGGCGCGGAAGGTTCTCAGGCGCGCACCCAACGCGGGGTCGCGCCCTTCCACATGATTCAGAAATTCGCCGTCGAGACGCGCCAAGCCCTCGCGCAGAAAAAGGTCCTCGTAGCGCCACCCGCGCGCCAGGCGCAGCGCAGGCGCATCGGCAGTGGGGGTGTCTTGTGTTCTTTCATCGGCTGACATGATTCATCCCAAAATAGCTGTGCAAGGGGCACGCAAGCGCCCGACCGTGCGCGGGGGGCCTGATAGCCGCCCCGGACCTGTAATACTGTAAAGGCGGCGAAGGGACCAAGGCCTTGATCTCGCCCCGCCCGCACCCCGCCGACCGCCCCCTAAAGATAACCCGAAACGGCATGCGCGTCACAAATAGACCGTGATCGGCCCATGCCGCCCGCATGGGCCCCGAGGGACCCACACCGGGCCTGCGCCTGCGCGATCCCGCCGAATCGGCGCGCCGCCACCGGGGCATGAACCTCAAAAATCAGGTACAGTGAGGGTGCCGCCGCGCGCGGCCCGTCTTTAGAAGGGCCTCCCATACGGATCATGCCGATGTTACGGATTCTCGAAGTCCGGCTCCCCCTCGACCACGATGACGACGCGCTGCCCGCGGCCATCGCCCGGGCCCTGCGCGTGCCGGTCCGCGCCATCCGGTCCTACACGGTCGCCCGGCGCGGCTATGATGCGCGCACGCCGGGACGCATCATGCTCGTCTATACGCTCGATGTGGCGACAGACGACGAGGCCCGGATCCTGGCCCGGGAGCGCCATAACCCCCACATTACGGCACGCCCCGACACCCGCTACCGAGCCCCCTGGCATGCGCCGCGCCCCCCGCACCCGCGGCCGGTGGTCATAGGTCTGGGGCCCGCCGGACTGTTCGCGGGGCTCCTGCTTTCGCAGATGGGCCTGTGCCCGATCATCCTCGAGCGCGGCAAGAGGGTCCGCGAGCGTACCCGCGACACCTTCGCCCTGTGGCGCCAGAAGACCCTGAACCCGGAATCCAACGTCCAGTTCGGCGAGGGTGGCGCCGGCACCTTCTCGGACGGCAAGCTCCACAGCCAGATCAGCGACCCCCATCACTATGGACGCAAGGTCTTGGAGGAGTTCGTGCGCGCCGGCGCGCCGCCTGAGATCCTCACCATCAGCAAGCCGCACATCGGCACCTTCCGCCTGGTGGGGGTCATCGAGCGCATGCGCGCGACCATCGAACAGCTGGGGGGCGAGATCCATTTCGAGAGCCGGGTGACCGACATCGATCGCACCGGCGGCGCCGTGCGCGGGCTGACCTTGGCCGATGGCCGCAGCCTCGAGGCCCGCCATGTCATATTGGCCATCGGCCATAGCGCACGCGACACCTTTGCCATGCTGCGCGACCGCGGGGTATTCCTCGAGCAAAAGCCGTTTGCCATCGGCCTGCGCATAGAGCACCCGCAATCGCTCATCGACCGTGCGCGCTTCGGGCGCCACGCCGGGCACCCGCTGCTCGGCGCCGCCGACTACAAACTCACCTATCAGGCGGCCGGCGGGCGTCCGGTCTATAGCTTCTGCATGTGTCCCGGGGGCACGGTCGTGGCCGCGGCCTCGGAACCGGGGCGCGTGGTCACAAATGGCATGAGCCAGTATTCCCGCAACGAGCGCAACGCCAATAGCGCCCTTGTCGTGGGCGTGACGCCCGCCGATTTCGGCGGCGATGATGTCCTGGCCGGGGTCGCCTTTCAGCGCCATTGGGAGGAACAGGCGTTTCTCTTGGGCGGCGGGACCTACGAGGCCCCGGCCCAGCGCCTCGAGGATTTTCTGGCCGCCCGCCCAAGCCGCGGGCCGGGCGACGTCCTGCCCTCCTACCAGCCCGGGGTGCGCTTTGGCGACCTCAGCCTGGCCCTGCCGGCCTATGCCGTCGCGGCCTTGCGCGAGGCCCTGCCGGCATTCGCGCGCAAGATCGCGGGCTTTGCCCTGCCCGATGCCGTGCTCACGGGCGTCGAGACGCGCACATCCGCCCCCCTCCGCATCACCCGCCATGATGACCACCAGAGCCGCAATACCCGCGGTCTGTATCCGACCGGCGAGGGCGCGGGCTATGCCGGCGGGATCCTGTCGGCGGCGGTCGACGGCATCAAGGCCGCCGAGGCCGTGGCCCGATCGCTGCAAGAGGCGTAAGCGCCAGTCCCCACGAAACCAGACGACCGGATCATAGGATGACTCGAAAGGCCATGTGGCGCCGGCTGCGGCCATCGGCCACACCAACCCGGGCCATAATGCCCCGGAGATGCCCTGATCGGGCACTCAGGTCTCCTGCAAACGACAATTGGCCGGACGCCGGGCGATACCGCCCGCGCCCGGTCAGGCGCAGCGCCCCGGTCAGGGTCCGGATACGATAGGAGACGGCCTGATCGGCCACTGCGAATCGCACCGCATAATCCCCCGCGGGACCGGCCGGCGCACCCGTGACGCTCGCCTTACTCCAGATCAAGGTCCCATGACCGGCGCCATGGCGCCCCCAGACCAGCGTGCGTGCGCGCAGCGCGAGGACACCGCGGGGCCTTACGGTGCGCGCGAGGGGAACGAGCGCATCGAGTACCCGGGCCGGGGCCGTGACCGCAAGGTTCGATACACCCCAGGCGCCCGGCCCGCGGGTGACGCGCATGCGCCCCTGCACCTTACCGGCAAGAGAAAGCGCGTAGCCTGCGCGGCCCCTGATGAGGGCAAGGGGCGTGAACCGGAAACGGACCTCGCACAAGGGCCCGGCGGCGGAGGCTGCCGGCACGAATACCGCAAGCCGCCCCTCCCATACCGTGCCCCGAATGCCGGCTACGCGCACCCCCGCCGGCAAGCGCCCGCGCAGTCCCGGCCAGACCACTCGCGCCGGCACGGTGGCCAACAGGCAGACCGCGTAGGCCGCAAGCGCCCACACCCCATAGGGGCTGAGGCGCTTCATCCGTAACGGACCCATATCACCGACCCGCTCACATACCCCGCGCCCGCGGGCTTCAGTATCGCGCGCGTCGCGACGATTCCGCGCGCACTCAGATCCGCGAGCAGGCGCACCAGGGTTGTAAACGGGGCCCGGACGAAGACCGCCGAGACACGGCGCGCGCCCTGCATCGAGAGCGAGGTAAGCGCCGTGCCGGCCGCCAGGGCCCTTGCACGCCGCCTGATCACGCGCAAAAGTCGGGCGCCCGAAGGCGCGTGGCCGGCATGGGCGCGCAGCGCGCGCACCAGGGCCGCCTCCTTGCGCATGACCGCAAGCGCCGCGCGCTGCCTGGGCACAAGCTGCGCCCCTTGGCGGACGTGTGCCGCCAGGGGCCGCCAAAGAAGGCCGTAAAAAAGGATCGGACCCAGGAGCCACGCGGCAAGGAGGATGCGCCGGCGCCCCCGGGCCCCGCATGCGCGCCAGAATGCCGGCAGGCGTGACAGGGCGGCTGTCATGGTCGTCATGGACCGCTGCCTGTGATCGTGATCTGTACCTGAATACCCGCGCGGCGGCTCGTCACGCGCACCACCCGCATAGACAGGCCGCGCCGCCCGATGTCCCGGCGCAGGGCACGTAAGGTCGAAAGGCGGGCCATGCGCATCAGGCAATGGACCTGCCCATGGCGATAGGTCAGGCGCATGAGCGTACTCTCCTTAAGGCCCGCAAGCACCGGACCCGCAGAGGCGAGGAGGGTCAGAAGGCCAGGCCCCACGGCGCCCGAGCCCGCCGCCAGGCGCGCCCAACCCGCGCGCATCTGGCGTGCCGGATCGAGCACCGGGACATGCGGAAAGCTTCCCCGAAAGACCTTCGTCATCTGAGCGCGGAGAGACGCCTGCGCGCGCGCCAGGCGCATCCAGTCGATCAGGGTCCCGCCAAATCCCAGCACGAACATGAGACTAAGCGCGATCACGGCCGGCCGCAGGGCGTCGAGCGCCGCACGCCCGCCGGCCAGAGCCGCACCCCCGGCCTCACAGAGATCAAAGGGCGGCACCTGCCCGAGCGCAAGCGGCCGCGGATCCGCAGTAACCGGGATGCCGAACGCAGCCGTGATGCGGGCGCGCAAGGCCTCGTCGCCCTCGAATACGACGATCACCTCCGGCGCGCGCCCGGCCTTCACGGCCCCTTCGAAGGCCTGGCAGACGGCCGCCGGGATCTGTGTCGGCGAACCGGCCGCCCCAAAGCCGCTCAGGGGCCCCGTGCGCAACACCCATTGGCCCGCGCGGACACAACAAGACCAGCTCCGTGCGTGCCATGCGAGCGCAAACGTCACCGGGCACACACGCGCGCGCAGGCGCGCCGCGCCAAGCGCCGCGCCCCACGCCGCCAATCTCTCCTTGGCAGTCACCGCCACGAACACCCCGGCCCCCGTGTCACGGTAGGAGAATTCCAGGGCCGCCGGATCGGCCAGCAACTGCTCCTCGAGGAGGTAAGGCAAGGCCTGCGCCAGGCGTCGGCGGGAGCGTCCCGGCCAGGGCGCGACCGAAAGCAATGTCTCGGGCGATGGGCTCCAGACATGAATCGGCCCCCGGCGCGCCGCCTCCGGGAGCAGAGACAGCGGTCCCTGTCCGATCTCACCCTGCGGGGTACGCCACTCGACGCAAGGGTCCTCGGGAAAGGTGCGCGCCAGAAACACATGCCAGGCATGTGCGCCGACCTTCAGGCGCGGGCCGGCGGGATACGATGATGCCCCCATGACGCCTCCTGCCATACGATGACGGTCACTTGCGTGCGCGATGCGCGGTATAAGAGCCCCTGGCGGCGCGCCACAAGGCCCGCGAAGCGGGCGGTCACGCGCACCAGGAAGTAATGCGTGCGCGTCACGGCCCGATAGGCCGGCTGCACGCCCCGGGGAAGGACCTCTCCAAACGCGGCCGCGCTCGCAAACGGCGTGCGCAGCGCCTCACGACGGACAATCCGTGCCTCTTCCGGGGTGAGGCCCGGACACAAGGCGCACAGCACCAAGGAAGGCGCGGTGTCGACATTGATCGGTGTCGGGCGCGGCAGGGCCGCGATATAGGGTCTGAGCACGCGCACGACGCGGGCACTGAAACCCGGCACGAGACTGAGCTCGCTGACGCGGGACAATGGCGCGCGTGCGGCCCAGTACGGGGTCCGGCGCCCTCCATAAACCGCATCGATTCGACCCCCGGGCCAACCCGGCGGGATCTCCCATGCCGCCACCGCCCGGGCAAGCCCCGGGTTGAGACCGGCAAGCCGCAGGAGCCGGGCAAACACCGCCAACGCCGCCGGCACGACGCGCCCCGCCACCACCAGGTCGTTCAGATTAAAGCGCCCTTGCGGGTCTATAAGCCGCGCGCGCACAGTCCCTCCCGCCACGGGCCACGGCGGCCACCGGCCGGCCCAGCGCTCGGCCCTGTCATCGATGCGATCACGGCGCCCTTGCGCGGTCACCAATACGGCCGCCACCCGCAACACCCCATCGATGGCCGCCTGCGCCTGCGCCTGGGCGCGGATATCGGCAGTCTCTGTGAGCCATACCGACTCGCCGCGCATGAGCGCGCCGGCGATGGCGGCTACGAGCGCCACCACCAAGAGCGCCATGATGAGCGCAAGACCCCGCTCGCCTGTCATCGGCCGACGGAAAAGAGCCAGCGGATGTGGCGGCCGTCATCAAGGGTGAGCACCACCTTGACGACCGCCGGGACCAGGGCCGGGCCTCCGGCTGGCGGCCAGGTCCGCACATACAGGCCGGTAGGGGCCAGGACCCGTGCCTCGAAACGTTGCACGCCGCGCATCAAGACCTCCTTCACCTGGCGCCTGCCGGGGACACGATCCGGCACGGCCCAGCGCCGCCAGAGCAGCCGCCCACGGCGATCCTCATAACCGACGCGCGACAGGCCGCTCACCGGGCCGGGACCCCACCCGGGTCTGTCCGCGGTCGTAAAATCAAGCCGTGTACCCGCGCCTGCCCGGCGGATGACAAACGGCGGCACCAAGGCGCCTGCGCCATTGCGCACCGCCCGATCGCGCGCCTGCGCGAGCCCATCGGCCAGCCGGTAATAGGCCACCTCGCGCCCCTGCCAGCGCCGGCGCACGGCGGCAAGTCGTGCCTGGATAGCGATTGCGCGATCCAGGCCGGCATAGGCCATCGCCCCGGCCACCGCAAAGATCGCGATCGCCACCGCCATCTCGAGCACAGTAAACCCCGAGGCCCGGCTCATGGCCTGCGCACGAGGCCTATAAGCCGCATCAAGACCTCGCGGTGCCTTGGGCGGCGGACCGTGATGCCAACGCGCCGCACCCCGCGCAAGGCGGTGCGTGCCACACGCGTCACCACGGCAAAACGCCGCCCGTCCTCATGCGCGCGCGTATGCCGAACGCCCAGGGGCGGCCACCGGACCATGGCCTCCACACGCGTCAGCCGATTCTCGGCCACCCATAACGCCAGAATCCGGTCCCGTAACGCACCCGAGATCGAGATCGCGCCGATCAGACTTCGCATCACCGCCGCGAGCGCAATCGCCAGAATAACGAGCGCGATCAACACCTCAAGGAGCGTAAACCCCCGGCCGTCCGCCCCGCGCCCACCCCTGAATGCGCCCATCCCCGTTACCTCGCACGACAAACCGTCCATCCCGCGCCACGATCCCTATACGAAAGGCGCGCACAAGACCGCTTGGCCTAAACACCACGGCATGGCGCCTGCCGATCCCCCGTATGGCCATGCCCGCCGGCAGGTGCCGCGCTCGAAACAAGGTACCGCGCACCGCATCAAAGCGCCCCTTGCCATCACGTCTTTGAAACGCGTATCCGTGCCTGTAAAAGACCACGCGGTACGAGCGGCCGGTTACGAGGGCCTGCAGGCGCGATGCCCTAAGGAGCGAGATCAGGCGCGCGCCCGCGCGGCGCGCCGAGGGCCCGGCCTCCTGTCCGAACCGGGGCGCCACCACCGCCAGCATGATGCCGATCAGGGCGAGCACGATCAGGGTCTCAAACAGCGTAAAGCCCCGGTCTGCGACCTCGTTTACCATGAACCGATGACACCCTTCATGCCATGCCCCTTTCCGCGCGGCCCGTAGCTAAAGACGTCGATGCGCCCATGAATGCCGGGGTTCAGATACTGATACGGCCGCCCCCAAGGATCGACCGGCAGGCGTGCCAGATAACCGCCCGTGCGCCAATCGGCCGCCGGGGGACCAAAGTCCGGCCTGCGCACCAGGGCCTTCAGGCCCTGGTGCTCGGTCGGATAGCGGCCGTTGTCAAGGCGATAGAGCTTCAAGGCGCTTACGATTGCGCGAATATCGTTCTTGGCCGCAACGATACGCGCCTGACCGGGGCGATTCATGATCTTGGGGACGATCACCGCCGCCAGAATTCCCACGATGGCCATGACCACCATGATTTCGATAAGGGTAAATCCCTGCAATCGCTCTTCGTGGTTCACGGCATTCACTTTATGAGTTGGTTCATATCGAATATCGGCATGAGGATCGCAAGCACTATAAAAAGCACTATCGCCCCCATCACCAGGGTGAGCAGAGGCTCCATAAGCCCTGTGAGGATGGCCGCCAGACCCTCGATCTCGCGTGTCTGGGCGGCGGCGGCGCGTGCGAGCATGGTATCGAGGGACCCGCTCGCCTCGCCGCTTTCTATCATGCGAATCACAAGCGGCGGGAAGAGCCTCGTCCGCGCGAGGGAATGGCCAAGCGGGCCGCCCTCGCGCACCTCGCGCCGGACGGTGTCCAGGGCATCGCGCATCGGCAGATTGCTGACGACGTGCATGGCTGCGTCGAGGGCCGCCAAAAGCGGGATCCCGGAGCCCGCGAGCATCGCCAGCGTGCTCGCAAGCCGCGCGGCATTCACGCCGCGTATGAGCCGTCCAAACAAGGGCACGCGCAGCCACACCCCATGCCATGCGCACCGGCGTTTGCGGTCCTGCAAAAGCCACCGCCCCGTCAACACGGTCGCGGCTATGATGACCGGCCATAACACCCCTCCCCGCCTCACGAGGGCGCTCCCGGCGATCAGGGCGCGCGTGGCCCACGGGAGCGGCGCACCGCTGTCAACGAAGACCTGCGTGATCCGCGGCACGACGTATACGAGCAAACCGCCTGCGATCATGATGGCAACCCCCGCAACCAGCGCCGGATAGAGACAGGCCGCGCGCAGTCTCTGCGTCAACGCCTGGCGCTGCTCAGTGTAGTCAGCGAGCCGCTCCAGGATAACCGGGAGTTTGCCGGACTGTTCGCCGGCGGCCACGAGATGCCGGTACAGGGGCGGAAACACCCCTGGGACATCCCCCAGGGCCTGGGCCAGGGCCTGCCCCTCGCGCACGCGCGCGCGTATCGCCGCAAGGATCTTGCGGGCACGCCCGGACCCGGCATGCTCCGTCAGGGCCTGCAGGGCCTCCTCGATCGGAAGCCCGGCCGCCACCAAGGTCGCGAGCTCACGCGTGATGAGCGCGAGCTCCGCAGCCCCAAGGCTGTCCTGCCCGCCCCAAGGCCGGGGCCGGGCAGGCCTTGGCACAATCGGCGCGACCCGCACGGGCACGAGCCCCCGTTCACGCAAAAGGGCGCGGACCACCCGCTCGGCGTCACCTTCCATGACGCCCGTGACGGCGCGCCCGTCGCCACAAAGCGCCTCGTATTCGAATGCCGTCATGGCGTCAGTCTCGAGACACGCGCGCGACTTCATCCAGGGTGGTGCGCCCCAAGGCCGCAGCCCGCAGGCCGTCTTGATGGAGGCTCCGCAGGCCGCACTCGAGCGCCAGCGCGCGCACGCGCGCCTCGGGGGCCCGGTCGTGAATCAGGGCCCTT
Organism: Pseudomonadota bacterium; assembly: GCA_021819245.1. Taxonomy (GTDB): domain Bacteria; phylum Pseudomonadota; class Gammaproteobacteria; order Acidiferrobacterales; family Acidiferrobacteraceae; genus Acidiferrobacter. Next base: position 11,029 of record JAKARI010000012.1, on the reverse strand, counting down.
ACGGGATCGGTGACGATGAAGAGTTCATAGAGTCCCGTGCGCCCGCACAGCCCGGTGGCCCCGCACGCCGGACACGGGCGGGCCTGCGCATGGCCGCGACACAGGCCGCACACCGTGCGCACGAGGCGCTGGGCCAGGACCCCGATGAGCACCGTGGCCACAAGGAATGGCTCTATGCCCATATCCACAAGGCGCGTCACGGCCCCCACGGCGTCATGGGTGTGCAGAGTTGCCAGCACCAGGTGGCCGGTGAGGCCGGCCTGCACCGCGATCTGAGCGGTTTCGAGGTCCCGGATCTCGCCTATCATGACGATATCGGGGTCCTGCCTTAGGATCGCGCGCAGCACCCGGGCAAAGGTGAGCTCGATGCGGGGGTTGACCTGAATCTGCCCTACGCCGTCGAGATGGTATTCGATCGGGTCCTCGACGGTCATGATGTTCGCGCCGCGCACATCAAGCTCCCTGAGCAGGGCATACAGCGTGGTGGTCTTGCCCGAACCGGTGGGGCCGGTCACCAGCAAAACCCCATGGGGCCGGCGCACGAGGGCCTGCAATGCCGCAAGCGTATCGTCCGCCATGCCGAGCGCGCGCACATTCAGACGATCCGCATGCTTATCCAAAAGCCGCATCACCACGCGCTCGCCATGCGCCGCGGGGATCGTGGAGACGCGCACGTCGACCGTCCGCCCCGCCACCTGCAAGGTCATACGGCCATCCTGAGGGAGGCGTTTTTCGGCGATATCGAGCCGCGCCATAACCTTGATGCGCGATGCCAGGATCGCGTGCGCCGCCTTTTGCGGCTCTATGACATCACGCAGCACCCCGTCGATGCGAAACCGCACGAGCGACCGGCCCTCGAACGGCTCGACATGGATGTCCGACGCCTGTTCGCGGACCGCCTGCGCGAGCAGGGCGTTGATCAGACGCACGACCGGGGCATCGCCCTCCCCCTCCAGGACGTCCTCGGTCTTGGGCAGCTGACTCGCGAGCCACGCGAGATCGAGGGTGTCATCGAGGTCTCCCATGATCTTTTGGGCATGCGCCCTGTCGCGCGCATAGCCCGTGCCGAGCGCCGCCGCAAACCGCTCTTCGCCCACGGTCTTTAGCCTGAGCGGCCTGCGCAGGACCCGCTCGATCTCGGAGACTACCGGCGCCGGGGCCGGGGCCCGCTGCCAGATCACGACCTCATCGGCCACCAGCCCGACACAGATCACCCCATGGCGCCGGGCAAAGCGATACGGGATCCTCGCGACCCACTCCCGCTCCAGGGGGTCATCGGCATGGTCATTCACGAGCGGGGCCCTGAAGCCGCATACCCGGGACACCGCCCCCGCCGATTCCGGTCCGGGGCGTAAGCGCCGGCCCATGGTAATTCGGCAGTATCATCGAACGCGAAAGGCGCGCGGCATGCTCCTCGGCCTGCATCATGGCATAGCGCGAGGCGGTAAACCGCCGGCTCTGCGCGCTTGTGCGCACGATGACAGGCTTTAAGAACACCATGAGATCGGTCTTTTTGCGGACGCGCTCACGGTACCGAAACAGATCCCCGATCCCGGGGATCTCATCAAGAAGCGGCACCCCTTGCCAGTCATTCTCGATCTCGTCGCTGATCAGGCCGCCCAAGACTATGGTGCGGCCATTGGCGACGATGACCGTGGTCTTGAGTTCCCGCTTATTGGTTATGAGGTCTACGGCACCCGACAGGCTCGGGGCGATACTCGAGACGTTTTCGTAGATGCGCATCTTGATGTTGTTGCCGGCGGTTATCTGCGGCTTGATCTTTAGGGTAAGTCCTACGTTTTTGCGCTCGACCGTCTGAAAGGGATTGACGGCCGCCATACCCGTCATGCCTGCTGTCGAATAGCTTCCTGTTATGAATGGGACGTTCTGGCCCACCATGATCTTCGCCTCGGTATTGTCGAGAGTGAGGATATCGGGCGTCGAAAGCACATTGACGCCCGACACCGACTGCAGGGCGCGCGCGAACGCCGACAGCCCGATCGCCGTCTGTCCGTCGGCCAGTGTCGTCGTACCGCTTAAGAAACCGAGCGCAAGCCCGGCCTCGGTCGCGAGGCCGGATGGGCTCTCGGCGGTGGCGACGAGACCCGAGCCCGTCAGGGGAAAATTCGTGATGCCGCCTACCGCGCCGCCGCCGGCCGGGGCCGCGCCCGCCCATTGCACGCCTAGTTCCGCGCTATCGTCGACCGTGACCTCGGCGATGAGGGCCCGTACGAACACCTGCGGTCGCGGTATGTCGAGCTTGGCGATCACCGCGCGCAGGCTGTCGTACGCGGCGTTGGGGGCACTTACGATGAGCGCATTGATCGATGGGTCGGCCTGCACGAGAGAGGTCTGCGCGCGCGGCCTTGATGCGCGGGCACCGGCGGGCGGCACCAGACCCTCCGTGATCGTAGGGGGCATGGGGCCGGTAGCGCGCGCCTGGGCGCGCACGAGACCCCGCAGGATCTTTGCAATGGTGTCGGCGCGGGCGTTTTTGAGGTACACGACATGCGTGGTGCCCGCGCCCGCGCCGCGCACATCGAGCCTGCGAATCAGTGCCTCGATGAATCGGCGCCTCGCGGCGCTCGTGGCGCGCACGAGCAGGCTGTTTGTGCGCCTATCGGGGACGACGGTGGCGGGGCTATAGGCGCCCGCAAGGCCGCCGGAGACGGCCGGCATCCGGGCCTCGCCCAGGCGCACGAGAAGCTTGGCAATGCCCGCCGCCGAGGCGTGTTGAAGCGGGACGATTGCCACCGGCGCGCGCATGCGGGCGGTGAGGCCGGAGACGATGCGCAAGAGCCTGCGGATATTATCGGCGTCATCGGTCACGATCAGGGTATTGGCCGGCGCGTAGTCGGAGATGATGCCCGCGCTCGACATGAGGGGCCGCAGAAGCGGCATGACCTGGGCGGCACTGCCGGCCTCTATCGGCATGATCTGGGTCACGAGCCGATCTCCGCCATGCGGCCAGACGCTGCTGATCGGCGCCGCCTGGCGGGCATTGGCGGCCGGCAGCACCGTGACCACGCCACCAGGCCCCGCGACCGCGGAAAAGCCCTGCGCCTTGAGGGCCGCCAGAAAGACGGCATAGGCGGCCTTCACCGACACGGGCGTTGCCGATACGATCGTCACCTTCCCGCGCACGCGCGGATCGACCAGGAAATTGCGGCCGGTGATGGCGGCCACCGTGCGGACCACGGAGCGGATGCTGGCGTTTCGGAAATTAAACAGCATCTCGCCGCGCGGGATCTTTTGCTGAAACGGGTGCCGCATCGGTCCCTTGGGGACCTGCCGGGGACGCGCGCCCCGCACTGGCGCATGGGCGGACAGGGCCCTCGCATCGGGCGCACCGCCCTGAACGTGCGCCGCACCTAAGGGGGCACGCTTGTCCAGGGCCCGAGCCACACCCGGAAGAGCGGCAAGCCAGAGCACAAGCAGAACCCCTGCGCGCGGCGCGCCCCGCGTCCGGTGATCCATGAGGCGTCCATCCGAGGAAAGGCTGGTCATCGTGCGCGACGCCTCAGCGGGCCTGCAGCACGTAGCGGATGGTGCGCTCGCGTACGCCGCGACGGATCTCCACCACGACCGAGCCGCGGTTCGCCGCGGCCCGGTAGGCGCTCACCGCGGCCCTGCGCGAATGCACGGCACGCCCGTTGACGGCCTCGATGATGTCCCCGGGCCGCAGACGCAGTCCGGCACAGACACGCCCCGGCATGTGGCCCACCTGCAATCCGCCGGCAGGCGCCGGGGCAAGCCACGACCTCACGGTGGCACGCGGGAGACGCAGGAACGCCGACACCACCTTGGTGCCCACACGCACGGTCACCGCCCGCGGCCGCCGTGACGGCAGCGCCCCCGCCTGCGCCAAGCGATCGGCGACCGCCGAACCGTAAGATGTCCTCGGATAGAGCGCAAGGCCTTCCAGGCGGCGGCGCAGGCGCACGATCGCCTGGTGTGAGGTCACCGCCACCAGCACAACACCCGGCGCTATCGTGGCCCCGACAGGATAGGGGCGCGCCGCCGCACCCGGGGCCGCGATCAGGGCCAGCGCCGACTGCCCGGCCACCAGGCCCTCAACAGACAACGCGAGACCGCTTCGTGACATCCGGGTCGGCGTTTTATCCGACAATCGCCCGAACAAGGGGCTCTTGAGAAGGGGGCCCAGGGACGGCCGCGCGGGAGGCACATGCACCAGGACTGGCCGCGCGCTCTCCCCGGCGCCTTCAAGCGTCTCCCACGTCCCCCGGGCCAGGAGGCCCGCAAGGCCCGCCACTGCAACAGCGTTTACGAGCCGCGCGCACAGAGGCCAGACGCGAGCCGCCACGGGCCTGATCGCGTTGAGGCCGGATATCACGCTCTGCTGCCAATGCGCCGTCTGCATGGACGCATTGTATCGATCTGCAGCGCACGTCCTATCCGGCGTTTCCCGGTGTCGGGCGGCCTATCGCTTGGTCCGCAGGCCCGCCGGCGCGCGCCGGAGCGCCTGACACCGCCATTGTGCGCCGCGGGCGCAGGCGGCCCTCAAAGCCACGCGTGCGAACCGAACACCCGGCTCGCCTCGGCCGACAACTTATCCTTGATCTTGATTAAGCGCGCGCTGATCTCCGGCCCCACATGGAGAAGATCATGGGTCAGAGTGCGTGGCCTTCTCAGCGACATAAAACTAAACCCCACGGCCACCCGCCGAAGCCCATGGAAGGCTACTGCGCGATACGGCCGGCGGCCAAGCCAGGCATTGGACCAAAGCGCCGGCGGGGCCGCATCAGCGGTGAGCACGATGCGGTTCGCGCCCTCCATCGTTCCAGCCGCCATATGCCCCTTGTTCCAGTAACCCGACATCAGGGCCGCTCCGATCAATGCCGCGGTCGCAAACGCTCCCAGCATCCAGAAAAGACCGTGACGGGAACACCAAAGTCCATTGCATTCGGAAGACGCATGCTTTCCGAGGCACTGCGAACGCCGTCTCGTTATTTTCATGTTTCTCTCCTTATGCCCCGCGTGCCAAACCCTATTTATAATGTCCAGACCCCGCGCCTGACGGCGCAAGCCCTGGATAGGCACGCACAACACCACTTTCCTACTTCATTGCGCATTATGCCAGATGTGGTGCACCCTGTCCAAGAAATGGCGTCTTTTGCCGCATGTCAAGTGCGCTTTCCGCATGCATCCGGCGGCGCATCGTGCGTGCGCGCTCACATGCGCCACCGGCCTCTCTGCTTGTGATCGGGCCTCTCATGCGGTTTAATAGATGCGACACGCAGCGCGATACGGCCTCATTGGCACCTTCCCTATCATCGCTTGGCGTGAGTCAAAGGGCGGCCATAGGACGCTCGTTGGGGTCTTGTGCATAGCCTAGCATATTGCAAACGGTAGAAATGTCAGGCATCGCGACCCCGCCTGCCGGAAGCTTTCCACCCTGCCTGCCCATAACAAAGCGGCGGTCATATAGTATGTTTTGGTGCGCGATGCCGGTTATAGGACCTTTGTGACACCCGTGCCTAATATTTGCAGTAGGAGCGCTTGCCGCCCGGGCATAGGGAACACAGAAACAAGCCCGTAAAGGAGGCCTTCATGACAATCAAAACGAGAGGTTACGCGACACATTCAGCCAGCACTGAACTTAAGCCCTTTGCCTTCGAGCGGCGACAGCCCCGCCCGCAGGATGTCGTGATCGATATCGAGTTTTGCGGCATCTGCCACTCGGATATCCATTCCGCGCGCAATGAATGGGGACATACCCACTACCCCTTCGTCCCCGGGCACGAGATCGTGGGGCTAGTGGCAGCGGTCGGCCGCGAGGTCAAGGGCTTCAAGGTCGGGGATCGTGCAGGTGTGGGGTGTCTGGTCGACAGCTGTCGCATGTGCCCCTCGTGCGAGGCCGGCCTCGAGCAATACTGTGAGAAGGGATTTACCGGGACCTACGGGGGCAAGGATCTGATCGGCGGCACGCCGCACGCCTTTACCTTGGGCGGCTACTCCGAGACCATAACCGTCGATGAACGCTTCGTTCTCCACATCCCGGAAAATCTCGACCCAGCGTCCGCCGCACCGCTTCTGTGCGCTGGTATCACCACATATTCCCCGCTCAAGCACTGGCATGTCGGCGCGGGCCAAACGGTGGGGATCATAGGCCTGGGCGGGCTCGGCCACATGGGTGTGAAGTTCGCACACGCCATGGGCGCCTCTGTGGCCATGGTGACTACATCCCCGGACAAGGGGGCCGATGCCAAAAAGCTCGGCGCCGACGAGGTCCTAATCTCGACCGATACGGGCGCCATGGAGCGGGCGCGCAATCGCTTCGACTTCCTGCTCAACACAATCCCCGTGGGGCATGATGTGGATCCATACATGGCGCTACTAAAGCGCGACGCCACGATGGTGATCGTGGGCTCAGTCGAGCCTTTGAAGAAGGTCAACGGGATTCCGCTGATATTCCGGCGGCGGTCGCTCGCGGGCTCTTTGATCGGCGGCCTTCCGGAGACACAGGAGATGCTGGATTTCTGCGGCCGGCATCACATTACCTGCGACATCGAAACGATTTCCATAAAAGATGTCAACAAGGCCTACGACCGCACCGTCCGGGGCGATGTCAAATACCGTTTTGTCATCGATATGGCCACTCTCTCAAACTGACAGGAGGTCTTCATGATCCTCACGCATGCCGGGTCGCAGCCTTCACAAAAAGGGTCTGCCGAGTGGTTTACCGGGACGGTGCGCATAGACCCCATACACGCCCCGGTCGGGCCGTCGCGCATGGGCGCGGCAAGCGTCACCTTCGAGCCGGGGGCGCGGTCGCACTGGCATACGCACCCCTTGGGGCAGCTCTTGATCGTCACCGCGGGCCGCGGCTGGACCCAGTGCTGGGGCGAGGCAAAGGCCGAGATTTGCGCGGGCGACGTGATATGGTGCCCGCCGGGCCACAAGCACTGGCATGGGGCGACGTCGGAGACAGCCATGTCCCACATCGCCCTGCAGGAGGCCCTGGACGGCCGGATGGTGGATTGGCTCGAGGCCGTCACCGACGACCAGTACCGGCGATAGGGGCGGCAAGGGACGCGAGCGCGGCGACTAAGGGACGCGAGCGCGTTTGGGTATCGCTCTATCGGCGGCAGGATGATGACCGTGCCCCACATGTGTCTTGCCGCCATGGGCGTTGTGTACTGGGGGAGCGGAACTGGGTATGCCGGCGCCTTGGGTGGGGCATTGGCGGCGTTGACCCTCGGCGGCCCAGCCTATTGCCTTGTTCTGCCTTTTTTCTGCGTTTCCCGTTCCAAACACCGAAGTGGCTGCGCTACTTTCTGATGGCGCAGAATATGCTGGCTATAGGCGTGACAGGCTCCATGGGCGTCGCCACCATTGAGAACATTGCATCCATGTCACAGAGCGACTACGCCATATCCAGCATGGCGTTGCGGTCGTCCTGTTTCATTCTCAGCATGGGTATGGCAGAAGCGCGGAAGTTCCGGTCCTTGAGATGTGATTGAGAGGCAGCCAGCCGGTTCCGCATCCAGAAACGAGAGATGGCGGCCATTCGTAACGACTCACCCCCGAACGCGTCCGCTGTCCCGATGGAGCGCTTGGCAATGGCGGTTTTTGTGCCTACGGCGGCTCCATCGTGTGCAGGGGCGGGGTGAGGTGGTGATGGGCGCCTATGTCCGATCGAAGGCGACCTCGGTGTTGTGCCAACCGATCACCTCTTATGCCCTCGCACAACACTTAAGGCAACTCTGATTTATTCCAAATACACAAACCGTTACGGTAGAATATGGCCAATACCACAACGGAATGCGACTCATGCGCCAGACCACCTTGGCCACCGGAACCTTCGAAGCCTACCGCAAGCCCACTCGTCGCGATAGGTTCCGCGCCGACATGGGAAGGTGGTGCCCTGGCCCGGATCTTTGCGCGGTGATCGCGCCCCATGAACCCAAGGGCGAGAACGGCCGGCCGCCCGTAGGTCTTGAGCGCATGCTCCGGATTGACTTCCTCCGGCAGTGGTTCAATCTCTCGCCTCTTTCGAATTTCGTGTGGGTGCGGCCTGGGGTCAAGGGCGGGCGATAGCCCGGCGCAGCGTACCCTTGACTCCACGGGATCAGATACGCCCGCTCCTGGCTGGGTGCGGCAGAATGCCGCATTCTGCCGGGAGACGGGTACACGATCATGCACGACAAGCTGTTTGATGCCTGGGTGTCGAGGCGCCCTGGTACGTTCAGGGCATGGGTTTCGATACCGCCAGGAAGACGCGGGCCGTCGCCATCGATTTCGTCGCGGGTAGCCGCTTCGAGCATCCGGATGCCCCCGGCCTGCCTCCTGTCCATGACACCCGGATCAGGCGGTTGCGGCATCTCGACTTCTTCCGGCACGAATGCGTCCCGGAGGTCAGGACGCCTCGGGTGAATCTGCCCGACGGGCGCGTGGCGCAAATCGAGCCGAAGCGGTTCGGCAAGCTCTCGGGCTGTGCTCTTTCTGTTCGAGGCCTTGATCCCGACCAGGGCCCCACAGATGACGTGTGCCGCAGGTGCCGAGCCGGTGTGCGTGTCGTGGCATCGCGTGCATGCCGTTTGCTCGCGTTATGTCGATCTTGTGCTGGCCGAAGCCGATTTGTCCGCCGTCACCGCGGTGGCGATCGATGAAACCCCCTCCCGGCGCGGCCATGACCACCTGGCCCTCGCTGCCGATATCACCGAACGCAAGGTCGTGTTCGTGACCGAGGGCAAGGATGCCAAGGCCATCGGGCGCCTTGCCGAATACCTGGAGGCGCATGACGGGTCCGCCGAGCAGGTTGAGTCTCGACATGCCGCCTGCCTCCATCAAAGGGGTCGGCACACATCCGCCCGGGGCGCGCATCACCTTCGACACATTCCCCGTCATCGCCCGGGCCTCGACCGCCGTCGATCGGATGCGCCGCATCGAACAGAAAACCGATCCGACTCTTAAGGGCATGCGTTGGGCCCTGCTCAAGGACCGCGACCGCCTTTCTGCCGCCCGTTGCATCGGCCGCGATGCCCTGATCGCCAAGGCGGCGAGCAGGCGAACCGCCCGCGCCCGGCTCTATCGCAAGCACCGGCGCGAGATCCGCGACCGCAGGCAGATCAACGCCGTCTCCCGTCTGCTCACACAGTGGTGCTCCACCGTGCCGCACTCCAAGGTCTTGCCGATGACGGGGGTCGCCAGAATGGTCCGCTCTTGCCTCGACGGCATCGTTGCCCGGACCCGCCGGACCAACGGCGTGATCAAAGCCTTGAACGGTCTCTTCCGGGCCGCCAAGCGCAAGGCACGCGGCTACACCCGCTTCCCGACCATGCGCACCGTGCTCTTCCTCATTGCGGGAAAGCCCGACTTCACCCGGATCAACCCGCATGCCGCATAACCCAATCAAATTTCCAACGATCCTAAAAGACTTTATTCCTTCACCGTCTCGGCGCGACCGAATTCGGCATCGTTATCTGAGAGTTTTGCGTAGTCGAAGTCCGGGGTGCCGGCGCGGCGCTCCTCCTCGTTGACAGCAGGTGAGATTCTCGGAGATGAAACGATAGAACAGCATGCCGAGCACGTAGCTCTTGAAGTCCCAGCCGTCCACGCTGCCGCCCAGGTCGTTGGCGATGCGCCAGATGGTCTTGTGCAACTCGGCGCGTTCGGTTTCTTTGTTGTTTGCCATCTCACTGTTCAATTATTCTTGCTCGGCGATCTTTGCCGACAGGAACAGCAGCAGCGGATTATCCGGCGCGGCCTCGAAACCGAAGCGGCGATAGTACCCGGCGGCCCGCTCATCGAGCGCATCGACGAACAGACCAATCCCGCCCGCCTCGGCGTAGATGCGATGCGCCCGCGTCAGGGCATCGACCAGTAGCAGTTCGCCCAGCCCCTTGCCCTGGTATTGTCGGTCGACCGCCAGTCGGCCCAGCCGTACGCCGGGAACGCGGCGCGGCAGTTTCTTGCGCCAGGTATCCGGCAAATGCCGGTTTTCGAGTTCGGCCAGGGTCAGCGCGTAGTAGGCGCAAATGCGGGCCGGTTCGTCCTCACGGATGGCGACGAAGGTTTTCGACAGCCCCTTGTCCTGATGCTGGCGCGCGACCTGCCGCAGCCAGTCGTTCAGTTCCTGGCGGCCACAGTCGAACCCCAGCCGGTCATGGCTCCCAGCTAAAGGTAGTACCTGCATCGTCTCGCTTGGCCTTCCGGTAGCGCTTCAGGGCAGCCTTCAGCTTGGCGTTCGGCTTGGGCGGGTTTTCCATCAAGTCGAGCAGCCAGTTCCAGTCGCGCGGGCTGAGGCGGATGACCTCCTCGCGCTCGATAACTTCCTGGGCCTCTTTCAGCGCGGCCTGCACCAGAAACTGATTGACCGTTGCGCCGGTCAATTCGGCGGCCCGGCAAAGCGTTTCGTAAACCTCGTGCGGAACCCGGGCGCCGATACGGTCCTGCTTGGTAACTGCGGTATCCATAAGAACCTCCAGCAATGATCTGAGCGCCCAGTCTATCACTGTCGCCATTTTGACGCCACTATCCCATGGCAATCAAAAATAGCTTGGCTTCCCTGCAGAACAGCGCGTTCATGCTGGTGTCGCCAATCGCATCACGGAGCCCACGATGAACGCCAAGCAGTTGTGTATCGTTCTTTCTGTAAATTCCGTGTGTTGCCGTGGTCTGCCGTGCGGGAGCGTAGGCGCGGGGCACCGAAGCGTCCCGCACGGCAGGCGGCGCGATGGCGAGTCTGACGCCATGACTTCGAGAAGGGAGCGTAACCCCCATGGCGATGCGAGTCGAAACGAACCCTCCGGAGGCCGCCCATGCCGTCTTGCTCGAGGATGGACTCGACGGTGCGGGAGGGGCCTTGCGCCTTCCGGTCAATGAAGCCGCCAGGATCGAGCGCACCGCGTTCATCGGCGCCCGTCCTTACGGGCGCACCGAGACCCGGCGCGACTACGCCCACGGCTTCAAGCCCCAGACCATGCTCACCCGCTTTGGCGAAGCGACCTTCCGGGTGCCGCAAGTGCGTTCCGGCGATTGGTGTCCCTCCGCCCCGAAGAAGGCT